>JACQKK010000092.1 GCA_016204605.1 Candidatus Lambdaproteobacteria bacterium
ATCCGCGTGCGAAAGCCCACGGCCGGGCACCGGTACCGATCGCCGTTCGCAAGCGTGCTCGCGGAAGCGCCCAAATCCTGCGCACCTCTTGAGCGCCGCTCGGAGGGAAATGCTTGGATTTTGTGCAGAATTGGGCTGGACACGGCCACAGTGACCGAGACGATGAGCGCTCCAGGTTCGCTCGCGTGACGAGCCTCGCGCGCTGTCCACGGTGGCGGATCAACGACTTGGCGTGGCCGTGCGCGGCACCGGCCATGCCGGCGGCGTGAGCGCGACAAGTTGGCATGCTGTTTGCGGAAAGGTGCACGAGCGGGTTTCGCGCCGGCAGCCGGCCGGCGGTCAACCCGTGAACCCACTCGGGGGGGGGGAATGCGTGGCGGCACCGCAAGGCCGTCCCCGCCGGCGATTGCGCCGGAATCTGCACCGAGATCGGAGAAGTCATGCGCGAAAACCTGGTGGTCGTCGGCAACGGCATGGCGGGGATGCGCACCGTCGAGGAGCTGCTGAAGCTGGCTCCCGAGCGCTATCACGTCACCGTGTTCGGCGCCGAGCCGCATGGCAACTACAACCGCATCCTGCTCTCGGACATCCTGGCGGGCCGGCAGCAATTCGCCCGGACCTTCCTGCACGACCGCCCCTGGTACGAAACGCACGGCATCAGGCTGCACGCCGGCCGCACGGTGCTGCGCATCGACCGCGTCAGGCGCCAGGTGATCGCCGACGGCGGCATTGCGGAGCCCTATGACCGGCTGCTGCTGGCGACAGGATCGGTGCCCATCCGGCTGCCGATCCCGGGCGCCGAGCTTGAGGGCGTCGTGACCTTTCGCGATATCGCGGACGTCGAGGCGATGCTGGCGGCGTCGAAGGTGCGCTCCCAGGCCGTGGTGATCGGCGGGGGGCTGCTGGGCCTGGAGGCCGCCAACGGGCTGATGGCGCAGGGCATGACCGCGCGCGTGGTGCACCTGGTGGACACTCTCATGGAGCGCCAGCTCGATGCCACGGCCGGCAACATGCTGCGACGCAGCCTGGAAGCCCGGGGGATGGCCTTCGAGCTGGGCGCGCAGACCGTCGCCCTGCTGGGCGATAGGCGCGTGCGGGCGGTGCGACTGGCGGACGGCCGCGAGCTGCCCGCCGACCTGGTGGTGATGGCGGTGGGCATCCGCCCCAACATCGCCCTGGCGCAGGAGGCCGGCCTCTACTGCGAGCGCGGCGTGGTGGTGACCGACACGCTGCAGACCTACGACCCGCGCATCTACGCCGTGGGCGAGTGCGTCCAGCACCGCCGCGCCACCTACGGGCTGGTGGCGCCGCTGTTCGAAATGGCCCGGGTCTGCGCAAACCACCTGGCCGAACTCGCGCACAACTTCTATGCGGGCGCCCACGTGTCGGCCAAGCTGAAGGTGACCGGCATCGAGCTGTTCTCCGCGGGCGACTTCGCCCCCGGACCCGCGCGCGAGGAGATCACGCTGCAGGACGAAACGCGCGGCGTCTACAAGAAGATCGTCGTCGAGGACGATCGCCTCCGCGGCGTGGTGCTCTACGGCGATACGACCGATGCCACGTGGTACTTCGACATGCTGCGCAGCGGGCGCGACGTCTCGGACCTGCGCGAGCAGATCGTGTTCGGCCAGACCCACCTGGGCGATGCCGGCACGCAGGGCCTGCGCAGCGCAGCCGACCTGCCCGATGCCGCGGAAATCTGCGGCTGCAACGGCGTGTGCAAGGGCGAGATCGTCCAGGCCATCGCCTCCCGGGGACTGATGACGCTGGAGGACGTGCGGGCGCACACGAAGGCCTCATCGTCCTGCGGCAGCTGCACCGGGCTGGTGGAGCAGATCCTGGCCGCCACGCTGGGCGGCGCCTACTCCCCGCCCAAGGCCAAGACCCTGTGCGCCTGCACGGAGTTCACCCATGAGGAGGTGCGCAAGGCCGTCCAGGCCAATGGCCTCAAGAGCATCGCGGAGGCGATGGCGTTCATGGAATGGCGCACGCCGGACGGCTGCGCGGCCTGTCGTCCCGCCCTGAACTACTACCTGCTCGCCGCCTGGCCCGGCGAGGCCAAGGACGATCCGCGCTCGCGCTTCATCAACGAGCGCGCACACGCCAACATCCAGAAGGACGGCACGTTCTCGGTGGTGCCGCGCATGTGGGGCGGCATCACCACGCCGGCCCAACTGCGCGCCATCGCGGATGCGGCGGAAAAATTCCAGGTGCCCACCGTCAAGATCACCGGCGGCCAGCGCATCGACCTGCTGGGCGTGAAGAAGGAGCAGTTGCCGGCCATCTGGCACGACCTGGGCCAGGCCGGGCTCGTTTCCGGCCATGCCTACGGCAAGGCGCTGCGCACGGTGAAGACCTGCGTCGGCTCGGAGTGGTGCCGGTTCGGCACCCAGGACTCGACCGCCATGGGCATCCGGCTCGAGCAGCGCACCTGGGGCTCCTGGATGCCCCACAAGTTCAAGATGGCGGTGAGCGGCTGCCCGCGCAACTGCGCCGAGGCCACCATCAAGGACTTCGGCGTGATCGCCGTGGAATCGGGCTGGGAGCTGCACGTCGGCGGCAACGGCGGCATGAAGGTGCGCGTCACGGAGCTGCTCTGCAAGGTGGAGACGCCCGCAGAGGTGGAGGAATACTGCAGCGCCTTCATCCAGCTTTACCGCGAAGAGGCCCGCTATCTGGAGCGCACGGCGCCTTGGATCGAGCGCGTCGGCCTCAAGTACGTCAAGGATCGCATCGTCGAGGATGCGGACGGACGCCGGGCCCTCAACGCGCGTTTCCTCCAGTCCCAGGCGGATCGCAGCGATCCTTGGCAGGCGCGGGCCGCACAGCAGGTGGACCGGAACGAGTTCACGCCACTCCGCGGACAGGGGCTGACGGTATGACGGACTGGATGGAGATCGGCGTGCTGGAGGACGTGCCCAGGCGCGGCGCGCGGGTGGTGCGCACGCCCCGCGGCGAAATTGCCGTGTTCCGCACGGGGCGGGACGAGCTGTTCGCCCTGGACAACCGCTGCCCCCACCGGGGCGGCCCGCTCTCCGAGGGCATCGTGCACGGCAACGCCGTGACCTGTCCCTTGCATAGCTGGGTGATCGACCTGACCTCCGGCAAGGCGGCAGCCCCGGACTCGGGCTGCGTCACGGCCTATCCGGTGGCCGTGTACGGCGCTCGGGTGCGCCTGTTCCTCACGCCGGTGCCCAACGCGACCCACTCCGGCGAGGTGGCATGAGCACCCGCTCCGCACGTGCCGCAGGCCCGACGGCGGACGTTCGCACCACCTGCCCGTACTGCGGGGTGGGCTGCGGCGTGGTGGCGCGCCACGAGCCGTCCGGTGCGGTGCGCATCACCGGCGACCCCGCGCACCCCGCCAACCACGGCCGGCTGTGCTCCAAGGGCATGGCCCTCGGCGAGACCCTGGGGCTGGCCGGGCGGCTGCTCTACCCGCAGGTGGGGGGTCGTCGCGCGGCATGGGACGAAGCCCTGCAAACGGTCGCCGACGGCTTCCGCCGCACCATCGCCGCGCACGGCGCGCGGTCGGTGGCGCTCTACGTCTCCGGCCAGTGGCTGACCGAGGACTACTACGTGGCCAACAAGCTGATGAAGGGCTTCATCGGCTCGGCCAACATCGATACGAATTCCCGGCTGTGCATGGCCTCGAGCGTGGCCGGCCACCGCCGCGCCTTCGGGGCCGACGTGGTGCCCGGCTGCTACGAGGACCTGGAGCTGGCGCGACTGGTCGTCTGCGCCGGCTCCAACGCGGCGTGGTGCCACCCGGTGCTGTTCCAGCGCATCCGGGCGGCAAAGGAGGCCGATCCGGCGCGACGGATGGTGGTGATCGACCCGCGCCGCACGGCCACCAGCGAGGGCGCGGACCTGCATCTGCCCCTGCGCCCCGGCACGGACGGATGGCTGTTCAATGGACTGCTGGCCTACCTGCACGCCCGGGGCTGCGGCGACCGCGCGTTCGTGGAGCGCTGCACCACGGGCGCGGACGCTGCGCTGGAGGCGGCGCAGGCGAGCGCGGGCTCCATCGCGCTCGTGGCGGAACGCTGCGGGCTGGCGCCGGCCGCGGTGGAGGCGTTCTACCGCTGGTTCGCCGAGACCCCGGAGACGGTGACGCTGTATTCCCAGGGCGTTCACCAGTCCTCCAGCGGCAGCGACAAGGTGAATGCCATCGTGAACTGCCACCTGTTGACGGGTCGCATCGGGCGGCCGGGGATGGGGCCGTTCTCGCTCACGGGCCAGCCCAACGCCATGGGGGGCCGCGAGGTGGGCGGGTTGGCCAACCAGCTCGCCGCGCATCTGGCCCTGGAAGACCCCGGCCACCGTGCCCTGGTGCAGCGCTTCTGGAACGCACCCGCCGTCGCGGACGCCCCGGGGCTCAAGGCCGTGGAGCTGTTCGAGGCCATCCATCGCGGCGAGGTGCGCGCGGTGTGGATCATGGCCACCAATCCCGTGGTGAGCCTGCCGGACGCGGATCGCGTGCGCGAGGCGCTGCGGCGCTGCCCGCTGGTGGTCGTCTCGGACTGTTACCGCGATACGGACACGGCCGACCTGGCGCAGATCCTGCTGCCCGCGCTGGCCTGGGGCGAGAAGGAGGGCACGGTGACCAACTCCGAGCGCCGCATCTCCCGCCAGCGCGCCTTTCTGCAGCCACCGGCCGAGGCGCGGGCGGACTGGTGGCAGCTCACGCAGGTGGCGCGGCGCCTGGGCTTCGCCGCGGCGTTCCCGTACGAGTCGGCCTGCGACGTGTTCCGCGAGCACGCGGCGCTTTCGGCGTACGAGAACCAGGGCCGCCGCGCCTTCGATCTCTCCGGCCTGTGCGCGCTCTCGCCGGCGGCCTACCAGGCGCTGGAGCCGGTGCAGTGGCCGGTACACGCCGACGATGCGGCGGGCACGGTACGGCTCTACGGCGATGGGCGCTTCACGACGCCGGACGGGCGGGCGCGGCTGGTGCCCGTTGCGCCCCGCCTGCCGGTGCACGCCCCGGACGCGGCCTATCCGCTGGTGCTGAACACGGGCCGCCTGCGCGACCAGTGGCACACGATGACCCGCACGGGTCGCGTGGCCACGCTGTGCCGCCACACCCCCGTGCCCTATGCGGACCTGCACCCGGACGACGCCCGCGCGCTGCGCCTCGCTGACGGGCAATGGGTGCGCCTGGAGAGCCGCTGGGGGCACGTCGTCACGCAGGTTCGCGTCGGCGATCGGGTCGCGCGCGGCTCGGTGTTCGTGCCGATGCACTGGACGGCGCAATTCTCGTCCGCGGGCCGGGTGGGATCCTTGGTCAACCCGGTGACCGATCCCGTGTCCGGGCAGCCGGAATCCAAACACACGCCGGTGCGCGCCGTGCCGCTGGAGCCGGCATGGCAGGCCATGCTCTGCTCCCGCACGGTGCTCGGCCTGCCCCCGGACGTCGCGTGGATCCGCGTGCGGGAGCAGGGGTATTGGCGGACGCTGCTGGCCGGCTTCGGCCCGGTGGAGGATTGGCACGCCACGGCCCGCCGCTGGCTGGGTGCCGTCGAGCTTCCCGCGGCTACCGGCACCGGGCAGGACTGGATCGCGTACCACGATCCCAAGGCCGGGCGCTTCCGCGTGGCCCTGCTGAGCGGCCACAGGCTGCTGGCTGCCCTCAGCGTGGGAGCCGCGCTGGAGGTGGGCGCGGAGGGATGGTGGGATGCCGCCTTCGCCGCCCGCCAGTTGTCGCCGCGCCAGCGCGCGAGGCTGCTCTCCCTGGGCGCATCCGGGAACGGCGCGGGTGTCGTGGACCCGCTCATCTGCGCCTGCCACCGCGTCGCACGCTCGGCCATCGTCGACGCGGTCCGGCGGAGCGGCAGGGCGGAGCCGGGCGAGATCGGCCGCCTCACCGGCGCCGGCACCGCCTGCGGCTCCTGTCTGCCGGAAATCCGCACCCTCACCGCCCAGGCCGGATGACACAGGCTGGGCCCCGCGGTAAACGCCTCCTCTTCCGGCGCCCATGGACTACCTGCCCATCTTCATGAAGCTGCAGGGACGCGCCTGCACCGTCATCAGCGGCGGCGCCGTGGCGCGCCGCAAGGTGGAGCTGCTGCTGCGGGCGGGGGCCCGCGTATCGGTGGTGGCGCCGGCGCTGGAGCCGGTGCTGGCCGGATGGGCACGCGCGGGTGTACTGGAGCACCGCCCCGCAGGATTCACGCCGGCCTGTCTGGCAGCCGCCGCGGTGGTCATCGCCGCCACGGACGACCGGGCCGTGAATCGCCAGGCGGCGCAGGCGGCCCAACACCGCGGCATCCCGGTCAACGTCGTGGACGACCCGGCCGCCTGCACGTTCATCGTACCGGCCATCGTGGATCGCTCACCCATCGTGGTCGCGGTCTCCTCCGGCGGCAGGGCACCCGTGCTGGCCCGGCTCCTCAGGGCACGCCTGGAGCAGGTCGTGAGCGGGGGCTACGGCCGCCTGGCGGAACTGGCGGGCCGCTTCCGCAGCCGCATCAAGGCCCGCCTGCGCGATCCGCGGGCGCGCAACCGCTTCTGGGAGCGGGTTTTCCAGGGGCCGGTGGCGGAGCTGGCGCTCGCCGGGCGCGAGCGCGAAGCGGGCGCGGCGCTGGCCGTGGAGCTGGAGCATGCCGCCGGGCGGGCGGGAATCCCGGGCGCCGTGTGGCTCGTCGGCGCCGGGCCCGGGGATGCGGAGCTGCTCACGCTGCGTGCGGCGCGCCTGCTGCAGGAGGCGGACGCGATCGTCTACGACCGCCTGGTCTCGCGCGACATCCTGGCACTGGCCCGCCGCGATGCCGAGCGCATCGACGTGGGCAAGTCTGCCGGACACGCGACGCTCACCCAGGCGGAGATCAACGCGCTGCTGCTGCGCCTGGCCCGCGCCGGGCAGCGGGTGGTGCGCCTGAAAGGCGGCGATCCGTTCATCTTCGGGCGGGGCGGCGAAGAGCAGGAGGCCCTGGCGGCCGCCGGCATCCGCTGCGAGGTGGTACCCGGCATCACGGCCGCCGCGGGCTGCGCCGCGCGCCTGGGCATTCCCCTCACCCATCGGGAGCATGCCCATTCGGTGGTGCTGGCCACCGGTCATCCGAGCCCGGGTGGTGCGGCAGCGCTGCCGCCGGTCGCGCCCGGGCAGACGCTGGTGGTCTACATGGGCATGGCGCGCCTTCCGGCGCTATGCACCGGGCTGCTGGCGCAGGGACTCAGTCCGGACACGCCTGCGGCGCTCATCCAGGAAGGCACGACCGAACGCGAGCGGTCTGCCGTGGGAACGTTGGCAACTCTGCCGGCGCTGGCCGCGCTTCACGCATTCCGGGCGCCCGCGCTGCTGATCGTGGGCGACGTCGTGCGGTTCGGCTGCGGACGCGAGGCCGGCTCGGAACGATCCGCCTGGACCGCTCCCGCGGGCGTTGCGGCGGGTGTGCCCAGGGGTGCGCCGGCGGAACCGGCGCACCTTCATGTCGCGCCAGGATACGCGAGCCTGAACGACCGGGTGGCGCCGGTCGCTGGCATGCCTCCGCCCGCCGTCTCCGGCTGAGCGGGAGCCGGACGCTGGAGCGCCATGATCGGTTCTGCGCTGCCAGCCGGAACATTCGCGCTGTCCGTGGGGCCCGGCGTTACCGCCCCTTTCCCTCGGCCGCCCCTCAGCCCGCCCGCCCCCGGCGCCATTCTCATACCGATTCGCCTTCAAAGTAGCATCGAATCCCGGTCGCCTCGTCTCCGCGGCTGGCGGCACTCCGAGTGATCGCCCCTCTCCATCGGTGATGGAGAGCCTCGCCGGCAGTGACGGTGAGTTGGATGATGAGATCAGCCCATCTTGAAAGCGAAACAGTATAAGACATCCCCACAAGCCCGGCTCCGTCAGCCGGCGACATGATTCAGCCGCGCAAGACCGCGCCATCCACCCCTCTCCGCCAGCGGAGAGGGGTGGGCGCGCGAGCGGCCGGGGTGAGGTTGGGGTTCGGAACCTCAGCGGTTCCAGGTCGTGTCTTCCACCAGCGAGGCCGCGACGGCCAGGGTCTGGGGGTAGAAGCGGTCGATGCCGAGGCTGCCGAGGCCGGCGATGACGAGCTCCGGCTCGCGCCAGCCGTGCAGAGCGAGCTTCTGCTCGCGGCGGTCGGGGCTGTGCAGGGCCACGTGTTCGTCATCCACCTGGCGGATGCTGAACAGGTCGCCCCCCGCGTTCAGCTCGGCCAGGATCACGCCGTCGTAGCCGCCCTCGCCGGCCTCGATCGAGAACTCGACCTCGACCGCGGCGCTGCCGCGCCGGCTGCGCCAGCGGTAGAGCATGTCGTCGCCCTCCGGCGCGAGGGGCATGTGCGCGCGGAAGTCGGCGCGGGAGAGCAGCCAGCTCAGCAGCAGCAGTCCCGCGTTGCGGCCGCGCTGGGTGGTGACGATGCGCACGTGGCGCAGGTCGGCGAGCTGCTCGGCGCGCCCGGGCGGGTCGAACAGCCCCGCCAGCAGGTAGCGCACGGGCGTGAGGCGCATCCAGCCCAGGTCCACGAACAGGGTCACGGTCGAGTTGACCAGCTTGTCCACGGCCAACAGCGCCACGTCGCGGTGCACCGACTGGCTGTCGATCAGCACGCGCTGGCAGAGCGGCAGCAGCTGGTCCAGCAGCCAGCCCTCGTGGGGCAAGTCGTCGAGCCAGAGCATGGCGATGGGCAGATCGGGCAGCAGCGTCGCCCGCACCAGCGAGGGGAAGTGCGACAGCCCGCGGCTGCCGTAGCCGGCGTAGGTGATCTCCTCGACCGCGAGCTGGCGGGCGCCGGCATCGGGCATCAGGCAGCGCGCCGCCACCCAGGCCTCCACCTCGCGCTCGGGCGCCGGCGCGCGGTCGGCGGCCCAGGCTTCCAGGCGCAGGATGCGCGCCGGGATGGCGACCGTGACCTGGTCCAGCAGCGTGCGCAGGGCCTTGCCGTGTTCCGGCCCGCCGGGGCCGTCGCGCTCGGGGCGGGGATCGTAGACGATCAGGTTCCACAGGCAGGCGCGCGTGACCTGCTCCCCCGCGCCGCCGCCGGGCGAATCCACGGCCTGGCGCCACAGGCTGGCCAGCTCCTGCTCGACGGCCGCGGGCGAAACGGTGCGGGCCTGCTGGAAGGAGCGCACCTGATCGGGCGGAGGGGCGGTCATGGCTTCCTCCATTCGAGCCCCGCTTCCTTGACCAGCGCCTCGGCCTCGGGCGGTCCCCAGGTGCCGGCGGGATAGCCCGGCAGCGCCTTGCGCCGCTGCTCGGCCCAGGCCTCGTGCACCTTGCTGATGAAGCCCCAGGAGGTCTCGGTCTCGTCGTCGCGGATGAACAGGGTGCCGTCGCCGAGCATGGCGTCGAGGATCAGGCGCTCGTAGGCCTCGGGCGGCTCGCTGCCGAAGGAGGTGCCGTAGCGGAACTCCATGTTCACCGGGGCGATATCGATCGAGGGGCCCGGCACCTTCGAGCCGAAGTGCAGCGTGATGCCCTCGTCGGGCTGGATGCGGATCGACAGCACGTTCGGCACCGGCGGCGCGCCGTTCCGCGCGAACATCAGGTGCGGCGCGGGCTTGAAGGTCACCGCGATCTCGGTCACGCGCTTGGGCATGCGCTTCGCCGTGCGCAGGAAGAACGGCACGCCGCCCCAACGCCAGTTGTCGATCAATAGCTTGAGCGCCACATAGGTCTCGGTGGTGGAGGCCGGGTTGCCGCCCGGCTCCTCCCGATAGCCCGGCACCGACTCGCCCAGCACCCGCCCGCGGGCGTACTGGGCGCGCACCACGTGCTCGTCCATCTTCTCCCGCGGGATCGGACGCAGGGCCTTGAGCAGCTTCACCTTCTCGTCGCGCACGGCGTCGGCGGTCATGGCCACGGGCGGCTCCATCCCCGTCACGCACAGCACCTGGAACAGGTGGTTCTGCACCATGTCGCGCAGGATGCCTGCCTCCTCGAAGTAGTTGATGCGCCCCTCGACGCCGATCGCCTCGGCGGCCGTGATCTGCACGCTCTCCACGTGGTTGCGGTTCCAGAGCGGCTCGAAGATGCCGTTGGAGAACCGTAGCGCCATCATGTTCTGCACCGTCTCCTTCCCCAGGTAGTGGTCGATCCGGTAGATCTGCATCTCCCGGAAGAACTGCTTGAGCTGCCGGTTGAGCAGTTGGGCCGAGCCGAGGTCGCGCCCGAACGGCTTCTCGACGATGATGCGCGTCCAAGGCTTGAGCTGGCGCGAGACCAGCCCCGCCTTGCCCAGCCGCTCGACGATCACGGGGAAGGTCGAGGGGGGCGTGGAGAGATAGAACAGCCGGTTGCCCGGAATGCCGTAGCGCGCGTCGATCTCCGTGAGCCGCGCCTTCAGCCGCTCGTACGCCTCGGGGTCGTCGAACTCGCCGGCGACGTAGTGCAGGCTGCGGCCGAAGTTGGACCAGAGCGTCTCATCGACGGGGCGGCGCCGCGCGAACGTGTCGCAGCCCTGGCGCGCCTCGGCGCGGAACCGGTCGTCGTCCCATTCGAAGCGGGAAAGCCCGACCACGGCGAACGCCGCCGGCAGCAGCCGCTCCCGGGTCATCGTATAGACGGCAGGCAGCAGCTTGCGCTTGGTGAGATCGCCCGACGCCCCGAAGATCACCAGCACCAGCGGCTCGGGCACGCGCTCCTGGATCAGCCCTTCCCGCAAAGGGTTGTCCATGCATCACCTCGGGTATTGGCGAGGCTGCGGCGCCCGGATTCGGCCGCGGCGCCGCAGCCCCGCAGAATGGCGGGCCCCCCCATGGGGCCGTACCCGGACCATACCCCTCCGCTCGCCCACGGTCTAGGGCGGGGCGCAGCGTCCCCACCCCCATCCCCTCCCCACCAGGTGGGGAGGGGCGCTGGCCCCCGACCGCGTGGGCCGGCCCGACATGCCGGCGCAGCCCCGCTTTTCCCATTCTTGGAGCGGGGGACATCGGCGGTAGCCGCGGAGCGCCTGTTGGCGCTCCCTCCCGCTCCAAGCGTTAGAGAGGGAGGGCCGGGGAGGTTGAGGTTTCGCGGGGGAGGGATGGGGTGGCCGGGCAACGGCCGACGCAGCCGGCAGGCGATCGAGGCCGGGACTCGCTCCGGCATGCTGCCCGGGCGCCTTCGCACAACGCCTGCGGGCCGTTGCCGCCGGCGAGCGGCGCGAGGGTGCCGACGTTCTTGCGTTTGCCCGGCCGGAGCTCCCGCCTTGCAATGCGCGCGGCTTTTCCCTATCGTCATCGGGGTGACTCCCCGCGCGACGCCGCGCGGGAAGCCACTGCGCGGGGATAATTGTGCGGGGACAATTGCGCGGGCCACGCGCCGGCGCGGCGCCAACCATTCTGATCGACGGAGGCCGAGTTGCGCCGGGTGCACGGATGGCGAGGGCGGGAACGCGCGGTGGCCGCGGGGCTGGTGATCGTGCTGGCGCTGGCGTGGCCGGCGGCGCTGCCGGCGCAACGGCAGTTCCCGGCCGATGCGCGCCACACGGGCATGGTGCAGCTGGGGCCCTACACGGTCTTCCCCGAGAACCGCCCGGACAACGGCGTGTATCTCAACAACCGGCTGCTGCTGTCCCTGCCGCGCCAGACGATCATCCAGATTCTGCCGTTGCCGGCGGAGGGGCGGTTCGCCTATCTCGCCCGCGCCGAGGACGGCAAGGTGCAGTTCGGCGCGAGCGTGCTGCCGGCCGACGCCCCGCCGCGCATCGTGGCGGTGTCGCCGGGGTTCTACCACGCGGTGCTGACCCTGGGCGGGGTCGTCTACAAGAAGCTGTACCGGGTGGTGCAGGAGCGCTCGATCGTGGACCTGCTGCCCATCAGCCGCACGGCCGACGGGATGACGGCCGGCCCCAAGGGGGTGGCCTTCTACCACGTCGCCACGGCCGAGGACAAAGGCCCGGCCGGACAGAGCGTCAAGACGTTCGGCATCGGCCTGCACCTGATGCTGTTCGCGGAAGACCAGGTGCGCCACCTCAACCACGGCGTCGTCAACACGTTGCCGCGGCTCGACCTCAAGTGGCTGGACGATCAGCGGCTCGAATACAAGCTCGCCGACGGGCGCGGCGAGGTGCTGAGCGTCGCGCAATTCCAATGAGCGCCGCCGTCGGCGTCCTCACCCCCTCGGTCCCCCTCTCCACCAAGTGGAGAGGGGGATGAGGCTGCGGCGGGGGCAGGTTCGTGATCGCCCGAATCCCTCTCCACCAAGTGGGGAGGGGGATGGGGCCGCGGCGGGGGCAGGTTCGTGATCGCCCGAATCCCTCTCCACCAAGTGGGGAGGGGCAGGGGTGGGGATGCTCGCCGAAACGCTCCCGTCACGCCCGCGCTGCGCACGGTACGCGGATGAGCCACAGGAACCGCCACGAGGGATCGCTTGACGCGAGTGGCCGGGGAGAGTGAGGCCGCCGGCATGGGCATCGGACTTCAGCCTGAGTCCCTAGCGCCGATCGAGTTCCCGCGTCCCGGCGGGCTGGTGCTGCGCGGCGCGCGCTGGGGCCAGGGCGCGCACCCGCTCGTCTTCACCCACGGCAACGGGCTCACCACCCAGTCGTACCTGCCGGCGCTCGGCGGCCTGTTCGGTCACGCCCGGGTGCATGGCTTGAATGCCCGCGGCCACGGCGGCAGCAGCGTCCCGCCCGCCTGGGAGAGCTGGTACGAGACCGTCGCCGATCTGCGCGCCTACGTGACGACCGCGCTGCGCCCGCCGGTCTGGCTGGCGGGCCACTCCTTCGGCGCGCTGTGCTCGCTGTGGCTGGCCGCCGAAGCGCCGGAGCTGGTCAGCGGCCTGATCCTGCTCGATCCGCTCGTGCCCCACCGCCGCGCCGAGCCCTGGCTGCCGGTCGACGAGGGGCTGAGCGGCGAGCTGATCGCCCGCACCTTGAAGCGCCGCGACCGTTGGCCCGATCTCGTCGAGGCCCGGCGCAGCCTGGCCGGCAAGGGCGTGTTCGCGGAATGGCGGGAGGAGCCCTTCGAGCGGTTCCTGGAGACGGGCCTCGTGCCGGCGGCGGAGGGCGGCGTGCGGCTGGCCTGCCCGCCCTGGCTCGAGGTGGCCATCTACCGCAGCCGCCCGGGCAAGCTGCTGTTCGAATGGGCGGGGCGGGTGCGGGCGCCGGCGGTGATCCTGGGCGGCGCGCGCTCGACGGTCGCCCGCGAAGCATGCCTGCGCGACCTGGCCGATGCCATGCCGCTGGCCACCGTGATCACCTTGGCCGGCACCCACACCTTCGCACAGGAGGCGCCGGAGCGTACCGCCGACGCGCTCGGCTGGGCGGCGGAGCTGATCGGCCGCGGCGACCCCGCCGCGGGCATCCGGCTATAGCAGCGAGAGCAGCAGCGCCAGCAGCAGCGCGTCCACGGCCAGCATCAGCCAGTTGACGCTGCGCTGGGCGCCGTCGGTGAAGCCATCGTAGTTGCGGCCGAGCAGCCGCAGCACGGCGCGCGACTGGGGCGCCATGAACTCGGGGATCATCGGTGCTCCAAGCCAATGGAGGGGCGAGCGCCGCAAGGCGCGGGCGGCGCGGAGAGGTCAGATCGGCGGTTCGCGCGTGGACTGGGTCGCGCGGAGGGTGCGGGCGATGTCCAGCTCCATGTTGTCCATGATCTCGCCCAGCTCCTCCATCGTGACGATGGCGTTCTTGCGCTCCGGCATCACGGCGAACACGTACTTCACGAACTCGGGGAGAATCGTCAGCAGGTTGACGTTGGCGGGGTCCCGCACCTGGCGGATCAGGAACGAATCGAGCTGCTGCTTCGACATCTTGCGCAGCGCGGGGGTGAACGACCCCACCACCACCTCCAGCTCCTTGCTCACGTCGTCGGGGAAAAAGCTACGGAAGGATTGGCGCGAGACGGCGAACCGGGCGTACAGGTACATGCCGGCCAGGACGATGGCCCCCTCCCACCAATACATGTCCGCGATGCGCAGGTAGCCCATCAGGAAGAACAGAATTCCCACCATGATCGCCAGCACCTGCACCGTCACCCGCACCTTCTCGACGGAGAGGTACTTGAAATTGTAGCGCTTCTCCGTCCAGAACAGGTTTATCGCCTTCTTGAACGTGTCGCGGGCCAGGATGATCTCTTCCGCGCTGGCCAGCCGCTCGCTCAGTTCCTTTTCCGCTTCTTTCTTGCGGGCGAGGGACTGGCGGTTCATGATGTCCTGGATCACGTAGCGGCGGGTGCCGCGCATGCGGTCGGCCAGGATCGCGATGAACTCGTTCGGGTTCTGCTGGTTCAGCGAATCGGACTTGAACTCGCCGCGGGCGTGGATGTAATCCACCACGTCGTCGAACAGCTTCTTGCCCACCGTGGGGCCGCTGTCGCGCTCCTTCAACAGGTTGATGCGGCGCGAGCCCTTATCCTCCTTCTCCTTCTGCTCGATCGCCATCTCCTTGCGGATGACGGCGGCGTAGACCGCGCTCAACACCTCGTACAGCTCGCTGTTGAGCTCCATCATGTTGATGAAGACCTCGCCCAGCAGGCGCGCGTAGGCGGAGAACTTCTTGCGCTTGTATTCCAGCTCGTATTCGGGCTTGGCGCCGCGCATGTGATCGTCGATGATCACGTCGAGCACGTCGCTGACGAACTTGGCGTGCTTGGGAGCGGCCTCCTGCTCGATGGCGACCGAGGCCCAGGCCACGCCCGCGTATCGGCGCGTGTCATCGTTGGCCAGCAGCACCTCGGTGCATTCGATCAGGTGCCGCAGCCGCTCCGGCGCGGAGAGATTGCGCAGGATCACCGACGCGACCTTCTCCAGCGCCAGCTCTGAATCGCGTTCGCGGTCGCTGGTGAGAATGATCTTGGTGGCGATCCGGTTGGCGAAATCGGGGGGAACGTCGCGGGTCGACCCCTGCTGGGCCGCGCCCTGGCGCTGGTCGTAGTTGGATTCCGGTCGCATCGCTGGCTCCCTTCAGGTCTCGGCGGACAATGCCCCAGGGCCGCTCTCCCGGTGCGCCCGGCGCCGGTCTCGGGTCGCCCTCGGGCAGGGATGCAAGTAC
The DNA here is from genome assembly GCA_016204605.1 of Candidatus Lambdaproteobacteria bacterium. GTDB lineage: Bacteria > SAR324 > SAR324 > SAR324 > JACQKK01 > JACQKK01. The sequence goes on from JACQKK010000092.1 coordinate 14,922, forward strand.
CGTGCGGCGCCCGAGGCGCGACTCCCGTGGCTGGCGCTAAAGCCCGCGCCGCCTCGAAAGCGTCAATTTCCCGACACGCCGATACCGTCGTCGTTAGGCCGGAATCGGCCTGATCGGCCCAGGTTTTGGAAAACGAGACATGTCGCCTCCTCGAACAACGTTGCTGGATGCTAAACGGGCATGCTTGCAGTATCGAAAATATATACTACAAACGATGTGATCTGTCAATTCTGTTTCTTGGACGCGCTATCCTTCGCCGCCTTGTACAAGTCCTCGAATAATTCAAAGATCAGGTCGTCTTTGTCGCGCTTACTGAGTTCCTTGATGACTGGTTCGGACAATTCCCATGCATCGACGATGACTGCGTCAAGCGTCTTGAGAATGAACCGCTTGTCGATCGTGCCGAGTGCGACTAGAGCTCCAAGCCTTTCAAAGTATTCCATCATGGCGTACCACTCGGAACGAGTATCCTCATCGTTGTCAATAGCATCGCAAATCTGACTGATGCTCATTTTCTTATTCTGTTGTCGTAGTTTATGTGTAATCTTGCGAATATTTTGGTACTCCGTCACATACCGGTCTGCCCTAGAAATGTCGTCTTGCTGTTTCTGAGTTTTCGTCTGATCGCTGATTGCCTTCACCTGAAAGGCGATCACGCCCAGCGCGATTGCGGAAATTGCCACGCCGATCATGGACACCAGATAGTACCAAGTCTCCAAGTCCTAAACGGAAATAGCGCCCATGTGCAAATCGCCCCTGCGATGGTTTGTCAATGCGGGATGTGCCGACCCAGGCGAGATTTGCGCGAAACGATCCGCGACGGAAGTCGGTCACATCTGGCACGCCCGTGGCCGCCCGCCCCGATCGTCGCGGCTGCCGCCGCGGCGCTCCACAGTGCCAGCAGCGCAGCCAGCGGCAGGTAGCCCCAGCGCACCCAGGGAGTCAGCGCGGCACGGGGGATGGCGGTGACCGTGAGCGCCGCCTGGCCGCCCGCCACGGCGCGCAGCGCCACGCCATCGCGCAGCAGCGCGCTCCAGCCGGCGTTGGCGACGAATAGCGCATCGCGCCCGATGGCGAGGCTCTCGAGGGCGGTCAGGCGCAGGTGGCGCAGCCGGGCTGCGGGCGAGAGCCACAGGTCGTTCGAGAGCACGGCCAGCACGGTCGCCCCCTCGGCGGCCGCGCGGCGCACGTGGCCGGGCAGGATGCTCTCGAAGCAGATGGCCAGCCCCAGGCGGGCGCCGCGCCAGGGGAGCACGGGGGGCGAATCTCCCGCCGTGTAGTCGGTCTCGCCGGCGGTGAGCTTGCTGCCGAACGCCCAGCGGAACCCTGGCGGCACGTACTCGCCGAACGGCACCAGCTCGCGCTTGTCGTAGCGCCGGAAGTCGAACCGCCCGCCCGTGACGAGATACGCCGCGTTGTAGACCCGCCCCGGTTCCTCGGCGAGCGAGCCCAGCAGCACGTCCGTGTCGAGCGCCGTGGCGAAGCGGTTGAGCTCCACGAGCGTCTTGCCCCGCTCGATGGGCATCCCCACGCCGCTCTCGGGCCAGAGCGCCAGTTGGGCCTGCCGAGGCGCTCCCGGCGGCCCGGCGGGCGCCGCGAGCACGGCCTGCGCGGTGCGACCCAGGAACAGGCGCACCCCCGCGGGGTTGTCGTAGAAGCCCTGCAGCTGCGCATGGGAAAGGTCGCTGCCCAGCAGGATCGCCGTGAAGGGCGGCTGTTCCTCCATCGGCGCGGGGTCGCGCGGGGCGAGCGGCAGGGCCAGCCCGGCCGTGGCCAGCGCCAGCACGGCGCCCGCGGCCAGCACGGCGCCCGCGGCCAGCACGCCGACCATCCTGCCCGCCGCGAGCGGACCATGGCGCGGCCAGCGGCGCGCCCGGAGCCCCGGCCCTGGGGCCCGCGCCCGGCTGGCCCGGTCGAGCGCGGCACGCACCCAGCCCGCCCAGGCGGCGTTGACCGCCGCCAGCGCCAGCACCAGCGCCGCGCCGCCGCCCAGCGGCACCAGCACGCGGGCCGCGAGGGAGTCGGTCTGCGCGGCGGCCAGGGTGGCCCAGGGCATCCCCCCGAACGGGCTGACGCCGAGCGCCGCATCCTGCAGGGCGAACAGCGGCGGGAAACTCCACAGCGGCGAGACGCCGCGCTCCCCCAACGCCCCCGCGACCGCCAGGGCGGCGGCGGGGAATGCGGCGAGCACGGTGATGGACACGAGCGGCAGCCCCCAGGCGGAGACCGGGCCCAGGCCGGCCTCCGCGCTCAGGGCCTCGGGCAGCCAGGCGAACAGCGCCCCGTGGTAGGCCAGGCCCCAGGCGAACCCGAGCCGCCCCGCGCCCCGGGCACCGCGAGCGCCCTGCAGCAGCAGCGGCAGCGGAGCCAGGGCCACCCACGCCAGCGCGCCCCAGTCGAGCGGGGGCTGGGCCGCCGCCGCCAGAAGGCCCGCCGCCCCGGCGAGCACCATCCGGAGCCGCTCGCCGGGGGCCTGCGCCAGGTCGCGCCCGGCGCTGTACCGCCGGGTGCTTTGCCTCCCGGTCGCCTGCCGCCATGCTTCCCTGAGCAGGGACGCCCCGCGCCCTGCCGCCCTGAGCCACGCCGCCAGCCACCGTGAAGGATCGGCCATCGCTCGGGCGCTCGCGGCAGGGGGAGGGGGCGTGGCGCGGCCAGCCGTGGACCTCGATGCTACGGCCGGGGCGGGGCATCCGGCAAGGCGCAGGTGCGGTCCGCCCCGCGCGCAGCCTTACCCTTCCCCGGGCGGGTGGGTATAATGACGCGAGCGGTGCGCACCCGGTCTTCCGGCACTCTTCCGCCACGAGCGAGCGGCATGGGCGACTCCTTCGGCCAGTTGTTCCGCATCACCACCTGGGGCGAATCCCACGGCGGCGGCGTGGGGGTCGTGATCGACGGCTGCCCGGCCGGCCTGGAGCTTTCGCTGGAGGATATCCAGGGCGAGCTGGACCGGCGCCGGCCCGGCCAGAGCCGCATCACCTCCCAGCGCAAGGAGAGCGATGCGGCGCAGATCCTCTCGGGCGTGTTCGAGGGGCGCACGACGGGCACCGCCATCTCGATCCTGGTGTGGAACGAGGATGCGCGCTCCGAGGACTACGACGAGCTGCGCGACCTGTACCGGCCCAGCCACGCCGATTTCACCTACGACCGGAAGTACGGCTTCCGCAACTGGCAGGGCGGCGGCCGCTCCAGCGCCCGGGAGACGGTCGGCCGGGTGGCGGCGGGGGCCATCGCCAGGAAGGCGCTGCGACGCCACTTCGCCATCGAGACCCTGGCCTGGGTGGCCCAGGTGCAGGAGATCAAGGCGGAGGTGGAGCCGGCCACCGTCACCGCGGCGCAGATCGAAGCCAACGCCGTGCGCTGCCCGGACACCGCCGCGGCCCAGCGCATGATCGCCTTGATCGAGCAGGTGCGCAAGGCCGGCGACAGC
>JACQKK010000084.1 GCA_016204605.1 Candidatus Lambdaproteobacteria bacterium
CGTCCGCCACCTGGTGGAGGTGCACCCCGGCACCCACCACGGCTACCAGTTCCCCGAGCGCGGCGTCTACCACAAGGTCGCGGCGGAGCGCTCCTGGGAGCGCATCTTCGCCATGTTCCACCGCCAGATACCGGCCTACACCTGAACCCAGGGGCGGGTCGCAGCGCGGCCCGCCCCCACCCACGCAACCCCGGGGCCTGCCATGAAGATCACCAAGGTCGGCGCCACCTGGCTGCGCATCCCGCACCCGCCCGACCGCGTGCAGGTGAGCGACTTCGGCCGGCTCGACAGCATCAACACCTGCCTGGTGCGCATCGAGACCGACGCGGGGCTCACGGGCTTCGGCGAGGCCAAGGCCACCGTGGGCAGCGGCGGCGACCACTCGACCCTGGTGACCCTCATCTCGCGCGAGCTGGCGCCCGTGCTGGTCGGCCAGGAACCCCGCGACATCAGCCGGCTGTGGGAGCTGATGTACAACGGGCCGCGCGCCCACCACGCGCTGGCGCGCGGGCGGGCGTTCCCCGTGCTGGGCCGGCGCGGCGTCACGCTCACCGCCGTCAGCGGGGTGGACCAGGCGCTCTGGGACCTGCTCGGCAAGTCGCTGGGGGTGCCCGTGTACCGGCTGCTCGGCGGCGCCTGCCGCAACCGCATGCGCGCCTACGCTTCGGGCGGGTGGGCCGATGAGCACGCGATCGGCGGGCAGTTGCTGGGCTACGTGAAGGAAGGCGGCTTCCGCGCCGTCAAGATGCGCGTGGGCGCCATGGACGGCGACGTGATGACCTCCGTCCGGCGCGTGCGGGCCGCCCGCGAGGCCCTCGGCGAAGGCGTGGACATCATGGTCGACGCCCACGGTACCTTCAGCGTGGCCGAGGCCAGGCGGTTCTGCCGGGAGGTGGCCGAGTGCCGGCTGGCCTGGTTCGAGGAGCCGGTCAGCGCCGACAACCACGCGGGCATGGCCGAGGTGCGCGCAGCCACCGATATCCCCATCGCCGCCGGGGAGAGCCTGTTCACCCGCTTCGATTTCCTCGACCTGGCCCAGCGCCGGGCTGCCGACGTGTTCCAGCCCGACATGGCCATCTGCGGCGGCATCACCGAGGGCATGCGCATCGCCGCCCTGGCCGGCGCCTTCCAGCTCGCGCTGGCGCCGCACATGGCGGGCGGCGCGCTGATGCTGGCCGCCGGCCTGCACGTGGCCGCCGCCGCCCCCGCGGGCACGATCATCGAGTACTTCAGCGGCCAGCGGCCCTTGCGGCTGGGCATGGCCAGGGAAGCGCTCACCGTGCAGGACGGCGAGATCGAGATTCCCGACCGCCCCGGCCTGGGCGTCACCATCGACGAGGACTTCGTGCGGAAGTACACGGTGGGGTGAGCGCGACCCCGCGCCGCGCAGACGGTTGCCGCAAGCGCTCCGTCTCGTGGCGGCCGAGCGACAGGGTCGTCAGCCGTCGCCGGGCCGGGGCCCAGACGTCCGCGCGCGCCAACCGGCGGCACGACGCGATGTCATGTCACTCGCAATTGGTCGACCAGGCGCTGCCGCTCCCGGCGGAGCCGCAGCCGCAGCCGCGCGGGCAGCTAAGGGTGGACGACGGGCGCGCGGCGGAGCTGGAGCACGCCTCGAGGGTGAGCAGGGCTGCCAGCAGCGCAGCCGTGCACAGCAGCACCCGACGTAGCGGCATTCGTTTCATGGCCTTGCCATACCTGCTCAACACTCCTGCGTCGTCAGCGGACGCGGTGTCCCGATCCGGACCGACACGATGCCGCGCCCGCGTTTGGTTGGCAACGCCTGAAACCCGCGGGGGCGGACAGGCCACTCGGTAGAAACGAGCGCAGCGACGGCTGCGGCGGTTGTCTACGAGCGGTCGCGCGGGGTCAACTGACCCCGGCGGCCATCAGGTGCGCCTTATACTGCTGATCCTCGTGAAGCACATGCTTGAGCAGCCAGTCCATCAGGAACTGTCCGAACTCCACAGGGTCGATCTCCCCTTTGCCGTACTGGATGGAGAACGTGAGCACGCGGCGGATCAGCATGTTGTGCTGCTGCACGTGCTCGACGTAGCGCGGGTAGTCGCTCTTCGCCATCAGCCGCTCTTCATGCTCGAAATGGGACACCGTGTAGTCCATCAGCCGGTCGAGCACGGGGGCGACCACATCGTGGCCGCGGCCTTGCTCAATCGCGGTGACGACCTGGTCCACCAGGCCGATCAGCGCCCTGTGATCGTCGTCCAGGGAGGGCACTCCAACGCTGTACTTGTCGAGCCACTCGAAGTAGGGGGCCATCGGGACGTGTCCTTCGCGGCGCCGCGGCATGCCGGGGGCAGTGCTGATGGATCAGGGGCATACGCGACTTGCGTGCATGACGGGGTGGCCTCTGGCAGAGACCGCGGCGCCGGCGGGCCGTCAGCGGGTGGAGGTCGCGTGCAGCCGGTTCGTCAGCCGGTGAAACGGCCAATCGGGGTGGAGGGATTTGAACCCCCGACCCCCTGCTCCCAAAGCAGGTGCGCTACCCATAGGGATCGTAGAAGTTGCGATCGATCAACCACGGCCGGCCAGTGCTTTGGTTGGCGGGAGCTCAGCCTCGTCGATTTCGATCAATTCCATCCGCACGGCCTGAGAGGGTGTCGGAAACGGATTGCCTCGCTCGGTGAACCCTTCCAGGTATAGGGTCAGCGCTTCGCGGGCATTTTCCCGCACTTCGTGCAACGTGCTGCCGCCGGTGGTGCATCCCGGAAGATCGGGAAAATACCCGGAGTAGTTCCCTTCCTCACCCTCGACGATCAACGGATAGTGGAGCTTCATGGTGCGCCTCCCCGCCGGCACCGGGCTATCGGAGCCCGGCGTGTTTCAGAATCGCGTTCAGCGTACCCGGTGCCAGATCCTTGCCGTGCCACGGCAGCGTAATGCGGTCGCCTGGCCGGTCAGGGTGTTGATACACGCGGTGACTGCCCTTGGCGCGACCTGGAAGCTCCTGCCATCCGGCAAGGCGCAACATCCGGTCCACGTCCTTCGGTGTCATCGGGCCCCGCGACGTGCATCGGCGAATCGGGGTGGAGGGATTTGAACCCCCGACCCCCTGCTCCCAAAGCAGGTGCGCTACCGGACTGCGCTACACCCCGATGGTGGCACGATGCCGCGGTGGCGCCGTATTGGCAATGCCCGGCCGGCGGCCGGTGGCTGATCGGAACAGGTAGGCCGCGCCGGGTAACGGTGGGCCGTCAACGCGCCGCCGCAAGGCTGGACGATGAAGGCCGCTGTGAAGCGATGGTGTGACGCGATGCCGCGAACGCCGATGCTCCCGCCAGGAATCGAACCTGGAATAGCGGAACCGCAATCCGCCGTTATATCCGTTTAACTACGGGAGCCGATCTGAACCGCAGCGAGCCGCCCGCCCGGCAGCCGGCACGCCCTGCGGGCGGCGCCGGCCAAGAGAGCAAAATAGCACACGCCGGCGCCCGAGGAAATACCGCCACGCCGGTTTCGTGCTCACGCGCATTTGACGCGGCCCGCTGCCGCTCTTAGCATGGGCATGTGGCGACCGGAAACCCCCACCGCCTGTTGCCCCGCCCTCAGCCGTGAGCATCGCGCCTTGGCCCTGCCCTCGTTGAAGATCCGCCGCAAGCGCCTGGCCGCATCGCTGCGCCCGGACCAGATTCCGGTGCGCATCGTGGCGCTGGTGTTGCTGTTCCTGACCATCGTCGGGCTGATCGTCTTCCTGCTCAACTACTCGGGGTTTCGCGACTGGAAGGGGATCGACGCCAACCTGTTCGTGTTCGCGGCGGTCAGCGTCAACGTCGTCATGCTGACGGCGGTGTTCTATCTGCTGCTGCGGAACCTGTTCAAGCTGGCGTACGAGCGGCGCCAGCCGCTGGCGGCGGTGGGGCTGAAGACCAAGCTCATCGTGGCCTTCGTGGCGCTCTCCCTGCCTTCGATCGCGTTTCACCTGATCGCCAGCGGCTTCATCGTCTCCCAGTTCGAGCGCTGGAGCCAGGGCGAGTACAGGCAGACGCTGGGCAACGCCAAGGTCATCACCGACGCCCTCGAGCAGCGCGAGGAACGGCTGCTGCGGCTCACGGCGGAGGGGCTGCTGCCCTACCTGCCGCGCCGGCGGGCGGAGTACCGGATGCAGGACTGGCTGCGCGGCTACTCCCCGCGCCACGAGGGCGGACTGTACGTCTACGACCGCTCCCAGCGCATCGTCGCGCAGTGGACGTCGGACATCTCCGTGACGCAGGCCTGGACGCAGCCGCCGCCGGACTACCTGGGCCAGGAGGAGGGGTACTACTGGGTCGAGCGCCCGGGCGATCAGGTCGTGCGGCGGCTGGTGTTGCCGTTGCCCGACAGCCCCGACCAGTTGCGTGTGGAGGTGTTCAAGCGCGATGCGCCGCCCCTCGCGGCGGCGCTGATCGGTCTCGATCACAAGCAGCGCATGACGCGGTTTCTGGGCAACAACCTGGTGCTGATGGTGCTGAGCGTGCTGGGTGTGCTGGGGCTGCTGGTGATCTTCGCTGCCACCTGGATCGCCTTCTACCTGGCCCGGGGCTTCGCCACGCCCGTCGAGACGCTCGCCGACGCCACCCACCGGGTGTCTCAGGGCGATCTGGGCTACCAGGTGGATCGGGAGCGGCTGGGCCCCCTGCGCCTCGATTTCGATGGCCTGGTGCGCGCCTTCAACCGCATGAGCCGCCAGCTCAGGGAACAGCGCATCCAACTGGTCGAGGCCACGGAGAGCTTGCGCGCAAGCCATCATCAGCTCGGCGAGCGCAACCGGCTGGTGGAGCTGCTGCTCGAAAACGTCGATGCGGGGATCGTCTCGCTGAATCCGGCCGGGGAGATCACCGCGATCAACGGTGCGGCCCGCGACCTGATGCAACTGGGCGCCGACGCCGTGGCCCGGCAGCATTACCGCGCCGTGCTGAGCAGGGAGGTCGTGGCCATGCTGGACGAGGTGGGCGCCCACCTGCGCGGGCGGCCCAACCGCCAGGAGACCCGCAACCTGACGCTCTCCCTCAACCGCAAGACGACCCTGGTCGAGGCCACGGTGCTCGCGCTCGACGGCAGGGAGGAGGCGGAGGGGCTGGTGCTGCTGCTCAAGGACGTGACGGCCCTGCAACGCACCCAGCGCGCCCACGCCTGGCGCGAGGTGGCGCGGCGCGTGGCCCACGAGATCAAGAATCCGCTTACGCCGATCCAGCTTTCCGCCCAGCGCATCCGCCGCCATTTCATGAACGGGGGCGACCGCAGCCCGCAGGTGCTGGACCAGTGCACCCAGACCATCATCGACGAGGTGAGCAGCCTCAAGACCATGGTCAACGAGTTCTCCCAGTTCGCCAAGCTGCCGGAGAGCCAGCCCGAGCCGGGGGACCTCAACGCGGTGATCCGCGAGACCGCGCGCCTGTATCAGAACGGGCTCCCGGAGGGCATCGCGCTGGCGCTGGAGCTGGACCCCGCGGTGCCCATCATCGCCATCGATGCCGACCAGATGAAGCGGGCGTTCACCAACCTGATCGACAACGCGGCGGCCGCCATCCGGGGCCAGGGCACCATCACGCTGCGCACGCACTACGATCCGGACACGCGCCGCATCCACGCCCAGGTGCTCGACGACGGCGTCGGTGTGCCCGATCACATCCGCGGCCGGCTGTTCGAGCCCTACACCTCCACCAAGCAAGGGGGCACCGGGCTGGGCCTGACCATTGTGAATCAGATCGTTTCTGATCATGATGGGTACATCCGTTACGCAGATCGCCGGCCGCATGGCTCGGTGTTCACGATGGAATTCCGCACCCGCTGACGCCCGTCGCGACCCCTGGGGCAAGCCGTCCTACCAACCGCCGGTTTCCGTCACCACCCGTGTCACGACATGAAGCACACGATCCTGGTCGTCGACGACGAGCTCGCCATCCGCACCAGCCTGAAGGACCTGCTGGAAGACGAGGGCTACGCCGTCGAGCTGGCCAAGAGCGGCGAAGAGGCGCTCACGGCGATCCAGGGCGAGGGCGCCAAGGGGGTGGATGCCGTCCTGCTCGATGTTTGGCTGCCGCAGCTGGATGGCCTGGAGGTGCTGAAGACGATCCGCGAGACGCAGCCGGTGCTGCCCGTGATCATGCTCTCCGGCCACGCCTCGATCGATTCGGCCGTCACGGCCACCAAGCTCGGCGCGTACCACTTCGTCGAGAAACCGTTCTCCGCCGATAACCTGCTGCTCACCTTGAGCCACGCCCTGCGCGAGACGCGGCTGGAGCAGGAGAACGTGCAGCTCAAGCACGTAGCCGGCCGCAACCGGCACGAGATCATCGGCAAGAGCCCGGCCTTCCTGCGCATGCTGGAGCAGATCGAGCGTGCGGCCGCCAGCGATGCCTGGGTGCTCATCCACGGGGAGAACGGCACTGGCAAGGAATCCGTGGCGCACCTGATCCACGACAAGAGCCAGCGCCGGGACGGGCCGTTCGTCGAGGTCAACTGCGCCGCCATCCCCGAGGAGCTGATCGAAAGCGAGCTGTTCGGCCACGAAAAGGGCGCCTTCACCGGCGCCACCGCCAAGAAGATCGGCAAGTTCGACCAGGCCAACCAGGGCATCCTGTTCCTGGACGAGATCGCCGACATGAGCCTCAAGACCCAGGCCAAGATTCTGCGGGTGCTGCAGGAGCAGCGCTTCGAGCGGGTGGGCGGCAACCGCACCATCGAAGTCAACGTGCGGGTGATCGCCGCCTCCAACCGCAAGCTGGAGGAGGAGATCGCCGCCGGTCGCTTTCGCGAGGACCTGTACTACCGCCTCAACGTGCTGCCGCTCGACGTGCCGCCGCTGCGCGAGCGCGCGGGCGACGTGGCGCTGCTGGTGCCGCACTTTCTCGACTACTTCGCCCGGGCCCAAGGCTACAAGCCGCGCCGCATCGACACCAAGGCGCTGGCGGTGCTGGAGCGCTACGCGTGGCCGGGCAACGTGCGCGAGATCAGGAACATCGTCGAGCGGATGATGATCATGACGCCCACGGAGCAGATCGGTCTCGCGGATATCCCCCCGGCAATCCTGAGCGCGGTGGGCCGCACGCCGGCCCTGGAGGCGGCGCCCGCCCCTGACGGCGCGGCGGCGGCCGGCCCGCCCGAGCTGGACCTGACCCTCGCCTACCGGGAAGCCAAGGACGCCTTCGAGCGCATCTACCTGCAGGCGCAGCTCGAGCGCAACGACTGGAACATCTCCAGGACGGCCGAGGCGATCCGGCTCGAACGCAGCAACCTCCACAAGAAGATCAAGTCCCTGCAGATCAGGACCGAGCGGGCCGCGGGGCCGTGACCTGCTGCCCATGACCTACTTCCGCTGCACAGCGCCACTCGTCCCCGGCAGCACGCTCGTGCTGGAGGGAGCGGAAGCGGCCCATCTGCTCCAGGCGCGCCGGATGCGGCCCGGCGAGCGCTTCGCGCTCCAGGATGGCGCCGGCACGCGCTGCCTGGCCGAGCTGGTGGCGGCAGACCGCCACCGCGCGCGAGTGCTCGTGCTGGCGCCGACGCCCGTGCCGGCTCCGCCGCTGCTCCGGCTGAGCCTGCTCCAGGCGGCGGTGAAGGAGAAGGCGGCGGAGTGGATCGTCCAGAAATCCACCGAGCTCGGGGTGGCCGCCGTCACGTTCTTCCCCGCGGCGCGCGCGACCGTACCCCTGCGGCAGCTCCAAGCCGCCGCGGCGCGGGAGCGCCTCGCACGGATCGCCTGGGAGGCGTGCAAGCAGTGCGACCGGCAGTTCCCGCCGGAACTGCGCATGCTGCCGACCCTCGATGTCGCCCTGGCGGCGGCGCGGGGCGCGGCCATCCGTTGGGTGCTCGCTGCGGGGCCGGCAAGCCTCGCACCCGCCGCGGCACTCGCCCCCGCGGAGGGCGGCGCGACGCCTGCCGAGGGCGCCACGGCCACGCTGCTGGTGGGCCCGGAGGGCGGGCTCACAGCCGAGGAGCTTGCGGCCGCCCGCGCCGCCGGCTTCCTTGCCGTGACCCTCGGTCCGAACACCCTGCGCGCGGAGACGGCCGCCCTGGCGGGCTGCGCGCTGCTGCTCTGCGCGGGGCCGGTCCCGCCCGCCGGATAGCGGGCCGCGCCGCGACCTCACCCCCGCCGGCTGAAAGACGCCCCCTCTCCCCAGGGAGAGGGGGCGTCTTTCAGCCGTTGCCGGTGGCTGGTTCATGGCCCCCGCCCTGTCCGGGAAGGAGAGGGAGGGCCGGGGTGGGTGAGGTCGCCCGCAGAGCCGCACGTTTTCGAAGTTGGTCACCGCCCCTCGCCGGCCGGGATTGACGGCCTGCTCGCGCATCGTGTAACTTTACCGTTCGGTTAACGGTGCGGGTCGGAGGGGGGTGCGGTGGCTCAGATCTCGTTTACTGCCAATCTGAACCGGTTCGTCTCGTGTCCCACGCTGGAGGCGCCGGGCGAATCGGTGCGCGCGGTGCTCGAAGCCGTGTTCGCCGGGAATCCGCGCCTGCGGGGCTATATCCTCGACGACCAGGGGCAGCTCCGGCAGCACGTGGCGGTGTTCGTCGACGGCGAGCCCGTCCGGGATCGCGCACGCCTCAGCGACCCCGTCGGGAGCGCGAGCGACATCCACGTCATGCAGGCGCTCTCCGGCGGCTGAGGTCGGGGGGCGCCAGCTTTTGGGGGAGCCATGAGCCGTACACTCTACGTCTTCACGCGCAAGGGACTGTTCACGCTGCAACGCACGGGCGGGGGCGCGGCCGGATGGGAGATCGCCCGCACGGCGTTCCTGGGCGAGCCGGTGACGGCGGTAGTCGAGCATCCCCGCGAGGGGGCGCTCTATTCCATTTCCAAATCAACAGCAGGTAGAATCCGCGTGCCTGAGGAGCCCTGCATCGCAGGGCGTCTCGAAAGCCGCGGCTGGCCTCCGTGCCCTTCGAGACGCGCTTCGCGCTCCTCAGGGACACGGTGTTTCTATCCATGTTTGATCTGGAAATGGAATGACGGAAGCGGCAAGAGACGCGACCAGGCTTGATCCCTGGGCGCACGGGCGCTGGTGCCGGGGTTGACATCTCCTGCCATACCCGGCCGTTGCTGCTTTATTCGATTCCGTAGTGGCGCAAGATTGCTTTGCCTCCCTGTGATTTCCTACTCAGGCTTGCGCCTCGGGTCTCGCCCCCGCTGTATACTACCAAGTTTTTTGTGCGCGGTGGTATCCCCCAGGTCGCTGACTGCCGGGTGACAATCAGAGTCAGATTCCCAGCGTTTGCCTTCGGCACCAGAACGTCTCGCACGAATTGCTGGGCCAATTCGACCGATCGCAGCTGACGGATCAGGGCGTGAGCGCGAAAAGCAGGCGAATGGTACGGCACAAGTTCCAAATGTGCGAGCTTCGTCGATAGATCCTGTAGCGCCTTCAGATAGCTGCTGCGGAATTCTTTCTTGGCAATAACGGTTAACACGTCGCGGAGTTTCCGCTCCCACCATGCGAATCCGCTGTGCCAGCAAAATTCCGGATCAAGCCAGAGGAACGGAAATTTGACACCCCTGAAGGACTGTCTGATATTTTCCTTCAAACGGTGGCGATACTGGGGGACGCGAGTCTCGGCCCAATAGTCGGTGTAGGAAAAGCCAGGATTGAGCAGAAGGATGACGATCTTTGCGCGTTCAAGATTGCCTCCATAAGGGATCGGAAGTAGCGACAGATGCAAACGGTGGTCGTCAAAGTCCCCAAAGCGGGAACCTGCGACGAAGGAGTCAAAATCCTTCGGCTCAGCGTCAATGTTTCTTCCGTCTTGTTGTTGGAGGACTGCGAGATCGCCTGGATGGGCGAACGGAGGGGCGTCCAACGGGCAACTCTGCCAGAAATCGACGAGTTCATTAGGCATGTCGGGAATCTCCGCGCACAGCACGACGTCGCCTAATCGTGCGGCTTGCCGTTGACCCCGTGGGTGCGGATGCGCCGACGTGCCGGCAGTCCGCGTTGCCATTCGGAGCGCCCCCGGAGCGCCGGCACCTGGGGGCTACGCCTGCCGCTTGCCGGCCGGTTGCGCGGCCGGGGCCGCCGGCTTCGGCTCGGCCTCGGGCGCGGCGCCTTCGGGCGGCTTGGCGCGCATCTGCTCGCCGGTCATTGGGATGAAGTAGACCCCAACGTCCTTGCGCGAGTGGATCTTGCCCTGCTTGTCCTTGGTGTAGACGTAGAGCACCTGGCCGCGCTTGAAGGGCTGGCTGATGGGGATGATCAGGCGCCCGCCGGGCTTGAGCTGCTCGAACAGCGGCGGCGGCACGTACTGGGCCGCGCAGGTGACCATGATGATGTCGAACCCGCCCTTGACCTCCGGCCACCCGAAGTAGCCATCGCCGACCCGCGTCTCGATGTTGTCGTAGCCGAGCGGGGCGAACACCTTGCTGACGCCCTGCCCCAGCGGCTGGATGATCTCGATGGAGTAGGCCCGCTTCACGATCCGCGAGAGCAGCGAAATCTGGAAGCCGCTGCCCGTGCCGATCTCCAGCACCACGTCGTTGGGCCCGGGCTTGGCCAGCTGGGTCATGTAGGCCTGGCCCAGGTAATCGCTCAAGGCCGAGCCGTAGCCGATGGCCCAGGGCTTGGCCCGTTCCTCGTACGATTCGGCGGCGAAATCGCGCTGCTGGGCGTACTGGAAGTGGTAATACTCCCGGGGCACCTCCTCGAAGGCCTTGACCACGGCCGGGTCGGCCACGCCGAACCGGTCGGCCAGGTAGCGCTCGATGCCCTTGACGGCATTGGCCTTGCGCACCTGGATGCGCTCGAAGGTCTCCCGGCCCACGGCGAACTTGCGCTGGCTGGCCTTGACCGCGGCCTGAAACACCTCGTAGCTCCAGGCGCCGTCCGTCGCGGCGGCCCTCGGCGCCGGCGCCTGACCGGCTGCCGGCAGCGCCCATCCAGCCGTGACCAACAGCGCGAATCCGGCAAGCAGCGCCCTCATCCCTGAATTCATCCTTCCTCCATCCGGTTGCGGTGAGCCTAGGCCAGCTTGGTCTGGCCCTTGGCAACAGGGTACATCACCAGCACGATCAGATAAAGCGCGGCCGCCAGCAGCAGCACGGCACGATAGCCGGCGGAGACGGCGATCAGGTTGGCGAGCGGCGTGGCGATCACGGAAAAGGCGCCGTTCAGGCTCCAGGCCCAAGGCAGGAAGTGGCTGCGCTCGCCGCGGAACAGGTACAGGCCGAGCGGAAACGGCATCCCCAGGGCAATCGAGAGCGGCGCCACCACGATCACCACCACGATGGCCTTGGCCACCGGCGGCAGTCCCAGCAGCGCGAACAGCAGCGGGTCCAGCCCCAGGTAGGCGAGCGCGACCCAGAGCACCACCACCACGGCGGCCAGGACGACAGCCTGGCGCGGCCGCTCCAGCCGATACCCGGCCAGAAAGCTGCCCAGCCCGCTGAAGATCAGCATCCCCGCCAGCACGATCGCGAAGGCGGCCGTGGCGTCGTTCAGGAAGAACGCCGCCTTCTCGATCAGCAGGATCTCCAGGAACAGGAACCCGAGCCCGAGCCCGGCGAAGTAGACGATCGCCTTGAGCAGGGCGCCCGTGCGGGGCAGCCGCTTGCGCCAGCGGATCAGCGGCAGGAACAGCACGAACACGAACAGGATCAGCGCCTGCAGCAGCACGGCGACGTTGACCAGGTAGCCGATCTCCTCCCGCGGAATCAGCGAGATGCGCTCGAGAATGCGCTGCAGCTCCGCCACGCGCAGGATGGAGTAGAAGAACGGCCGGTCGTGGGTGGGCGGCGCCAGATCGAACAAGGGCCCGGCCAGACTCGCCCCCGGCGCGCCGGCGAACAGCCGCAGGCTCTGCTCCATCACGGCGTCGCTGGGCTTGTCGGATGCCGAGAGGATCTGGCCGCGCTCGAAGGAGACCATCGGCAAGTCGTTCCAGATGTCGGCCTTGCGGGGGTCGATGCCCGCGTAGAAGGAAAGGTCGAACGAGCGCCGGTCACTGAACGCGCGCAGACGCCGAATCTGCTCCGCGCCGAACGGCGCGCGCCCCACCAGGATGCGGACGTTCCAGGCGGAGCGGTAGACGATCAGGTGGGACTCGGGGCGCGCGATGCCCTTGCGCTTCAGGGCCTCGCGCACGGTATCGAGCATCTTCACCGCGTACAGGGTGAACTCGCGGATCGAGACCGGGATGCTGAGGATGCCCTGCTGAGTGAGCAGCTCCTGGTAGCGCGCCACCTGCTCCAGCGTGAACGCGTACTTGTTCGAGAAAGACTGGTCGAGGAAGTCCGAGCTGATCTCGATCAGGTCGAAGCGGCCGTAGGCGCCTGCGGTGATCTCCGCGGGGGAGCGCTCCAGCAGTTGCACCCGCGGCTCCGCCAGGGCCGGCACCTGCCCGCCCTGCACCCCCTCGCGCAGCAGGCGATACAGGGCCGGGTCGGGCTCGAGCGCCACCACCGCCGACGCCCCGAGGTCGAGCTTCTCCTGGATCGCGAAGCCGCCCCGGGTGCCGATGAGCAAGGTGCGCGGCGCGTGCAGCAGCTCGAAGGGCCCCGCATCGAGAGTGGCCGTGACGTAGCGGTGATCGTAGCCGGCCGCCTTGGGCAGCGAGGTGACCCGGTTGCCGTCGCGGTACAGCCCATAGGTCTCGGGCGGCCCGGCCACGCGCAGCAGGCCGGCGTTGTTGGAGAAATCCGTATCGAGCCGTTCGGTGAAGTTGTCGAGCACCAGGAAGTAGCCGCGCGGCGAGCGCACTTCCTCCACCACCCGGTTTCTCGCCACGTTCAGCACCGGGTAGATGCCCTTGTACTTGTTGAAGTCGGCCTGGTTGAACCCGATCACGAGCACCTCGCAGGCGGCGAGCACGGCCAGCACGCCCGCGCCGAGCCCCCAGCGCCAGGCCCCCCTGCCGGGGGGGCCGTAGACCAGGCTGACCAGGGCCAGCGGCGGCAGCAGCGCCGCCAACAGGTAGAACGGGTGCAGCCAGACCATCAGCGCCAGGATCAGCAGCCCACCCACGCCGGCACCGGCCAGATCGGCGGCGTACACCTGCGGCGTGTGCGCCTGGTAGGCGAGGAAGTACAGCCCCACGTAGAGCCCGGTCAGGAAGAAGAACGGAAACAGCGCCAGATAGTACTTGCCGATGTTGAGCACCTGATCCGCCCACAACAGCGCGTTCTGCAGCTCGAGCGGGTTGAACGGATTGAGGGTCACGAAGTGGAACCCGATCGCCCCGGAGACCATCAGCAGCACCGGCGTGGCGTGGATCAGCAGAGCCTCCCGGCGCATGAACACGTCCTTGAACAGGCTCAGCACCACGCCGCTGGCCGCGAAGCCGACCATGGTGATCGAGATCACCCAGTAGCCGTACTCGGACCAGTTGGCGATGGCGAAATAGCGCGTCAGCGAAATCTCGAAGCCGATCGCCACCAGGCTGACCGTGAACAGCGGGAACAGCGCAACGAGGCCAGGGCGGCCTGCGGGGGTGGCGCTCACGGGCGGACGGCTCCTCGATGGGCGGCGCTGCCGGCGGCACTGCCGGCGGGGGATGTCCGGACGGCCGTGCGGATGAAGCGCTCGAGCAGCGCATTGAAGCGCTCGGGCTCGTCGGCGAACAGGGCATGGCCGGCGTGCTCGAACACCTCGATCCAGGCCTCGGGCCGGCGCGCCTTGACGGCCTCGGCCTGCCCGCGGAACAGCGGGGTCACGGCGTACAGCACGGGCTTGCGGAAACCGTACAGCGCGTCGCGCCAATAGTCCCGCGGGGGGAAGCGGCGCAGCATGTCCAGGCTCACGGCCATGGGGGTGCGCAGGGCCTGCTCGACCAGCTCCCGTTCGAGCGCCGGATCGGAGCGGAGGCGGAAGCACTCGCGCACCATCTCCTCGATGCCGGCCCGGCGGTCGGCCTGGTAGCGCCCGAGGAACCCGGTCGGCTCCGGCGGGGGCTGCTCCCCGACCGAGTTGTCCACCAGCACCAGCGCAGCGAGCCGGCCCTCGCCATAGACCTGCGCCACCGTCAGCAGCTCGAGCACGCCGAGCGACCACCCCACCGCCACCACGTGCTCGGCGCCCAGCGCACCCAGCAGCTCGTGCAGGTCGCGCGCGCGGGTGGCGGTGTCGTTGGCCGACAGCGAGACCTCCGACCCGCCCTGGGAGCGCGGATCGAGCGCCACCACGCGGTGGGTGCGGGCGAAATGGTCGAGCTGCGGGCGCCAGATCTCGGCCGGCAGCAGCCAGCCCGTCGCGAACAGCAGCAGCGGCCCTCGCCCGCCCTCGACCCCGCCCTCGAGATAGCGTAGGCGGACGCCGTCGCTGGTCGTGAAGCTCCGGCTGTGCAACGCGGCAGGTGCGGAATGGGCCGGGGCAGTTGGGAGGGTCATGGCGGCGGGGAGCGTGATGGCGGCCACGAGCGTTGCGACCCAGCGCCGGCAGGGGATTACGCCGGCCCCTCTCCGCAGTGTACCGCCGTCGCGCAGCCCGGGCTCCGGTGGCCTGAATCCGCGCCTTGCGCCTCGCGCTGGCCTGCCTGTCTGGACGCCTGCACGGCAGGGGCGAGCGCTCACCATGGGGCCGGACGGGCATCGCGGGCGGAAGGCTGCCACAGGGGCGGCGGCGACCTCGGAGACGGGCGGGAAGGCGCTCAAGCGCTCAATCGATCATGAAGCGGTGCGGATCGATCGCGGCATCGTCGATCCGGATCTCGTAGTGCAGGTGCGGCCCTGTGCTCTGGCCCGAGCTCCCCACCAGCGTGATCGGATCGCCCCGCTTGAGGCGCATGCCCTCGCGCACCAGCAGCGATTCGTTGTGGCCGTAGCGGGTGATGATGCCGTTGCCGTGATCGATCACCAGCATGTGGCCGAGCGTGGGGTCCATCCCTGCGTAGGTGACGATGCCGTCTGCCGGGGCGCGCACCATGGTGCCCCGCGGCGCCACGATATCCAGCCCCTCGTGCGGCACCATCAGCCCGGTGAACGGGTCCAGGCGCCGTCCGAAGCCCGAAGAGATGAACCCACGCACCGGCCAGCGGTGCGGCGTGCGGCGGATCAGGTCCTTCTGCGTCGAGAGATACGCCTTGAGCTCGTTGAAGCTCTCCTCCTGGTAGTTGGCCATCTCCTCGAGCCCGGTCAGCTCCTTGTCGAGCAGGGCCAGCTCGGGCTGGGCCAGGGCCGCCTTGCGCTCGGGCAGCCCGGCGCTGCGCGGGTCCACCGAGCCGCCGATCCCATAGATCGAAGGGCTCGGGCGCCGCACGCCCCGGTCCGTGATGATGCGCAGGTTGTAATCGAGCTCCCGCAGCCGCGTCATCTGATCGCGGAAGCCCTCGATGGAATTGGCGGTCCTGCGGACGGCGATCTGCTGCTCGAGCCGCTCGGTTTCGATGCGGCGGTAATGGGAGAGATCCTTGTTGAGGCCCAGCGTGCGCAGCACGCCATAGCCGCTCAGCACCACCAGCGCCGCGCACGCGATCAGCGCCAGCGCGAGCAGGCCCTTGGGCAGCTTGAAGCGCATGACCCGAGGCGCCCGGTCGGGGACGACGACGACCGTGTACCAATCGTTGCGCAAAGGATTCCTCCTTTAGCCCTCGCAGCCCATCCTGGGCCGTTGTGCGTCGGAAATAAACCAGCCTTCACCGTTGCGGCCAGCTCCGCAAGCTCCCGCCTGGCGGCAACGCGCATGGCTCCGCACCCTGCCGAGGACACACGCTCAATCAATATACGATTTGACCAGTAAAAACAACCGATTCTTGTGGGCGCCGATGTGATGCCGGGGCTGACGCCCGTCACCCGGCCTCGCGCGTTCGGCAGCATGCAGGCGTGCATCGCCCGGGACCGCGCCGCACACGGCTCTCAGCCCGCCGGCCCCCCTGCCCTGCCGCAACGCGGCAAAGCTCCGTCGCAGCGCGCAAACGCGGCAAAGCTCCGTCGCAGCGCGCACCCGCCCCTCGCCCGCGTCCGGGGCTCCGGCATCGGCCCTGCGCGGCGCTTCCGCCGCGGGGCGGCCGCGGGCTCGGTGCGAAGAACCCCCAAGGAGCCGCCGCGCACAAAAAAGCCCTCCGGGGGAGGGCTCTTGCCGTATCGGCCCGGCGCCGGGCGCCGGACGGTATCGGGGTGAGAGGATTCGAACCTCCGACCTCTTCGTCCCGAACGAAGCGCGCTACCAGGCTGCGCTACACCCCGATCCGAAGCAAACCCGATATTTGTATATCAAAGCGCGTCACCTCACAAGGTTGGAATGGCCCTGCAACCGCTCCTGAACAGGCGCCGCCGGCAGGATGCGATCCTGGGCCGGACTCAGCCGAACACGAGCAGCTCGCGCTCCATCGACCGCACGACGCCGACGGGCGCGGCATCGGTGACGCCGGCGGCGTGCAGATCGGCGAGCGCCGCCTCGGTCTGCTCGGGGGGCAGCGCGGCGAGCAATCCGCCGGAGGTCTGCGGATCGTAGACGATCTGGGCGTGCCATGGGGGCAGTTCCACCTCGAAGCGGATCTTGCCCTTCACCAGCTCGGCGTTGCTGGCGTTGACGCCCGTCGTCACCCCCCGCTCGTACATCGCCAGCGCCTCGTCGAAGGTGGGGATGCCGGCCAGCTCGAACGCCAGCGTGACTCCGGAGCCCTTGGCCATTTCGAAGCCGTGGCCGGCCAGCCCGAAGCCCGTCACGTCGGTGCAGGCATGCACCGTGTACCGGCTCAGCACCTCGGCCGCCGTCTTGTTGAGCCGCACCAGCTTGTCGAGGCAGGCCTGCAGGGCGCCGGGGGAGACCCAGCCCTTGCGGTTGGCGTTGAACAGCACGCCGCTGCCGATGGGCTTGGTGAGGATCAGCCGGTCGCCCACCTGCGCGGTCGAGTTGCGCCAGATGCGGCCGGGATGGACCAGGCCGGTGACGGAGAGCCCGAACTTGGGCTCGTCGTCCTCGGTCGTGTGGCCGCCGGCCAGGGTGGCGCCCGCTTCCTTGATCTTGCCGAGCGCACCCTCCAGGATGCCCAGCATCGCCGAGGGCGGCAGCTTCTTGGAGGGGAACCCCAGCAGGTTGAGGCAGGCGATCGGCCGCCCGCCCATCGCGTAGACGTCGCTCAGCGCATTGGCGGCGCCGATCTGCCCGAACAGGAAAGGGTCGTCCACCGGGGGCGTGATGTAGTCGACCGTCAGCACCAGCGCCAGCTCGTCGGTCAGCTTGTACACCCCCGCGTCGTCGGAGGTGTCCAACCCCACCAGCAGATTGGCATCGCTCGCCGAGGGCAAGGCTGCCAGCACTTGCGCGAGCCCGACCGGGCTCAGCTTGGCCGCTCACCCACAGGTCTTGGAGAGCCCGGTCAGCGTCTTCTTCCTGAAGAACGGGGGCATCGACATCGCACGTCTCGAAGGGGTTGCCGCATGGCCATCCCGGCCTGCCGGGAGGGGTGGGAACCCGTCCAGGCTAGCATCGCCCGCCGGGTCGGAAAAGTGATGCCGCTTACGGCGCGCCGGTATCGGCGAGGGCGGGCGAGATCAGCCCGCCGAGCTTCTCGCTCCAGCGACCGGCCGGCGCCGCGATCCGCACGGACTGGCCGGTGACGGGATGGGCGAACGCCAGCTCCCGGCACATCAGCGCCTGCCGGGGCAGCAGCAGCTCGCCGCGCAGCGGCTCGAAATCGCGGTGGGCATACCAGGCCAGGAACACGCGCTCGTCGGGATGGTACTTCTTGTCGCCGACGATGGCGTGGCCCACGGCCGCGAGGTGGACGCGCAACTGGTTGGTCTTGCCCGTCACGGGCTCCAGCTCCAGCTCGCTGAAGGCGCGCCCCGACGCAGCGTCCCGATGGTGAATCGCCCGCACCACCCGCGAGAGGGACGGCAGGCCCTCGTGCTCGGGCGCCAGCCGCAGCCGGGACGTGATGGCCGACGCGCCGTCGGGCAGCAGGGCGCCCCGGATCTCGCGCAGCGCCTCCGGGACGTGGCCGTGCACCAGCGCCAGGTAGCGCTTGCGGATGGCGCGCGCGAGGAACAGCGCGTGAAAGCGGCGGATGTCCCGGGCGCTCTTGGCGAAGATCAGGGGGCCGCTCGTCTCCAGGTCGAGCCGGTGCACCGGCGTCAGCTCGGGGTTGCCGAACTGCTCGCGCGCCGCGATGGCGAGGCTGGTGAAGTAGTATGCGCCGGAGGGGTTGACCGGCACCGAATCGGGCTTGAACAGGGCGAGCGTCCACTCGTCCTCGTACAGCACCTCGGGCGCGGGCCCGGCCGCCGCCGGCTCGTCCGCGCGGTGGTGGCGGTAGGCGATCCGGTCGCCGGGGCGGAGCGCCGTCCGCTCGTCGACCGGGGCCTCGTTGAGCCGCACCGTCGCCGGGTAGAAGCGCTCCGCCCAGGCGCGACTGCGGCCGAAGCGGAAGCGCTCGATCAGGTACGGCTTGAGCGGCCGCGGCGCGCCCTCGTAGACGAACCGGAAGGTGTGCGCCTCGGCTGTCGGCCCCCCGAAAGGGTCCGGCAGCCCGCGCGGATGTCGTTGGAGATGGCTCAAGGCATGCCTGAGGAAAGACCGCCCGCCCGCCCCGCCAGCGCCGCCGCCCGGTTCAGATGGCGGCGGCGGCGGCCGCCTTCACCGCCGTGGTGGCGGCGCGTTGCTTGCGGCCCAGGTAGGCCTTGAGGCCGTTGCTGGGCAGCGGATGGCCGAGCACCTGCTGCATGTAGACGCCCACCTCGAGCAGCTTCTCCAGATCGATGCCGGTCTCGATGCCCATGCGCTCGAAGGCGTAGACCAGGTGCTCCGTGGGCACGTTGCCCGAGGCCCCCGGCGCGTAGGGGCAGCCCCCCAGCCCGCCCAGCGAGCTATCGAAATGGGTGATGCCCATCTCCATGGCCACCATGATGTTGGCGAGCGCCGTACCCTGCGTATCGTGGAAGTGCAGGCTCACCTCCTGCACCGGGCAGATCGGCAGCACCTGCTCCAGCACCCGCTGCACCTGGAGCGGGTCTGCGACCCCGATGGTGTCGGCGATGCCCATCTCGTCGACCCCCATCCCCCGCAGCGCGCGCACGATCCGCACCACCTGCCGCACATCCGTCTCGCCCTCGTACGGGCAGCCGAAGGCGGTGCTCAGCCCGGCGCGCACCTGCATGCCGCGCGCCTTGGCGGCCGGCACCAGCGTCTCGAACTGGCGCAGCGTCTCGTCGATGCTCTTGTTGATGTTGCTCTTGTTGTGGGCCTCCGTGGCCGACATGAACACGGAGATGTCTTTCATGCCGGCCTGCTCCGCGCCTTCGAGCCCCTTCATGTTCGGCACCAGCGCGTTGGTGGCGATGCCCGGCATGTCGGAGAAGCGGCTGCCGATCTCCGCGCAGTCGGCGAGGGCGGGGATCCACTTGGGATTGACGAACGAGGTGATCTCGATGGCGCTCACGCCGGCCGCCGCGAGACGCTGGATGAACTCCTTCTTGACCTCGGTCGGGACGAACACCGACTCGTTCTGCAGGCCGTCGCGCGGCCCCACCTCCCGAATGTGCACGCGCTTGGGCAGGTTCTCGAACATGGTTCGCTCCTCGCGAAAGGCGGTCCAGTGCTCAGGGCAGGTTTGAGCCTTCAGCTTATCCACAGCCGCCGCACCGTGGCAAGCCGCGGTGACCTCGCCTCCAGGGCAAACGCAGGTACGTCCGCATCCTCGCGCCGCTCGCCGGCACGGCGCGGCGCGATCCAATGCGGTGATCCATCGCCGGGAGCGGTGCGCCGCCCCCGGTCGTTCCGCCGCCCCTCGGATCGTGCTGTAATGGAGCATGTGGGGGTGACGGCGCGCGATGTCAGGCGGCCAGCCTCATCGGCAGCGCGACAGGCGGTATCGGCGACCAAGGAAGCGCGTCATGTTCGGCAGGCCGGGCGGGCGCTGGCCGCGCTGGATCGAACGGCAGTTGCTGCGCCGGGGCATCGAAGACGAGCGGGTGCTGCAGGCGTTCTGCGACGTCCCACGGGCGGCGTTCGTGGCGGAGGCGTACCAGGACATGGTCGAGGCGGACAGCCCGATCCCCATCGGCCACGGCCAGACCAATTCCCAGCCGTACGTGATCGCGCTCTCGCTGCAGGAGCTCTCCCTCAGCGGAGGGGAGAAGGCGCTCGACGTCGGAACCGGATCGGGCTACCAGGCCGCCCTGCTCTCGCATCTGGTGCGGGAGGTCTATACCATCGAGTACTACCAGGAACTGTATATCACGGCGCGACTGGCCATCGAGCGCCACCACAAGGCACCCGTCCACACCCGCCACGGCGATGGGAGCCTGGGCTGGCCGGAGGCGGCACCCTTCGACGCCATCGTGGTCGGCGCGCGGGCGCCGAGAATCCCGGAAAGCCTGGCCGAGCAGCTCGCGCCCGGCGGCCGCCTGGTGATCCCCATCGGCGGCGAAAGCTCACAGGTGCTGGTGCGGGCGGTGAAGCAGCCCGATGGCACGCTCTCCCGCACCAGCCTCGACAGCGTGGTGTTCGTCCCCCTGCGCGGGCGGCAGGGCACGGACCGCCCCGCCCGCGAGCGCCCGCCGGCACCCGGCTCTCCGGGCGGCGCGCCTTGATGCGGGCCGCCGCAGCCGGTACATTGGTAGGTGGAGCACGCCGCCGCACGCGCCGGCGGAGGCCGGACGTCGCATCCCCGCGACGCGCCCGGGCCGCGCGCCGTGCCGCTGCACGTCACCCATGGACACGATGGAACGGGCCAGCATCAGCCGTGCGACGTTGCTGCGGGAGGTGATGACGCGGCAGGTCATCACCATCCAGCACGACACCCGCACCAGCGTGGCCGATACCCTGATGAAGCACCACCCGATCCACCACCTGCCCGTGCTGGAAGGGAAGCGGCTGCGCGGCGTGATCTCCCAGTCCGATCTGTACCGCAACATGCTCAGCCTGTTCTTCGTGGAGACGGAGCGCGAGCAGCACGACTTCCTGGACCGCTTCCTGACCATCGAGAGCGTCATGACGGCCGATCCGATCACGCTCGGCCCCGAGGATACGCTGGGGCGCGCGATCGACCTGATGCTCGAATACCGGATCGGCTGCATCCCGGTGGTCGACGGGATGAACGAGCTCCAGGGCATCCTCACCGATTTCGACCTGCTGCGCATCTTCAGCGGCACGCTGCCCTGACCGGCGGCGCTCACTCGGCGCGCAGCCCCTGGACGGGGCGCAGCACGGTGGCGCGCCGGGCGGGATAGAGCGTCGCCGCGCCGCACACCGCCATCGTGCCCCCCACGATCCAGAGCAGGTCCGCGAGCGCCACGCGCACGGGCACCCGGTCGGAGCCGGGGTAGACGCCCGGCGGAATCTCGATCAGCGGGAAGGTGAAGAGCCCCCAGCACACGGCCAGCCCGAGCGCGAGCCCCAGCGCCGTGCCCACCGCGCCGATCAGCACCCCCTGCAGGATGAACACGTCGCGGATGGTGCGGTCGCGCGCCCCGAGCGACTTGAGGATGGCGATCTCGCGGTTCTTCTCGCTCACCAGCAGGATCAGCGCGGAGATCATGCCGAAGAACGCGATCACCACGATCAGCATCAGCACCAGGTACAGCATCACCTTCTGCGTGCGGATCACCTGGAACAGGCCCCGGTTGGTCTCGATCCAGCTGTAGACGTAGAAGTTGTCGGCGCCGATCGGCGAGGCGCGCCGCAGGGTCGCCGCCGCCTCCGCCGCCGCGAGGGGGTGCTGCAGGCGCAGCCCCAGCCCCTCCTCGGCGCGCTCGGCGCCCACCACCCGCTCGAGTTGCCCCACGTGCAGCAGCAGCACCAGCTCGTCGAAGGCCATGATGCCGCTCTCGAAGTGGCCCACCACGCGCAACCGCTGGTGGAGCGGCACCGGCGCGAATCCGCCGGCGCGGGGGAACTCGAGCGGCTGCAGGACGCCGCCCAGGGCCACGCCCAGCTTGCGCGCCAGCACCCGGCTCAGCAGCACCGCCACGGCACCGTCGGCGGCAGGCTGGCCCAGCCCCGCCAGCAACGCGTCGGCGCGTTCGAGCCGGGATGCGAGCGGGAGCCCGGCCCAGTCGGCGCGGCCGTCGTCGAGGAAGGCGAGGAAGGAGCGCTCCTGGCGCTCGGCGGCGGGCTCGATGCCGCGCAGCATCACCCCCTGCACGGGCGCGGCGCCGCTGCCGACGCGCTGCACGAGCGCCTCCTGCAAGGCGAACGCCCCCACCGTCACCGGCGCGACCAATGGGCCGAGCGCCCGGATCACGCGCTCGCGATCCTTGAACACGCGGCCTTGCGAGGGGAACAGCGACACGTGCGGCAGCGAGCCGGCCATCGCCCGCACCAGGTTCGTCTGGTAGCCGTTCATCACCGCCATCGCCACCACCAGCGCCGCCACCCCGAGGGCCACGCCCATCGTCGCGAACAGCGAGATCAGAGAAATCGCGCCTTCAGACCGGCGCGAGCGCAGGTAGCGCAGGCCAATGGCCCATTCCAGCCTCACGGGAGCGGCACCGGACGGGAGCGTGGACGACTGGCGCGGCGGCGCCGCGGTTGCCCGCAACCTACCGGGAGCCGCGGCGGATGGCAAAGGCAGGAATACGGCGCACCGGCGCCGGCAGACGGGGTGTGAATGGCGGCGCCGCTGCGGCGGGTGACGGCCCCCTGCCCGATTTCCGGAGGGGAGGCTTGCGAAACCGGAACGGGGCGATCCCGCGTGGCGGCGAACGGTGGCGCGAGGGCGGGCGCGGGGTCACAGCCCTGCGCGCCCGATCAGCTCGTAGCGCGCGTCGGCGATCGTGCGGCGCACCGCCTCGGGGGTGAGCCCGAGCACGGTCGCGATATCGGCGTACCGCAGCTCGCCCACTTCCCTGAGCAGGAAGGCGCACGCCTTCTCGAAGGGCCAGCCCTCCAGGTATGCGCTGCCCGCCAGCTCGCGGCGCAGCATCTCGATGGCCAGCCGGAACACCAGCGGCAGCGTGTCCAGCCCCGCCTCGGCCGCGGCGCGATGGGTGGCGCTGGTCAGCTCGATCGCCTCCCGGTTCGACTGCAGCATCACGTCGTAGAAGCGGTAGAGACAATACAACCGGCTCGGGGGCAGCCCTTCGATGCGAATCGAACCGGAAATCCGATCGATCGCTGCCTCCACGCTCGGAACAAGAGTCATGGCCGCTTCCTGCTCTGGGGGTTGCGTCGCGTCCGGGGCCACCACGGGGAAACAGGCGCGGATAGCCGCCCAGGGCGGCCCGCAACGTCTCTGCGCCTCTCGGGCCGGCCCGTCTGCCCGGACCTGGCTGCTGGCCATCCGCTCAGCCGCGATCCCCGATCACGGCTGTGGCAAACACGCGCCAGCCACATATTATGGTCGAAGCATCCTGGGGTGATCGGCTTACCCTGTCTATCGGCTACAAGATGTATGCCTCAACGGGTACCGTATCTGATCAGTGGATTGGCGCCGACGGTGATCGAAGCAGAAAGGTTCTGTATCGTAAAGAGTCATTACTGTCTCAAATTGTCGAATCAAAATGATACAGATGGGAGTCGACCAGCGCGCGATCTTGGGTTTGACATACGAGAGCGACGGGCGAATTGCAATTCGGCGCGGTTCGCGGTTAGATCGAAGATTGCCGGGCACGTCCCCCCCTTGCATGGGGACGGCGCGGGCCGTCGCGGAACAGAGCGTGCCATCGCCACCGGCGCCAAGGCGACGAGAGGGAGAGTAACCGCGGACGACCGCGCCCGAGCGAGCGGGGAACGGTGGGAGCCCCGTGGCGGACCGCAGTGAAGATCACCCTGGAGCCGCTGACCAAACAGCCCCGCCACGGGCACCAGTAGGCTCAGCCGGCCGGCCCCCGTCACCGGGCCAAAGGTCGGGAGACGCAGCCCCGGGCTCCCGACCCGCCGAGGCCGTGCACCGCGAGGCGCCGGTGAATCCGGGTGGTAGCGCGAACGGACGTATCCGCCGGGGGTGCCCCGGGGGTTCCGGTCGCCCCGGTTGCTTGCGGAATCCGCAGCGCGGGGCGATTCGCATTTCGTGGGAGCGGCGGCGATGGCATTCCGGGAAGTGGGCGGTCGGTACGACGGACCTCGGCTCGAAGGGCGCGTGCTGGAGTTCTGGCGCGAGCAGCAGGTGTTCAGGCGCACGCTGGAGCAGACGGAGGGCCGGCCCGTCTACACGTTCTACGAGGGGCCGCCCACCGCCAACGGCCGGCCGGGCATCCACCACGTGCTGGCCCGCACCTTCAAGGACATCTACCCCCGCTACAAGACCATGCGCGGCTACCACGTGCCGCGCAAGGCGGGCTGGGACACGCACGGGCTGCCGGTCGAGCACGAGATCGAGAAGGAGCTGGGCATCTTCGACAAGAGCCGGATCGACCGGGAGGTGGGCGTGGAGGCGTTCACGCGCCGCTGCCGCGAGTCGGTGCTGCGCTACATCGGCGCCTGGGAGCAGATGACCGAGCGCATGGGCTTCTGGGTGGACCTGCAGGACGCCTACTACACCCTCGACAACCGCTACATCGAATCGGTGTGGTTCCTGCTGCGCCAGATCTGGGACAAGGGGCTGATGTACCAGGATCACAAGGTGGTGCCGTACGACCCGCGCATCGGCGCCACGCTCTCCTCCCACGAGGTGGCGCTGGGCTACCGCGAGGTCGAGGACCCCTCGGTGTACGTGCGCTTCCCCTGCGCCGATGCGCCGGGCACGGCCTTGCTGGTGTGGACCACCACGCCCTGGACGCTGCCCTCGAACCTGGCGCTGGCCGTGCACCCCGGGCTCGATTACGCCGAGGTGGAGCTGGACGGCGAGCGGCTGATCCTGGCCGAGGGGCGGCTGGCCGCCGCGTTGGGCGGGCGGCCCCATCGCATCCTGCGCCGCCTGAAAGGGACGGAACTCGTCGGCCGCCGCTACACGCGCCTGTTCGAGTATCTGCCGGTCGAGGGCGACGTGTGCCGCGTGCTGCCGGCGGAGTTCGTGAGCCTGGCAGACGGCACGGGCATCGTCCACGTCGCGCCCGCCTACGGCGCCGACGACCTGGAGCTCGGCCGCCAGCACGGCCTGCCCGTGCTGCACGGCGTGGGGCTCGACGGCAATTTCCTGCCCGAGGTGGCGCCCGTCGCCGGCAGGTTCTTCAAGGAGGCCGACCCCATCCTGACGCGCCTCCTCAAGGAGCGCGGGCTGCTGTTCCGCGAGGAGCGCATCCTGCACAACTACCCGTTCGGCTGGCGCACCGGCGACCCGCTGATCTACTACGCCAAGAACGCCTGGTACATCCGCACCACGGCCGTGCGCGAGCGGCTGATCGCGCTCAACAAGACCATCAACTGGGTGCCCGAGACCATCCGCGACGGCCGCTTCGGCAACTGGCTGGAGCACAACGTGGACTGGGCGCTCTCGCGCGAGCGCTTCTGGGGCACGCCCCTGCCGGTCTGGACCGACGGCGAGGGCCACTACCACTGCATCGGCTCCCTGGCCGAGCTCGAAGCGCTGGCGGGGCAGAGCCTGGGCGAGCTGGACCTCCATCGGCCCGCCATCGATGCCATCACCTTCCGCCACCCCGAGACGGGGCGCGAGTTCCGGCGCGTGCCGGAAGTGATCGACTGCTGGTTCGATTCGGGCGCCATGCCTTACGCCCAGTGGCACCACCCCTTCGAGCAGCGCGACCGCTTCGAGCGCCACTTCCCCGCCGACTACATCTGCGAGGCCATCGACCAGACCCGGGGCTGGTTCTACACCTTGCACGCCATCGCCACGCTGGTCTCCGATTCGGTCGCGTTCAGGAACGTGATCTGCCTGAGCCACATCGTGGACAAGGACGGCAGGAAGATGTCCAAGTCCCAGGGCAACATCGTGGACCCCTACGAGGTGTTCGATGCGGTGGGGGCGGACCCGCTGCGCTGGTACTTCACCGCGCGCGTGGCGCCCGATATCCAGAAGCGCATCTCGGTGGAGATCATCGCCGATGTGGCGGGCACGTTCCTCAACACCTTCTGGAACACCTACGCGTTCTTCGTCATGTACGCGAACCTGGACCGGGTCGATCTCGGCCGCCCGGTGCCGCCCGAGCGGCGCAGCGAGATGGACCGCTGGGCGCTGGCGCTGCTGCAAGCGACCATCGTCCGCGCCACCGATGCGCTCGACCGCTACGACGCCAAGGCCGCCGGCGAGGCCATCGAGGCGTTCGTGGAGCAGCTCAGCAACTGGTACGTGCGGCGCAACCGGCGCCGCTTCTGGCGGGCCGGCAGCGGCGAGGACAAGCAGGCCGCCTACCTGACCTTGTACGAGTGTCTGCTGGGGGCGCACCGGCTGATGGCGCCCTTCATGCCGTTCCTGGCCGAGGAGGTGCACCAGAACCTCGTGCGCGGCGCGGAGCCCTCGGCGCCCCTCAGCGTGCACTTGATGGCCTGGCCCGAGGCCAAGCCCGCCCTGATGGATGCCGCCCTGATCGCGCAGATGGCCACCGTCCAGCGCGTGGTGGGGCTGGGGCGGGCCGCGCGCGAAAGCTCCCGCCTGCGCGTGCGGCAGCCCCTGGCGCGGATGCTGGTGCGCGTGCCCGACGACCGCGCCGCCGCCGCCGTCGAGGCGCACCGGGAGCAGATCCTGGACGAGCTGAACGTCAAGGCGCTGGAGTTCATCGCCCGCGATGCGGTGCTCGTCTCCTACCGCCTCAAGCCCAACCTGCCGCGCCTCGGCAAGCGCTTCGGCAAGCGCATCCCGGCCATCCGCGCGGCTCTGGAGGCGGCCGACGGCGCCGCCATCGCCGCGGCGGCCGCGCGGGGAGAGGGCTTCATCCTCTCGCTCGATGGCGAGGCGCTCCCGTTCGAGCCCGCCGACGTGCTGATCGAGACCCACTCGGCGGAGGGCTTCGCCTCGGCCGAGGAGGGCGGCACGCTGGTGGCCCTCGACACCCGGCTTACCACCGCGCTGGTGCGCGAGGGGCTGGCGCGCGAGCTGGTGCGCACGGTGCAGGACGCCCGCAAGCAGGCCGGGCTGGACGTGGCCGATCGCATCCGGCTGCGCATCGGCGGCACGCCCGCCGTCGTGGCGGCGCTGGAGGCCCACCGCGACCTGATCCTCGGCGAGACCCTCTGCACGGAACTCGTCACGGGGCTGGCCACGGACGACTTCGCCCCCACGTTCACGGCCGACCGCAGCCTGGAAGGCGACCGCTGGACCATCGAGCTGGCGCGGGTCGAGCAGCCACTTCGCGCGGGCGCGTGACGGCGATGGCGCGCGGGAACCCAGGACGGCCACACGCGGGAGCGGGAAGAACGGCATGGTGAGCGGCGCGGAGATCAAGGCGGAAATCACGGCCTGGCGCAAGGGCGAGCGGGCGCGCCTGCGCGCGCTGCGGGCACGCCTGCCCGCTGCGGAGCGCGCGCGGGCGGACGCCGCCATCGCCGCTCGGCTCTGGGAGGAGTTCCCGGCGCTGCGGCAGGGCGCGGTCGGCTTCTACTGGCCGCTCGCAGGCGAGCTGGACCTGCGGGCGCTGATGGGGCGGCTCGTGGCCGCCGGCGCCCGCGCCGCGCTCCCGGTGATTGTGGAGAAGGACAAGCCGGTCGAGTTCTGGGGCTGGCAGCCGGGGGCGGCCATGGCGGCGGGCTTCTGGGGCATCCAGGTGCCCGCGCTGCGGGAGGCCCTCGCGCCGGACGCCCTGCTGATCCCGCTGGTCGGGTTCGACGACGGGGGTTTCCGGCTCGGCAACGGCGGCGGCTACTACGACCGCACGCTGGCGGCGCTGGAGCCCCGCCC
Source organism: Candidatus Lambdaproteobacteria bacterium (assembly GCA_016204605.1). Classification (GTDB taxonomy): domain Bacteria; phylum SAR324; class SAR324; order SAR324; family JACQKK01; genus JACQKK01. Next base: position 27,589 of record JACQKK010000084.1, read on the forward strand.
CCTCGCCATCGGTGTGGGCTACGAGCTGGGCCGGCTCGCCACCATCCATCCGCAGCCCCACGACGTTGCCATGGATGCGATCGTCACCGAGGCGGGCACGCGCTGGCGGGCGGGGTCGCCCCACGCTCCTCGGCCGATGGCGGCCGCGTCAGCGTCTGCCGATGCGGCGGCGCCAGGCTTCAGCTCGCCGGCCTGCGCGCTGGCGGAAGCCCCTGAGACTTACACGGGCCACCTGCCGCCCGCGGAGCTGATCGCCGCCCTCAACGAGCTGCTGGAAGCCGAGAAAGCCGGGGCCAAGGTGGCGGCGGCGATGGCCGGCGAGGCCGAAGGGACAACGCTGCGGGCGACCCTCGCGGAGCTGCGGCGCGACGAGGCCGGCTGCGTCGCCATGCTGGCCCGCCACGTGCGGGCGCTCGGCGGCGCGCCCAGCCGCAAGGTGGGCGCCTTCCGCGAGAAGGCCCTGCCGATCGAGGACGCGGCAGCCCGGCTGGCGTTCCTCAACAGGGGCCAGCAGTGGGTCGTGCGGAGGCTCGGGGAATTGCTGCCGAAGATACGCCAGGACGATCTCCACCGCGACCTGCGGGCGATGCTGGAGCTGCACGAGCGGAACATCGCCCGCTGTGCCCAGGTGCTCGCAACGCTGGACGAGCGCCCCCGCTAATCGGTGTCCGGGTTCCGGCTCCTGATCCGCCCCACGCGGCGGCCGTTCGAGTAGATCCACCAGTAGGCGCTCGCGAACCCCACCAGCGCCAGCAGGAAGGCCAGCGCCCCGCTGAGCCCCGCGGGCAAGCCGAAGCCGCGCAGCATCTCGTCGGCGTTGACGCTGAAGCCGTGGATGCCGGCGACGATGAACCCGAAGGCGAACACGCCGCCGACGATCCGATACACCCAGCGGGGGGTGAGACCCAGCCGCTCTCCTGAGGGCCACATCGTTCATGCTCCACGGCAGGTCGCTGCGATCGACGTTGCACAGCACAGTATAGTGCAGTGCAGCGTCGTTGGGCCGCAGCGTACCCGGCTCGCGCCTGCGCCGCAACCGCGGGCCGCCCGGCGGCCGCTGGCCATGGCGCGGCCGGAGTTGCCGCCGCCGGGGCAAGCGGCTATCGTCAGCCGTCCGCGGTCGCCTGCGAGGTCGCGCAGTGCCCCCTCTCCCTCATCCCCCCTGGAGGACTGGTCATGTCGTGGAGCGATCTTCTGAGGAACCTGCCGCTGTGCGGCAGGCTCGGCATCGAATACCCCGTATGCCAGGCGGGAATGGGCCACGTGGCTTACGGGGAGCTGGCGGCGGCGGTCTCCGAGGCCGGCGGGCTCGGCGTGATCGGCAGCGGCAACATGAGCGCCGACGAGCTGCGCAGCGAGATCCGCCTGGTGCGCGCGCGCACCCGCAAGCCCTTCGGGGTGGATATCCTGTTCGCCACGGTCGCGGGCACCGATTCCATCTCGGCCCAGTTCACGGAGCGCGTGCAGGCGCTGATCGAGGTGACGCTCGCGGAGCGTGTGCCCGTGCTCGTCTCCGGGCTGGGCAATCCCGCGGCGGTGGTGGCCCGCGCCCACGCCAACGGGATGGTCGTCATGTCGGTGGTCGGCAACGTGCGCCAGGCGCAGAAGCTGGAAGCGAACGGCATCGACGTGATCATCGCCTCGGGCCTGGATGGCGGCGGCCACGTGGGCCGCGTGGGCACCATGGCGCTCGTCCCCGCCGTGGTCGATGCGGTCAAGGTGCCGGTGATCGCCGGCGGCGGCCTGGCCGACGGGCGCGGGCTGGTGGCGGCGCTGGCGCTCGGGGCGCAGGGCGTGTGGCTGGGCACCCGCTTCATCGCCACCCATGAGGCCCGCGCCCACCTGAACTACAAGCAGAAGCTGGTGGAGATCGGCGAGGAGGGCACCGTGGTCACGCGCGCCCATTCGGGCAAGCCCTGCCGGCTGGTCATCAACGGCTTCACGCGCTCGTGGGAGGGGCGGGAGCACGAGATCAAGCCCTACCCGATCCAGCGCAATACGGTCGGCGAGCCGGCCTCGCGGCTAGGGCGCCTCCAGGGCGACATCGAGCACGGCGTGCTGCCCGCCGGACAGAGCGTCGGGCTGATCCATGAGATCAAGGGCGCCGGCGAGATCGTCCATGAAGTGATGGATGAGGCGCGGGCCGTGCTCGCGCGCTGGGAAGGGGTGCGCGCCCGCCCGGCGGCCGTCCCCGGTGCGGCCCCCCGCACGGCGTGAGCCGCGTGCCGCGCCTCTGCCTGCCCTGACCGCGCGGGAGAGCTTCGAGCGGCCGATCAAGCAAGCTGACCGTACGCCGGACGAATCTCGCGCACTTGGGATCCTGCACCAGAGCCGTTCTCCCTCCCCCTTGCGGGGGAAGGCCGGGGTGGGGGGGCTCGGCAGGGATCACCCCCACCTAACCTCCCCCATCAAGGGCATAGGCGTTAACGTACTGCCCTCCGGAGGGTGGCTTCTGCGAAGTCACGATTCCCGGCGTTCCCCGGGAATTGAAATGTTCGGATCGGACTTTTCTCAGCGCCTGAGGCTGAAATCCGCGCGGTGCGCGGCTTTCGGCGTCCCCACCCCGTCCTGCGGACACCCCTCC
>JACQKK010000085.1 GCA_016204605.1 Candidatus Lambdaproteobacteria bacterium
CGGCCCACGGGCCAGCGGTACACCTTGTAGCCGCAGGCGACGATGCAGTAGTCGCAGGCCGTGGTGATCACGTCGGCATCCTTAGGCGGCAGGATGCTCTTGTCGTCCGGAAAGTAGTACGGCGCGCTCATGGTGCCCTCACTCAGCTCTGCAGGTTATCGTGACGCCCGAAGATCAGGCCCATCATGCCCACCGCGTGGATATCGTCGCCGTGCAGCTCCAGCAGCACCTGCGGCAGGCTCTGGTAGGCTTGGCCGGAGACCAGGATGCCGTGGCGGGTCAGGTCGAAGGTGGAGAGATGGAACACGCAGGCGCCCAGCGTCTTGGTAGCCGGCTTGTAGCTGGCGCCGAGCGGGCCGCCCTGATGGGTGCACACCGAATTGAACGCGACCACGTCCTGCTGGGGGCCGATGCCGCCCCCCGCCGGTACGCCGAGCCTGACCAGCAGGCTCTGCGCGTGCGCCCCGTCGTCGGGGTAGGCGAAGGCGACCGGCTGGTCCACGGCAAGCCCACTGAGGGTGCCGATCTTCTTGCGCGGGTAGCGCACCAGCCGGGCGGGTTGCGCCTGGGCGAGCCCGGGCACGCGGAGCAGCACGGTCATGGTGGCCAGCGCCGCCGCGCTCGAAAGCAGGAACCCGCGGCGGGAAACCAGGCAACGATCCGGGCCGGTCTGACGATCATTCTCCTGACGCATGGCAGTCTCTCCTCGGGGAGCGGTCATCTCTGTGCGGTGCCGAGCGGGGCATAGGGGGGCAGCTCCGGCGTGGTCATGGCGATTTCGTTGCCGGAGAGCGCCCCCAGGAACGCCACCAGATCCGACTTCTCCTCGCGGCTGAGGTTGAGCGGCTTGAGGATCGGCGTCCTGGTGCCGTGGCGGGGCTGGCCGCCGCCCTGGTCGTAGAAGTCCACCACGTCTTCGAGCGTGAACAAGGCGCCGTTGTGCATGTAGGGCGCGGTATAGCGCGTGTAGCGCAGGCCGGGCGTGCGGAACTTGCCCAGGTCGGCGGGCTCCTTGGTGCGGAAGTAGAGCCCCAGGTCGTCCTTGCCCGTGCGGTATAATTCCTCGGGCAAGCCCTTGGAATAGAGCTCGAAGCGGAACGTGACCTGCTTGAGCCCGTCCTCGGCCCATCCCGGGTGCGGCGGCACCCCGAGGTTGTAGTACTTCTCGTCGCTCAGCAGCGGGCCGTTGTGGCATTCGGCGCAGTTGGCCTTGCCCCGGAACAGCGCCAGTCCGCGCTTCTGCGCCTCGCCCAGCGCGCCCGGGTCGCCCCGCATGAAGCGGTCGAAAGGCGTGTCGGTGTGCACCAGCGTGCGCTCGAAGGCGGCGATGGCCCGCCACACGTTCGTGATCTTGGGCCACTCGTCGCCGAACACCTCGCGGAACCGCCGGCGATACTCGGGAATGAGCGCCAGGCGCGCCTCCATCACGTCGTCCTCGCCGTTGCCGGCCACGCCTCCGCTGGCCGCGCTGCGCGCCTGGGCCTCGAGGCTGTTGGAGGCGCCGGCCCAGAACAGCTTGCCGTAGTAGGCGCTGTTGATGACGCTCTGGCTGTTGCGCCAGTGGATGGTGCCCGGGTAGCCCCGGCTCACCTCGCCTGGATCGGCCCAGCCGTCCTTGGGGTTGTGGCAGTCCGCACAGGCGATGGACGCATCCCCACCGATGCGGGTGTCGAAGAACAGCAGCTTGCCCAGCTCCACTTTCGCCGGGCTCTGCAGGTTGTCCGCGGGGATCGGCGGATCGCCCAGCGCCGCCAGCGAGGGGTCCGCGTCCGGGTCGCCGGCCCCCGGCGTGTCCGATGCGCCCAGCGGCCCCAGCAGGGCCAGCGCCAGCAGGGCGCCGAGCAGGTATCGCGTGGGTTTCATGGCAGCCTCCAGGTCAGTTGCGGGCGTTCCACCAGTCGGCGATGGCCGGATATTTCAGGTCGATTTCTTCCCGCAGGACGTGCTCGGGGCCCGTGAGCGGATCGCCCGAGAGCGCCTCCAGGAAGACCACCAGCTCGGCCTGCTCCGCCTGGGAAAGGCCCAGTCGCTTCAGTCGGGGATCCTTGTTCGGATCGGTGCCGCCTCCCTGATCGTAGAAGCGCACCACCTCGGCCAGGGTGTGCAGCATGCCGTTGTGCATGTAGGGCGCGGTGTGCTTGAGCTCGCGCAGCGTGGGCGTGATGAAACTGCCCAGATCCTGCGGCTCGTTGGTACGCACCGCCGCGCCGGGATCGCGCCGCAGGTTCATGTAGTTTGCGATGCCCATGAAGTTGGCGAAGGCGATGAACGCCACGTGGCGGAGCGGCTCGGCGAAGACCTCCGGGTTTTCCGGCACGCCCAGGTTGTGCGGCTGTTGGTCGCTGAAGAGCGGGCCATTGTGGCAGGCGATGCAGCCGGCCTTGCCGCGGAACAGGGTCTCGCCCCGCCTGGCCGCGGCGGACATCCGGCCCGTATCGAACGGCGCGTTCCTGGACGTCAGGCTCTTGAGGTATTCGGGAATCGCAGTGCGGGCGCCGCCGTTGGAGGGCTCGCCCAGCCCCGCCTCGCCGAACAGCCGCACGTAGACGGGGTCCTGCTTGAGGCGCTCCTGCATGATGCGCATGTCCATGTTCATCCAGATCGTCTCGGTGATCTGGTCGCGGGTGACGTCGTTGAGATCGGTGCCGATCCGCCCGTCGTGGAACCACACCTTCTTGTGGGCGGTATTGATCAGCGTGGGCGTGTTACGGAAGCCCCTGGTGCCCGGGTAGGCTTCCGAGAGCGCACGGCCATCCGCGTAGCCCTGCTCCGGGCTGTGGCACGAAGAACAGCTCAGGCTGGCATCGCCCGAGAGCCGCTTGTCGAAAAACAGCCGCTTGCCCAGCGCGGCCTTCCTGGCATCGTACTTCATGGCGGGCAGGGGGCCGATCTCCGCAGCGGCGGCCCCGCTCGCCGTTGCGGCGGTGAACATGGCCAATGCGACCCGCACCGCCCAGCGCTTGATGTTCATCGCTCGTCCTCGTTCTCAGGATCATGCTGGACCTCGGGCAACCCGCCCCGATCAGACGACCGGTCCCCTCCAGCCCGTTGGCGCCACCCGCTCCGGGTCGTCCTGCCATGCCAGCTCCAGGCTACGGCGCCGGCTGTAGCGTACGAACCACCATTCGCCCAGGCCCACCGCCAGGAGCGCCAGCAGCGCATACAGGTACAGCGAAGCCGGCACTGGAGCTTCCAGGGCCAGAAAGCTCCAGGCGGACAGCGACATGATCAGGCCGTGCTCGCCGTTGGAGCCGTCCCAGGAATTGAAGGCGATGGGGATCAGCCGGCCTTCCTCGAACTGGATGTCCTGGCGATCCTCGGTGCGCAGGGCACGGCGCACCACCACGCGCCACTGCCCGGCCTGCCAGGATCCGCCGCCGTGCACGTGCTGGTCGCCCTCGGGCTGCAGGACCAGGGGGGTGCGGAAGCCGCGGGCATTATATTCCTCGACCGGGTTGAGGCCCTGGCGCTGGCGATCCGCCTTCCAGAGCCACAGGTTGACCGGATCACTGGCATCGCCGCGGAAGAAGTGGGGCTTGCGCGCGCCTTCCCGCAGGCGCACGGGGAACTGGACGGCGATGGCGTCGCGGAACACGCCGGGCTTGCGGGGGATGTCCGCGAACGGCCGGACATAGGTGGCCTCGAACCGGCTCACTTCCCGATCGGCGTGGTGCTCGGTGTCCGCGAACGGGTCGTCCCACACCAGCAGCAGGGCCAGCTCGCGGTCGTTGTACAGCGCTCTCGCCTCCACCAGCTCGACCGAGATGTTCTGCCAGCGCGGCCGAGCCAGCACCTGCCCGGTGAGGGGCACCTGGAGCGCCTCGGCGAGCTTCCAGTCCGGGTGCTCCGGCGTCTGGGGCAGGTCGCCCGATACGCGCTTGGCCTTGACGACGACCTGCTCGCTTTCCCGGGTACGGGCGAGCGAGGCGATATAGTTGGCCAGGTGCCAGCGCTCCTCCTCGCTGAGCGTGGTGCGGAACGAGGGCATCGGCGTGCCGTTGAGGCCGGTGGTGAAGCGGTAGTAGATGTCCTGGGGCTCCGCACCGCCCTTGAGGTTCCAGCCGCGGGTCAAGTTGCGCACGCGCAGCTTGAAGCCCCAGCCGTCTTCGAGGGTGTCGGACTTCTGGCCGTCGCCCCGGCCGTCCCGGCCATGGCACTCGAAACACTTGGCGCGCTCGAACACCGCCCGGCCCTTGGCGATGCTCTCCGGCGAGGGGGGGATGGGGGCGGAGGCCTGCACCACCTTGCTGGCCGGGTCGAATGCCCGGTCGGCGAACTCGGGCGAGAAGGCCTTGATGAAATCGACGACCTTCCAGCGTTGCTCCTCCGACAGAGTCAGTTCCCAGCGCGGCATAGCGGTGCCCGGGATACCCCGGCTCACCACGCGGAACAGGTCCTCGTCGGTGGGCAGCTCGCCGGAGTGGGTGGTGCGCAGCTTGAACATGCCCACCGTGAAGTCGCGCGGCCGCGGGTCCAGGTAGTCGGCGACCGGGCCGTTGCCGTCCCCCTTCTCGCCATGGCAGTACACGCAGCGCTCGGAGTAGATGCGGCGGCCCTCGGCGAGGGTCTGCTCGCTCTGCGGCGGCCGGGGCGCCTGGCTCCAGGCCAGCTTCGCCGTGCCGATGACCACGAGCAGCGCGGCCAGGGCCGGGAGACCGGGCCGGCCATGGCACCGGCTGCCCATCGACCTCGCGACGCTCATGGCAGCTTCTCCGGTTCGCGCGGGCCGACCCCGGAGAGGAAGTACTCGCCCAGCAGCACCTTCCAGCGCTCTTCCTCGCCCAAGTCCAGTTCCCAGATGGGCATAGCCGAATCCCAGGGGGTGGAGGCCGCGGGCAATCCCGGCCCGCCCTTGGAGACCCGCCAGAAGGCGTAGGATTCCACGACCGTCGGCAGCAGGCCGGGATCGCGGAAGTCGGCCGGCTTCAGGCGAAACCCCCGTGCCATGGGGCCGGCGCCGTTGGCCTGCATGCCGTGGCAGGGCCGGCAGTTGATGGCGTACAGCCCCGCCCCCTCGCCCACGAGCTGGGCCACGAGCCGTTCCCTGGCCGCCTCCGGCGGCACGTCGGCCGCGCCGCGCGCCACGAGCGTCGCCTGGTAGGCCCGCACCTGTTCGGCGGAAAGATGGCGCAGCGGATTCGCCAGCTTCGCAAAGGCCTTGGGCATGGTGGGATGCTGGCTGCGAATGCCGGCCGGACTGCTCAGCCGGGGCAGGCCGTCCCAGTAGAACATCCCGCCCACGGCCGCCGGCAGCGCGACCAGCACCCCCCAGCGCAGCGCCTGCCGCCGCCGGGTACCGCGGACGCCGAACCAGCGGTACAGCGGATGCAGAAAGGCCTGGCGGCGCGCCTCGCTGGACGAAACGTAGATGAACAGACCGGTCAGCAGCAGCCACCAGTACATGCTCAGCGCGGCCGCAGGCAGCGGCAGGGGCTCCGGCGCCTCGACGGCCCACTGCGATACCCGCGGGAACAGCCACACCAGCCCACCGTAGAACACGACGACGTAGAACAGCGCGGCGCGCCAGAACAGGTTGAGTTGCAGCCTATCGCGCATGGCCGCCTCCCGCGGAAGAAGCTTGCGCCTTGCCGTTCGCCGCGCCCTTGCCGGCGGCGGCCTCCTTGTCCTCGCCGGTGAGTGTGAGCAAGAACGCCAGCACGTCGTGGAACTGGGTCAGGCTGAGGTCGTCGGCGAAGCTGCCGGGCATGATCGAGGTCTCCTGCGGCGCCACCTCGCGGATGTCCGCCGCGGGGATGATGAGCAGCTCGCCGCGCTCGGTCTTCAAGGTGAGACCGCGATCGTTGCGCGCCTTGAGCACGCCGGTGCGGTAGCGCCCGTCCCGCGTTTCGACCAGGTAGGGCTCGAAGCCGCTGGCGATGACGGCGCTGGGCTGAAGAATGGACTCGACGATGAACTGGGGCGTGCGCGTACCGGCCACGGTCGAGAGCTCCGGGCCGACGTCCCGGCCGCGCCCGTTGACCGTGTGACAGCGCGCACAACCCGCCTTGCTCTCCTCGTCGAAGAACAGTGCGGCGCCCGCTTGCGGATCTCCCTTCAGGTAGGGCGCCCAGGGCGCCGCCCTGCTCTCGTCCGCCGCACGCAGGATCGTTTCGGGCAGCTTGATCGCCTCCGAGCTCACCTCGCCGCCAAGGCTCTGCAGGAACAGGATCACGGCGCGTACCTCGTCGGGCTTGAGGGCGATGGGCGGCCGGTACACCAGCGGCATCTCGTTCTTGTAGCCGCTCACGACGTAGGCGCCGGGGTCGACGATGGACTCGACCAGGTACTCGGTGGCTGTGAAGGGCCGGCCGGTGGCCTGGCTGCGCTCGCGGGCCCGCTCCTCGGCACGCAGGCCCATGGGCGTGTCGAACTGTGCGCTCACCCCGTGGTTCGGGCCGCGGATGGCGCTGCCGCGATCCCCGATGCTGTGGCAGGTGGAGCACTTGCCCTTGCCGAAGTAGACGGCCTCGCCGGCCTCCGCCGACACGCCTTCCACCGGGGCCTGCGCCACGACCCCGCCCGAGACATGGGTCACCACCTCGCCCACGTAGACGAACAGCGCCGTGACCGCGAGGACGAACACGGCCACTGTCGAGGCTTTCCTTGCGCCGGGCGATGGCGAAACCACCATGGTGCGCTCCTCCCGCCCCTCAGGCCGGCCGCGCCGGGCTGGCTTCTCCGGCCGCTGCAGCGGTCTGCCGGTGCTTTTCGCCGAGCTCGCTCAGCCAGAACGCCACGAAGACCAGGGCAAAAAAGATCAGAGCGCAGAGGCCGATCACGCGTGCCGCGTAGGCGTTGGTCGGCGTGAACGCCCAGGCCGACGTGTCTTGCAGCACCCCGAAGACGTGCCAGTTCTCCCGCAGACCCGAGCGGATGAACCCCATGATGCCCATCGTCAGCACGGCCCACATCGACAGCAGGATCAGCACGTACTGCGAGAGCGCGGGCATGCGCCCCCAGCGCAGCGCGCCCAGGTGCTCGGCGCGCCGGAACAGGAACACGTCGATCGTCGCGTTGACGATGATGCAGCTCAGCAGGGAGATCCACTGCGCCACCGCCAGGTTGCGCAGCAGCGGGCTGGCCTCGGCCATCACCACGAATCCGTAGATGCCCAGCACGAACACGGTGTTGAGGGCCGTGTAGGCGAACAGCAGCACCTGTCCCGGCTTGCCCCGATCGACGAACGTGAGCAGCACCGCGACGCCGACGAACGCGGCCTGGCCGAGCAGGGCATAGCCCGGCAGCAGGAAGTAGCGCTGCTTCTCAGGGCCGAGGTCCAGCATGCGGGGGTCCGCGTTGATCAGCCACAGGCCGTAGTAGAGCAGGTAGGCCGCCACCAGCGCAGAAACTCCCAGCGTGATGCCCTTGGCCCAGCGGCCCTGCCGCGAGAACGGCACGGCGCGGGACACGTTGCCGCGCCGATAGAGCAGGAAGCTGAAGAACGTGGAAAGGATCATGAAGTTGATCACCGCGTTCTTGGCCGGCATCAGGCCGAAGTACTTCAGCGTGGGATGGTACTGCCCGCCCATGCGCACCTGCTCCTCCGAGCTGAGCGGCAGGTTGTGCGGCGTGAGCCAGATGGCGAAGGAGACGACCAGGATCGACAGGATGAACTTGACGAATGGCTGGTAGCGCTCAGCGCCGGGAATGCGGTCCATGCCCAGCCACAGGTAGAAGTTGCCCAGAATCAGCAGGCCGCCGATGCCAATGGCCTGGATGATGAACGTCCAGCTGAACGCCCCGCCCATCATGTTGTTGCCCATCACCGGGCTGAAGCTGTACACCTCCCGGCCCAGCCAGTAGCCGGCGAACGGCAGCAGGATCAGCGCGCTCATGGCGATGAAGTTGCCCACGTAGCCCATCCAGTCGTAGTGGGCGCGTTCGGCCGGATCGTCGCTGGCGAGGAACCTGACGGCCGCGTAGGTGCCCGCCACCAGGCCGCCGAACACCAGGTTGCCCAGGAGGCGGTGCACGTTGAGCGGGTTCCACAGCGGGTTGTTGATCGCCTCCCAGAGCGTGCCGACGAATGCCCCTGTCCTGGGGTCGATCCCCGACGGGCTCATCATGTAGGTGGCCCAGGAGTTGGAGATCCCCAGGATCGCGATCCCCGCCACGTTGAGCAGGACGCCTGCCGCGATGTGGAGGCTCTTGCGGTGCTGCAGGCGGTCCCAGGAGTAGTAGTAGAAATACAGCGTGAAGGTCTCGGCGAAGAACAGCAGGGCGTAGATGTAGAAACTCAGCTGGAACACGCCCACCAGGAACGACATCAGGCCCGGGTACAGGGAGAACAGCATGAACGCCAGCAGGCCGCCCAGGGCCGCGGTGGTGGCGAACGCGGCGGAGAGCAGGCGCGTGAAGTCGCGCGCCAGCCGATCGTAGCGGGCATCGCCGGTCGCCACGCCGATGATCTCGGTGATGACGGCGAACATGGGCACGCCCAGCACGAACGCGGCGAAGAGCAGGTGCAGCTCGGCCACGATCCACACGCTCGTGCGCGGATCGAAGCCGAAGAAGGTGCGGTAGGTCGCCTCCGGCTCGGCGCCCAGCGCCTGGCCGGCGGCGACCACCGCCAGGCCGATGGCGGCGCCCGTCATGAGCGTGCTTGCGCGCAGCGGCATGGTCATTCGCGCTCGTGTGCCAATCGCCCCCGGCGACCGTCGCGGTCGAAGCGGGGCCGGCCGGCGATCGGGTTACCTGGCCTTCATCGCCACGCGCAGGGCAGTGGCGGCGCCTGGCTTGATCTCCACGTCGCGCTGGGTTTCGCCGAGCCGTTCCTGCCAGACGGCGACCTTGTAGCGGCCGGGGGGGATGTCCTTGATCTCGAAGCTGCCGTCGCTCCCCGTGACGGCGACGTACGGCGTCTCCGCGACGATCCACCAGCCGCCCATCCAGTCGTGCAGGTCGCACTGGACGCGCACCTTGCCGGCCTTCCTGATCTTGTCCCTGGCGACGCCGAGCGCCGAGCCCGGCGCGAGCGTCTTGTTGACGTTGAAGATGCCCTTGCTCAGGGTGTGCACGTTGTGCTTCACCGCATCGGAGTTGTTGACCTGTCCGGCCGCTCCCGGCCGGATGGCCATCACGTGCGGGCTGAAGGCGCACCCTTTCTGGTCGTAGGTGAAGCTCACCGGCAGGCTCCAGCGCTTGCCCTTCGAGAGGCCCCCGAGCTCCACAACCGCGAAGGCCACGTCGCCGCTGCGGCTGACCAGCAGCGACTCGTCCAGCACGCTCTCGCCGCAGGCCGCGTTGTCCTTGGTGACCTTGGTCCGCTTGGGCGGGGGGGCGACGCCGTCGAGCACGACGGTTCCCTTCAGGGTACCGCCGTTGCTCACGGCGCCTTCCTCGTACGGGGCGGCCCAGGCCGCCGCGCCTGCGGCCAGCACGGCGAAAGCCGCCGCCAGGGCGACGGTGGAGCGTGACGCAATCGATGTCATAGGCGAGAACTCCTCCCCGGGATGGAGGCGCGCCGAGGCGCCTCAGCCTCCGGCGCTGTAGGTGAAGTCCTGTCGGGCCAGCTTGTCGGCCTCCACGTTGATCCTGGCCTCCTGCAGGCCCAGGGTGGGATGCCAGACCTGGAGCACGTACTCGCCGGGTGGGACGTTCTCGAGGCGATAGCTGCCGTCGTCGCCGGTCTTGACCGTGTAGGGATGCGCCGCGGCGAACATCCAGGCGAACATGAAGTTGTGCGCCTCGCAGTTCACGGCGATCAGGTTGCCCCGCCGTGGCTCGATCCTGGCCATCAGGTCGGCAGCGGGCGCGCCGCGCTCGCCGGGCTGCGCCTCGTTGAGCATCGTGCGCTTGACCCCGCGCGGCTTGCCCACCTTCACGCCGACCAGCTCACGGATGTGGACATTGTGCAGCACGGGGTCCGAGTTCTGGATGGTCAGCTCGCTCCCGTGACGCACGATCTGGAGCCAGGGAACGAACAAGCAGTTCTTCTGGTTCAGGTGATTCCTGCCGCTGTCCAACGCGCCTTCCCAGGGCTTGCCGGAGCCGATCTGCTCAAGGAACACCACGGTCTCCTGCAGGCCCTTTCCTGGCCCGACCGGCACCCATTGCACTTCCCGGTAGCCCTTGCCGCAGACGTCCTCGTTCTTGGTGACCAGGATCTTCTCCGGTCCAGGCGGCATACCGATCAGCTTGACCGTTCCGCCGATGGCACCGCCGTTGGACACCGGCCTTACGATGTACTTGGCGGCGACCGCGGTGAATGGGGCTTGTCCCAGCGCGAGGCACGCGATCGCGGCGGCCAGCTTCAACGCATTGGGCGACATCAGGCCTCTCTCTCCTCTGGTGGCCGCAGCAAGCCGGCCCGATTCGCCAGCAGTTGCGACCTCCCTGCTACAGAACCCGTGCCAGCGATCCCCCTCTCGCAGGAAATCGCACCGATTTTCTATTATGTGGCTGAACTTACGTCTGTTTCAGCCTGGGATGGCCAACGCGTTGCGTGATGGCTCCCGCAATCGCAGGGCTGGAGCCGGTCGGGAAATGACCAGCCACATGCCCCGTGGCCGGCTGACGAAACCCGCGCTAGACGGCCGACCGAGCCGCTTCCGGGGCGTTCGACAATACGGGACGACGGGTGGGATTCTGACCTGCCGCACGAATAGCCGGTCAGGAACTGATCGGCGGGGAAGCGCCGCGATAGGATGCCTGCAATTATCAGCCGGAAAGGCCGTAGCGATTCAGCTTTTCCTTCAGCGTATTCCGGGAGATGCCGAGCCGGCGGGAAACCTCCGATTTGTTGTTCTCGAAGCGCTTCATCACGGTGGCGATGTGGCGCCGCTCCATCTCTTCCAGCGTACAGGCATCCCGATCGTCCGGGTCGGCCGCTGCCAGGGGGGCGCGTGGCGCCGGTCGCATCTCATGGGGCAACTGCTCGGCTCCGATGACCACCTGTTTGCCCTTGTGGCCGTGCAGGATCATCATGCGCTCGATCAGGTTCCGCATCTCGCGCACGTTGCCCGGCCAGGGGTAGCGCTCGATCTGTCGCAGGGCGGGCGGCGCCCATTCCACCGGCGGCAGCCCCGTGCGCCGGGCCAGCTCGCCCGAGACGGCGGCCAACAGGGGCCGGATGTCCTCGGCGCGCTCGCGCAGCGGGGGAATGTGCAGCGGGATCACATTGATGCGGAAATACAGGTCTTCCCGGAATTCTCCACGCGCGACGGCCTCGGCGAGATTGCGGTTCGTGGCGGCCACCAGCCTGATATCGACCGGGATCTCCCGCGAGGCGCCGATGCGCTTGATGCGCCGGCTTTCCAGGGCCCTCAGCAGCTTGGGTTGGATGGCCAGCGGGAGCTCTCCGATTTCGTCGAGAAACAGCGTTCCCCCGCTGGCCAGCTCGAAAACGCCCTTGGTCGCCTGCGTGGCGCCGGTGAACGCACCTCGCTCGTGGCCGAACAGCTCGGATTCCACCAGGTGCTCGGGGATGGCGCTGCAGTTGATGGTCACCAGCGGCCCGCCAGCGCGGGGCGAATGCGCGTGAATCGCCTGCGCCACCAGTTCCTTGCCTGTGCCGCTTTCGCCGGTGATCAGGACGGTGCTGTGGCTCGCAGCCGCGACCCGCAGGATATCCTCGCGCAGGCCGCGCGTGGCCCCGCTTTCGCCCACAATGGCCTCGACGGTCAGGCAGTCGCGCTCGTGTCGCTTGAGGCGGATCACCTCGGTCTTCAGCCGGTTGATCTCCAGGCCCTTGCGGATGGCGATCTTCAGCTCGGTGAGGTCGAACGGCTTGACCAGATAGTCGAACGCGCCGGCCTTCATCATGGCGACGGCGCTGCGCAGGTCGGGAAAGGCCGTCAGAACGATGATGACGGCCTCGTCGTCCTGGGCGCGCAGGTGCTCGAACAGCTCGCGTCCGCTGCGGTCGGGCAGGTTGATATCCAGCAGCACCACGTCGGGATTCTCCGCTTCGAAAAACTGCGCTCCCTCGCGAAAGCTCGAGGCCAGGAACAGCCCATAGTCTTCCCGCCGCAGGGCCTGGTCCAGCGTGGCCTGCATGGCCGGATCGTCCTCGACGATCAGGATCTTGTTCAGGGTGCTCATGGCTGCGAACGGTGGAACGGAGCCGGGCGCGTCGTCGCGGTGCCCTCCGCAACCGCACTCTCTGTCACCAGCGGAAAGGCGATCGTGAAGGTGGAGCCCTGGCCGACCCTGCTGGCCACCGAGATCTGGCCTCCGTTCTGGGTGACCATGCTATGGGCCAGGCCCAGCCCGAATCCCGTACCTTGCGGCTTGGTGGTGAAGAAGGGATCGAAGAGGAATGCCAGGTTTTCCGCGGGAATGCCGATGCCGGTGTCCGCCACGGAAAACACGGCTTGCGGGCCTTCCGGTCGGGCATGGTCGGTTGCCACCTTCAAGGTCAGCCTACCGCCCTCCGGCATGGCCTCGAAGGCATTCACGACCAGGTTAAGGATCACCTGCTGCGCCTGCTGCGCATCCACGTAAATGTGGCCGGTGCAGGGCCGCGTGTCCCACTCCACTGACAGGCCCTTGGCGGCCGCCTCGGTCGCGATCAGCGGCCGCAGGCCCGAGAGGATGTCCTGGGGCTTGTGGTGCACGCGCTCCGGCGGCGAGGGCTTGCCGAAGGTGTGCAGATCGCGGGTGATCTTGCTGAGCCGGCGGATCTGGGCCAGGATCAGCTCCAATTGCCGCCACGGCGCGCTATCTTCCGGAAGCTGCTCCTGGAGCGTCTGCGCGTTGGTGCTGATGATGCCGAGCGGGTTGCCGATCTCATGGGCGATGCCCGCGGTGAACCGGCCCAGGGTAGCCAGCTTCTCCGCCCGCATGAGCTGACGTTCCATGGCGCGTTCCCGCTCTTCGCGACGCTGCTGTTCCGTCACGTCGTCGAGGATGTGCAGGGCGTGCCCGACCTGTCCGGCACCATTCCGGATGGGTGCCACCCGATCCAGGAAGAACCGGCGCTCGCCGTCCGGGCCGGCGATCGCCTTGAGCGGCATCTCCACCGGCTCCCCGGCCAGCGCTCTGCGGATCGAGCAGTTCGCTCCAGGGGCCACGTCACCGGCGCAGTAATGGAACCCGATGGATAGGATATCGCAGCAGGCGCTGCCCAGGTCGCACCGGACCGGGCGGATCATGGCGTCGAAGCGCTCGTTGTACCAGACCAGCCGCGCCTCCTGGTCGAACAGGGCCAGACCGGCACCGACCCCATCCATCACGCGCTCCAGTTTCTCCTTCTCCAGGGTGATCTGCGAGGTGCGCAGTGCGACAAGCCGCTCCAAATCGCGCTGATGAAGCCGGAGTTTCTGCTCGTGCGACTGCAGGGCCTGAGCCATGGTGGTGAAGTCGCCGGCCAGATCCTCCAGCTCGTCGTTGGTGTCCAGCGCGAGCGCCACGTCGTACCGGCCCCCGGCCACCCGGCGGGCGCCCTCCTTGAGCTGAAGGATGGAGCGGTAGAAATGCCGCGCCGCCAGCAGGCCCACGCCCACCGCCGCCAGCACAATCATCAGCAGGAACGCGAGGCTGTATACGGCATAATCGAAGATCGGGCGGATGAATAGGGAACGGTCCCCCTGCAGCACCAGGCTCCAGTTGTGCGAGGGGCCATCTCCCAGCGGATCGATGGGCAGGCGCACGAAGAACTCCCCGCGCGGCGGAAAGAACCAGCGGGTGTCGAGCGAGAGCGGCTGCGCCGGCACCCGGCCGCCGTTCTCGGCCATCCGTTCCAGCTCCAAGGTGAGGTCAAGCCGTCCACTGCGCTCGCTGCCGGCGACGATGATCCGACCCTGCGCGTCCAGCACGGTCAGGTTCTCGTAAGCGGGGGCCGTGTTGGTGCGCAGCACGTCCAGCACGGTACGACCGAAGACGTTGACCACGAATGTCCCGCGCACCCGGCCATCCATGGCGGTGGTCGCTGCGTAGCGGAACACGGGCACCTTGGGGTTCTCGACCTGCTCGTGCTCCACGTTCAGGTCCATCGGCGACACGTAGATCCGCCCGGGGGACAGCCGGATCGCTTCCTGGAAGTAGTAACGACGCGACTTGTCCTGCAGCTGCTGAACAGGCAGCACCGCCACGGCTTCGCCGCGCCGATCCACGCGGACGCGCTCCTTGCCGTCGGCATCGATGAAACGCAACTGGTAGTAGGAGGAATTGGCATGCGCCCACGAAGCCAGCTCCCGCTCCAATGCCTTCCGCGCCCGCCCTTCCGCGGGGGTGTCCAGGCGCGAGACGAACTCGAGTAGCCGCGGCGACCGGCTCAGCTGGCGCACGTCCCGCTCGATACCGGAAAAGTACGCGTTGATCCGGCCGCCGATCGCGCGCGCCTCGCTTTCCAGCAGGCGCAGAGCCTGTGCGTTCAACTCGAAGAGACCGAGCAGGATGGTCAGTCCCGAAAAACTGACCAGCGGGATGATCACCAACCCCAGCGTCAGGATGAGCAGCTTGGTGCGGATCGGAATACGCCCGAACAGGTGGTTCAAGTCCTTCATGGCTGCCTCGCTTGCCCTTGACGCGGGAACGCTCGGCACCCGCCCCGGGAGCAGTGGCCGTGCAGTGCTCAGCGC
Organism: Candidatus Lambdaproteobacteria bacterium; assembly: GCA_016204605.1. GTDB lineage: Bacteria > SAR324 > SAR324 > SAR324 > JACQKK01 > JACQKK01. Next base: position 14,523 of record JACQKK010000085.1, read on the forward strand.
TTCGGCCCTTCCAGGGCCTCCAGCATCCGTTCGCGGGCGCGGGCCATTCCCGCCTCGGCGAGTTCCAGGGTGATCGTCGAGGTGCCGGTTGCGCTGGCGTGGGCCTCGATGCTGGCCTGGGCCTGCTCCCGCATGTACCCCTCCGGAGCGCGCCCCAGGCGCTCGAGGGCTTCGGAGGTCCAGCGAAGGGCGCCAGGCCGGGCGCTGTGGTCGGCCATGGCGGCGCCCTCGGCCGCCGCATCCGGCGCCGGACGCGAAGGGAGCGACTCGGCCAGCAGGGGGCGCGCCAATTCCAAATCGACTTCCCGCAGGCCCTTGCTGCGCGCGGTCTTCTCGATGCGGTGCTGCGCCCGCTTGCGCAGGAAGTAGTCCGGGATCGCCTCGAGTAGGCGCCAGGCCTCTTCGCGCCACGAGAGGGCGACGCCGTCGAACGCCGTGACCGTCCGCCCTGCGCCCTCTGCGGACGGCTTGGCGCCGGAGACGACCTGGAATCCACTGCCACGTGCGCCGCACACCGGGCATCGGCTCGGGCGCTGGCCTTTGTGGACGTAAGGGCACGCCGGACAGGCGTACGCCAGTTGGAGCGATGGCGTAAGCGGCTCCGTCCGCCTTGGGGTAGAACTGCCAATGCCCATCGCCACCTGCGCCGCCGGAGGCAGGATTTGCGCCAGCGCGGCATCGACTACTGAGGAGGTGATCATGGTATGGCCCTCGGCCACAGCATAACGCTGAATGGCCGCCATGGCGATCCCACGCACCTGGGGCGGAGCCTTGTCCAGGCGCGCGCGCGCTTCGTCGCTCCAGGCCGTGGTGGACTCGGCAATCCGCTCCGCGGGCGGCTGCAGCTCGCGGGCCGCGAGCAACAGGTTGCAGGGCGCCAGCCGGAGCAGCTGCTCGGCGACGCCGCCCAGATCGAGCTCGCCGCCGCCGTGAACGCCTGTCCGGCCAAGCACCATCAGCCACGGGCGAAGCTCCCTGGCGCATTGCAGCAGCTTTTCCGCAGGCTTCCCATCGAGCAGCCGGGATTCCAGCGCGACTCCCGCCTCCCCGGCCAGGCCAGCCGCGATATCGAGGTGGGAGCGGTAGATCTTCGCCAGCCCGGAGTCGATGATCTCCTCGTGGAGCCGCTCCTGCTGCTCGAATTTGAACAGCTCGCGTGCTTCGGCGGTCAGGGCGGACTTCAACGCGTCGAACAGCGTGTAATGGAAGTAGGGATCGAACGCCGCAACGGCCACCAGCGGCCTCGCGCAGTGCCGTGCCAGGAGCATGGCCAGCTCGAAGCCCCCCCAGGCCTGCCGGCTGCCATCCAGGCAGACGACGATGGGCGCGTCGGCCGGCAGGGGCTCGGTGCGGCGCACCACCAGCACATCGCGGCGCGCCCGCCGCACGACACGCTCGCAGACCGTGCCGACCAGGCTTTGCACCGTGCGCCCAAGCCCGAGCGCCCCCATGACGACGAGATCGTAGTCCTCGGCGGCGATGTCGCTCGTCAGCGCCTGCCAGTTGCGCCCCTCCAGGGACACGCCACGGAAGGGGACCCCGGCGCTCTCGCATCGCTGCCGCATCACGCGAAGGTAGGAGTCGGTGATCAGCTCCAGCCCGCTGGTGATCAGCGAATCGTGCACGACACGCTGGCGCTCCAGCTCTCTCTCCTGCCGATATGCTTCCGGCAAACCGCTTTCCAGTGCCCGGAAACGCCAGTCGTGGAGCTTGGCGGCATAGACGTGGCTCCCCACCAGCGTGGACTCCCCGAGCCGCGCCAGCTCGATGCCCAGCTCGAGCGCCCATTGTGAGTGCTCGCTGTTGTCGAAGGGGACGTAGATGTGCCGGAACATACAGCCCTCTGGCGTTGCGGTGGCGAGTAGCGGACGAGGCACGATCGATACAGGACCTCGTGGAGTCAACCTTGGCGATGCGCCTCGCATCGACCGGCCTATTGCCAGAACCGGGCCAAACCGGCCGGCCACCGGGCCTCTCGGCTGACGTTCCTTCACCTTCCCTGGTATCGCCGGTCCCGACACCGGTTCCGACGGCGACCCTGCACCGGGATTGTCGGAGAGCCTCAAACCTGCGCCGCGTCGTTCCAGTGCCACATCAAGACTGAGCTGATCCCGTGGAGCAGGAGGGCGCTGCCCTCCTCCCCCACACCTCCACTGCCCGACCCGGAGCGGGGCCCCGTATGCGTTACGAATCGTCTGCGCGGCGCGCGCCCCGCAGCCGCCTGTTTCCACAGGATTCGCAGCCGGGCTACGCAGATTGCCCGGCCCGCTGCTCCATCTCGCCCGGTCCTTGTGCCGCCCCTGCCTCCCCGACGACACTCCTCCTTTAGCCCCAACCTGTAACCTCGGCGTTACCTCGACCCCCTCCCTTCCATTCCCGTGATTTCAAACCCATTGAATTCCAAGCGCCCCCGGCTGGACTCGAACCACCGACCGCCGGATTAGAGAGGGGAAGCACTTGTTTCTCTTTCTTCGTGAGATGACGCGCGAATCGGCTTAAAACGGCCTTCCAGAGCGGAATCGCGGGTTAGGCCCCTTTAGCAGGGTGCGGAAATTCGGGCTGATTCCATGGCCTTCATCTCGCGGCGGGCCGATTTGGCGTTCGCCGAGGCCGGAAAGGAGCCGGATCGGACTCCTGTCCGCCCTCGTATCGGGGGCGATTCGGGCCGAAATGCGCTCAAAGGGCACACTTCGGCCCCCGACGAGCCTATGCGGGCGCCAGGTTTCGCATTCTGACCAGGTTGTAGGCCGCCAGCGCGAAGGTAAACATC
>JACQKK010000086.1 GCA_016204605.1 Candidatus Lambdaproteobacteria bacterium
ACTGGCGGATGGCAAAGTTGGGTCGAAATCAATCCGGCGATGGCGGCAGAGCAAGACATCGGTGACGGCGACTTGGTGTGGTTGGTCTCGCCCAAGGGCAAGATCAAAGTCAGGGCGAAAATATATCCCGGTACGATGCCGGCAGTGCTTAACATGGCATTCGGACAAGGGCATCACGCTTACGGACGGTGGGCGAAAGATCGCGGAGAAAATCCCAATGACATCATCCCAAGCTCATTCGACCCGATGCGGAAACTCCCGGTTTGGGGTGCAGCTCGCGTGCGCCTGATTCGAGCATAACAAGAGGAAAACGATGCCTCGTTGGGGAATGGTAATCGATTTGGACAAATGTACTGCTTGCCAGGCGTGCGTTGTGGCATGCCAGGCGGAAAACAACGTCCCATTCGTCGGCGAGCGGGAATACGAGAGAAGCAGGTCCATCTCGTGGATGAACGTTCTGCGGGAAACGGAAGGGGTCTATCCTGACGTGAAGATCCGATATATTCCCCGCCCATGCATGCAGTGCGACAATCCGCCGTGCACCAGGGTTTGCCCCGTTCACGCCACCTACTTGAATCCAGAGGGTATCGTCGCACAGGTATATTATCGTTGCATCGGATGCCGGTTCTGTGTAGCGGCATGCCCGTATACGGTCAAGTATTTCAATTGGTACGACTACCACGATCGGATGCCGGCTGAATCCAGGAAATCCGATAGTCCGGATGTGACACCGCGGCCCAAAGGGGTTGTCGAAAAGTGTACCTTCTGCCATCACCGCCTCATGAAGGCCAAGGATCGCGCGGCGATGGAGAAGCGCGAAGTCGCGGAGGGCGAGTATATCCCCGCCTGCGCGGAAGTGTGCCCGGCGAAGGCGATTTCATTCGGCGACTTGTCCGACGAGAAGAGCCACGTCTCACGGCTGGCGAAGAGCTCCCGGGCTTTCCGGCTGATGGAGGATCTGGGCACGAAACCGAAGGTCATCTACCTGGCGGAACAGACGAATAATGGATAAGCCGCGATGGGCAGCGCAGGAGGACGCGATTCTCCTGCAGCCGGTCCTGGTAACAGGCAAGGGCTTCTACGTCACCGTCGGCGCCCTGGGCGTGCTCGTGCTCGTGGGCGTCGCCAGCTATGTGATCCAGTTCAACAACGGGCTGGGAGTAACCGGGCTGAACTACCCTGTGTCCTGGGGCTTCTACATTGTCAACTTCGTCTTCTTCATTGGCATCAGCCATGCAGGCACGCTGATCTCCGCGATCTTGCGTCTTTCGCAAGCAGAGTGGCGCCGGCCCATAACTCGGGTCGCCGAGGTGATTACCGTGATGGTGCTGGGCATAGGCGGTATGAATATCATAATCGACCTGGGCCGACCAGATCGAATCTCATCCATTTTTCTGTATGGGCGATATCAGTCTCCTTTGCTTTGGGACGCCACCAGCATTACTGCGTATTTGACTGCCAGCACTGTATATCTTTACATTCCCATGATCCCCGATATCGCCATTCTTCGCGATGCCGTGGACGGAGGGTGGCGCAAGACGTTCTACAGCGTGTTCGCGCTCGGCTGGACGGGCTCCAAACGTCAGCACCGGGTGTTGAACCGCGCCATCACGATACTTGCCGTGCTCGTCGTCCCCATCGCGGTATCCGTGCACACCGTGGTCTCCTTCGTCTTTTCGATGACGGTTCAACCGATGTGGCACAGCACGATCTTCGGACCATACTTCGTGGTCGGTGCCATATTCTCTGGCATCGCGGCGTTGCTGGTCATTATGGCGATCCTCCGTCGGATATTTCACCTTGAGGACTACTTGCAGCCCATTCATTTCAATTACCTTGGGCTCCTGATGCTCGTCATGGTTTTGCTTTGGAGTTATTTCACGTTCGCGGAGTATCTCACAACATACTACGGAAACGAACCGGCGGAGATGCGGGTCTTCATGACGAAATTTGACGGTCAGTATTCCTTCGGATTCTGGGCCATGGTGTTTTTCAATGTCGTGATTCCTCTGCCCATTCTCGCTATCAACAGGACGAGGACGATCACCGGAACTGTCGTCGCGGCGGTTTCCATCATGATAGGCATGTGGCTGGAGCGCTATATTATTATCGCGCCGACTCTCGCAAATCCAAGGTTGCATCAGTACGCTACTGGTAGCTATGTTCCGAGCCTGGTCGAGATTGGCATAATGGTCGGGTGTTTCTCGTTATTTGCGCTGTTCTATGTTCTCTTCAGCAAGATCTTCCCAATCGTGTCGATCTCCGAAGTGCGGGAAGGTCGGAAAGAGACGCTCGCGATCGTCGAGGAGCGGGTGAGAAGGTATACACCTGGGTTGGGGAGGCTGACCACATGAATACGACAGGGACCAAGAAGGGGTGGTCGTTGACCCGGGCCCGGACGTTGGATGGCCGGCTTGTGCTTCGACTTCAGTTGCTCGTGTTGGCGGGGTTCACGGTGTTTGCGGCCGGCGTCATCGCGTGGATCGGGCGATTGATATACATCTCGTGGGCCTGGCAGGACGTCTTTTCCGCATCGATCGGGATCGCACTGGTCGCGGTGCCAGTATTCATCGTTCTTCTCACGATCGTCATTTACACGTTCTGGGGACTCGTTTTCGGGAAGGAACCTGAGAGTGCTGATGAAATGCGGAACCTCGAGAGGTAAGGTCAGGGCCGCAATCGCGATCGTCGGGCTGATTGCAGGCATCTTCGCGGGCATCGCGTATGGCGCAGGGAATAGGCCTGCCGATGACGAGTTTCTGCCGGAGAACCCTGAAGAAGGGAGCGCGCTCTTTACGAGCAAGCTCTGCATCAGGTGCCACTCCGTGCAGGGCGTCGGCGGAAGGACAGGCCCCGACCTCGGCGAGGTCCAGCTGGGGAGTTTATCGGAAATCACTGCGAAACTATGGAACCATTTTCCGCGGATGAATGAGGCCTTTACGATTGAACGGCTCGTCTGGCCGACATTTACGAATACGCAGACCCGGAAACTGGTCACGTTTCTGTATTACCTCAATTTTCTCGACAAGGCGGCGAACGCAGAAGTTGGGGAGAAGCTGTTTCACGAAAAGAATTGCGTGCGGTGCCATTCGGTTGGAGGGCGGGGAGGGACGGTCGGTCCCGAGCTGGACTCGTTTCAGGAGCGGTACGCCATCCCATACATTACCGCCGCGCTATGGAACAGCGGACCCAAGATGATGGAGACGATGCTGTCGGAAAAAGTTCAACGGCCGGCGTTCAGAGAGCGGGATGTGGTCGATATTCTGGCGTACATACGGGCGAGGGGTTTCGGCGAGGAAGCTCGGCGGCGATACCTCGCAGTGGGAAACCCCATTAGTGGGAAAGAGATCTTCAGGAAGAAGGGCTGCAGCTACTGCCATTCCGTCAGGGGTAACGGGGGCAAGATCGGCCCGGACCTGGCTCGCCAGCCGCTCAAAGGCAGCTTGTCGTACATCCTGAGCGAGTTGTGGAATCACGGATCCAACATGTGGCCCAGAATGAAGCGGGAACGGATCAAATTCCCGACGTTCAAGCCGCAGGAAATGGCGGATCTGATTTCGTATTTGTATTTTCTGAAGTTCAGAGACGTAGTGGGGACGGCGTCGCACGGGGCGGACGTATTCGCCCGCAAGAACTGCAAGCTGTGCCACACGCCAAAGCGGCCGGGGGACGAGACCATCGGGCCGAACCTGGCCGAGGTGGGTCTGAAGAGTTCATTCGATGTGCTGGCAGCAATGTGGAACCACGCGCCGCGAATCGAAGACAGGATGAAGGAGGAGGGTATTCGTTGGCCATTGTTCGAGAAGGAGGAAATGGCCGATCTTGTCGAGTATATCCTCTCACTCAACAAGGAGCGTTGAGGCGCTCTTTGCGTGAGGGGAATCGGGTGGGGTTGTACAGAACGTTAACGTTCGATCGTTGGCTCAGAGGTGTGAGGTTGTTGCCGGACGATTTCCTGGGGGAGGGTGACGGGACGAATTTGCAGAGCAGACGTAAATTCGGGCAGGGGGTGAAGTATGGTTTCACGCGGAGAGCGGAGAGGGATAGGGATCCGGACATGGCTGGTTATCGTGGGATTCTTGTTGATTCTTCCGCCGGGGCTTCCGGTTGCGCTTTCGACGGAGACGCCATTGTTGTACGGATTCATTGCGGTGTGCTTTGCACTCGTGGCGGGTTCGTTGGTTTGGTTGATAACATATCAGTCGTGCAAGACAATGGGGCGATCCGGCGGGGGTAGCGACCGGCGGGATGGCTCGGCGGCCAGTTAGATTGTAGGCGGTACGAAGTTGCACGAATTCCCCGGGTTGTGGACGAGGGGATGGTCCTGTGCGCGGACATATGGATATGCGGTGGGAATGACACACGGCGAGAGGAATGGTGGGATGCCGCGTCATCGATGCTGGGACAGGTGCCGCGAGACGGCAGTGCCATATTGCTCGTCCGGAGGAGCCATCGGGATCAGGGAGAGGTTGGTGCGGCATGCGTCGCGGATATTCTGCCACCACCGGCGCCACGGCGGCGAGATCGGGTCGTGAGGGGGCGATGGGTTCTGGCGGTGAGGCCCGAATTGGAGCCGACAGGAACCTGGCTGCAGTTGGCGCGGGTGGCCCCGGATGTCTTCGGCGGCTCGGGGCACGGCTGGCTGACGGGATCTGCAGGTACAACGGAAGAAGGGCGAGGGCGGTGCGCACTCGCGGCTGGTAGTGACGGAGGTCAGGACACCATGGACAGATGGACTGTCGTAACGGGCCTAGCGATGGCGATCGGGTTGGTCGTGGGTACAGGGAACGACCTGGCCGCGCAAGGCGTGGCGCCTTCGGTTGGACCGGCGGCGGCGCAGGTTCGGTCGGCGCAGGGGGACCGGTTCGCGGTCGTCACGATGGGCCGCGGGATATACAACGCGGCCTGCGCCACGTGCCACGGCATCCATGGCGATGGCCGCGGACCGGGAGCGCGGGGGTTCGCGCAGCGGCCGGCCGATTTCACCCGGGGCGTGTACAAGCTGCGATCCACGTCGAGCGAGACCCCGTCGGCGGATCTGCCCACGGATGCCGACCTGGAGCGCACCATCCGGGAAGGCATGCCCAGCACGGAGATGATCCCGTTCCGGAACCTGCTGACGCCGGCGAGCATTCGCGCCGTGGTGCAGTACATCAAGACCTTCTCCAAGCGATTCGAGGAGACCGACCCCCCGGCCATCGAAGCGAAGGTCGTGACCCTGCCGCAGGTGCGTCCGTTTCCCCCCTCCGCGGAGAGCGTGGCGGCGGGCCGCGAAGTGTACACGGCCCGGAGCTGCGCGGACTGTCATGGCGAACGGGGGGAGGGGAACGCCGATGAGGTCGACACGTGGGGGTTTCGCGTGCGGCTGGTCGCGTTTCAGAACGGCGTGTTCAAGAGCGGCACCAGCGACCAGGACCTGTTCCGCACGATCGCGACGGGTGCCCGCGGCACCAACATGGAGGCTTACCACGGCCAGCTCACCGAACAGGAGGTCTGGCAGGTCGTGGACTTTATCCGTTCGCTGGCCGAGCGACCCACGAGCCTGCTGGGGCGGCTCTCCCGGTATCTGTTCGTCGTCGAGCCGAGCGGGATGACCTACAGGCGACCCGCCCGCCGTTGAGCGACGGGATGCCTCGAAACACTGCGAACGAGTGAGACCATGTTCGACTGGAAGACCGGCGCTGCAAGCGTCTCCCTGAGCGCAGCGTTGCTGCTGATGGCGCTGGTGTTGGGCGGCTGTCTCGTCGACCAGGATGAGAACGTTGCCGGGACCCCGGCGGCCTCGAGCGGTACCGGCGATACCTGGACGACCATCCAGCGCGACGTGCTCTCGGGATGCAGCTGTCATCAGGCGGCACCGACCGGTGTCCAGGCCGGATTCCGTGCTGAGGACTATTTGGAGGTCGTCAACGCGGACGGCAAGAACGGTCAATATGGCGACCTTCGCAGCTTCAGCATCGTCAAGCGCCGCAACCCGTCGCAAAGCACACTCTACCTGACCGTCACGAGGGCAGCCGGGATGCCGGTCATGCCCGCCGTGAGCGCGGCCGATCAGGCCCGCATCTTCGATTGGATCCAGGCAGGAGCCCCGCAATGACCCGAGCGGCTCAGCCCGAACGGCCCGGGCAGGCCCTGGCCCACAGCGGAATCGGCACGCGGGAGTGGTTGCCGAGCCGGGGCGCGCAGTCGGGCGCCCGGCGCCCGCGCGCCGCGGATCAGCGGGGTGCGGGACACAGGGCGGTGAATCCCATGGCGGCGGAAGCACGATGGGCCAGCCGGCGCGCGTTGCAAGCGGTGCTGCTCGCCCTGGCGTTGCTCGTGTCCGGATCGTGGTTTGGCGGCGAGCTCCGGGCCGAGCCCTACCTGGCCGTGCGCGAGGGCTACAAGTGCTCGAAGTGCCACGTCAACAAGACCGGGGGCGGCAAGCGCACCGAATACGGCGTGCTGTACATGCACTCCCGGGGCGCCGCTTCGGTCCTCAGCTCCGAGTACACGCCACGCGCCGAGAAGGGAGCCGAACCGCCGCCGCCTGTGGTCTCTGGCGATTTTGCCCACGGTCGCCTCAGCGAAAATTTCTCGGTCGGCGCGGATGTGCGCGTGCCCTACAACTACGTGTACCCGTCGGGCAATGAACAACCCCGGAACGCCTTCGGTCGGGACGCGACCTGCGAAAGCTGCCACAAGTCCCTCGACGGCGGCGGGAAGCTGGCGGAGTTCTACCTCGATATCGCCGTGATCCCGGGCCGGGCCTCGCTCTATGTCTCGGAGAACCTGATCCCGACCGTCGCCACCCGCGACGTGTTCGTGCTGCTCGAAGGGTTGCCCTACAACGGGTATCTCAAGACCGGCACGTTCCGCATGCCGACCAGCCTGCTGAACGTGTTCGACGATCCGTTCCTGCACGGGGGGCAGAAGCTCGGCACGCGCACCAGCATGTTCGATGGCGTGTTGGGGCTGGAAGCCGTGCAGGGCATGGGTGTGGAGTACGGAATCGAGCCGGGCTCGCACTCGCTCTCGCTCACGGTCACCAATCCCGCCGACCCCACCGCGGTGCCGGCCGACAAGCGCATCGTGGCGAATGCCTACACGGTGCGGCGCGCCGGGCTGGTCGGGATCAAATACTCGCTGGATCCGCTGACCGAGGACGCCTCCCGCACCGTGTCCTCCCTATACGGCGGCCTGCATTTCGGCCGGCTCACCGGCCTGTTCGAGCTGGATCGCGTCGCCGAGGACAACGCCTCGGGCGGCGGCAAGACCTACCGCACCGCGGGCATGGGCGAGCTCGATTTCCTCGTCGCCAAAGGCCAGAACGTCAAGTTCGCCTACGAGTTTCTCGATCCGGATACGTCCAAGAGGGGCGATACCCGCGACCGCACCAGCTTCATCTATGAGCCGTTCCTCTCGCCGAACCTGCAGTTTCGGGCCGGGTACCGGATCAAGCAGGGCCGACCCAGCTCGGACACCACCGCCAACGAGAGGCGGTTCTTCCTTGAGTTGCATTTCTTGTACTGACGCCCGGCGCCGGGCGGGACGAGGTGAATGGGAGAGCAGGCTGGCCCGCGAGCCGCGGGATGCAGCCGAACGGGGTGAAGGCCCGGCAGGCAGTGCACGGCACGGTTGCTCGGGGGTCGGGGTCAGGTCGCCGGCCCCATGGGCGAAGCGATGACGCGGCGTCCGCGCCGCCGATCGCGTCCCAGCAAGCAAAGGAGGTTGAACATGAACACATGGATCGGACGCATGGCAGCGCTGGCGGCAGTGATCCTCATCCTGTCCGCCTGTGTGGAGGGCGAGAAAGGAACGGACGGTGCGACCGGCGCGACCGGCGCGACCGGCGCGACAGGACCCCAAGGGCCGACCGGGCCCGGCACGACCAGCTTTCAGCAGTCAGCGCTCACGGCGACGATCACCGGCGCGTCCGTGGGCACCGACGGCAAGCCGGTGGTCACTTTCACCGTAGTGGACCAGGACGGGCTGACCCTGACTGATACCCACTTGAAGGCGGGCAGCACGGGCAACGTCGCGTTGACCATCGCCAAGCTGAACCCCGAGGCGAGCGGGAACGCCAGCACCTGGCAGAACTACATCGTCACCACGGAAAGCCGGAACTCGACGGATAACGCGACGACCGGCTACTGGCCGACCGGCACGACCACCCGCAAAGTCACCCAGGGCACCCGGGACCGCACGGGGACGCTGGCCTACAGCGGCGGGGTGTTCACATACACTTTCGCCACGGCCATCAGCCCGTCGCAAACGCCGCCGACGGGCACGGACAACACGATCGACCTGACCTACAATGCCTCGCTCACCCACCGGGTGGGACTCCAGATCAGCGGGGGCGGCCTGCCCACGGGCGTGGTGGCCAACGCCACGTCCGATTTCGTGCCGGCGGGAGGCTCGGTGACCACCAACCGCCTGATCGTCAAGACCGATACCTGCAACCAGTGTCACAACAAGCTGGCGCTGCACGGCGGCGGCCGGGTCGAGACCAAGTACTGCGTCACCTGCCACAACCCGGGACAGTACGACGCCAACAGCGGCAACGTGCTGGACATGAAGGTCTTCATCCACCGCATCCACAACGGCGCGGGCCTGCCCAGCGTCGCCAACGGCACGCCCTACAAGATCTGGGGCTTCAACAACACCGAGTTCGACTTCTCGGGCGGCATGCTGCCCCAGATGGTGACGAGCAAGGCGGCCTTGACCAGCACCGCCAGGAGCTTCTTCCCCACCTGCACCAAGTGCCACGTGGAGACGGACAGCGCCATCACCGAGGCGGCCAACTGGAAGAACAAGCCCACCAAGGAAGCCTGCACCGCCTGCCACGACAACGTCGTGTTCGACGGCACCACGCCGGCCTCCTGGCAGATCACGCACGGGGGCGGCACGGTAACCGACAACAGCGGGTGTGCGCTGTGCCATGCCTCGACAGCGACGGTGGCGCCCATTGACACCAGGCACAACTATCCGGCGACGGTGTACGCGGAGAGCGCCAAGTTCCAATTCAACGTCGAGGGGCTGACCTACGACAGCGGCACGGGAATCGTGACCGTCACGGTCTCCGTGAAGAACCCCAGTGACGGCACCTACTACGATCTCCTGACCAGTTCGGCATTCCCCCAGACAGGCTCGGTCACCGGCAGCGTCACGGCACGGCTGGGCTGGGGCGTGAAGGAGCACACCAACGTCGGCAGCGGTACCGCGACCACGCCGGCCAGCGCCGTCACGATGACCATCACCTCGGCCTTGACCGCGTTGCAGGCGACCCGCAACGGCACCTGCGGCACGACCACGCTGTGCTCCTTCACGGCCACCCACACGCTGGGCGGGCGGGCCATCGCCGACGTGGCGACAGGCGGCGGGTTCGTCGTGGGAGTGGACGGTCGCGCGGTGGCCAGCATCACGAACAACTCCAGGCCCGCGCCGGGTACGACCACGCGCGCCTCGACGGTATCGGTGCGCGTTCCGATCAAAGGCGCGGCGAAGTACTTCAACACCAGCGGCACCGAGCTCACCGCCGCGACGGATATCCGCCGCGCGGTGGTGGACGTGGCCAAGTGCAACGTGTGCCACGAGCAGCTGACGATCCATGGCAACAGCCGCACCAGCAAGATCGAGCTGTGCGTGGCGTGCCACAACCCCAACAACTCCGACCTCGTCGGCCGGGCCGTCGCCATGCCGACGGGCGCCCTGGACGGGAAGAAGGAGCAGTCCAACGACTTCAAGGTCATGATCCACGGCATCCACGCGGGCGCCCAGACGGGTTACGATGGCACGACCCACGAGGGCTTCCGCGAGAAGGGGCTCGTGATCGGCGGGAGCAGCGGCGGGGACTTCAGCGCCGTGTTCTTCCCCGGTCAGTTGAACCGCTGCACCAACTGCCACACCACCACCGGGTATACCCTGCCCATCAGCACGGCGGCGCTGGCCACCAGCACCAACACGGCGCCGAGCTTGGCCACGGCCGGGCTGGCCAAAGGCAGGCGCTTCGGCAGCCTCACCTTCACCGCCGGCTCGTCAACGGTGAGCACGACCACCGGCACCATCACGCCCAGCACGAGCACCCCCCACGGTCTCGTGACTGGGGAGGTCGTGCAGTTCCGGACCACCCCCAACGCGACGGGCACGCTGGCGTTGCCCACCGGGCTGAGTGCCGCGACGGACTATTACGTCGTCGGCGCGACCAGCACCACCTTCCAGGTGGCGGCAACCTCCGGCGGCGCGGCGATCGTCCCGACCGCGACGGGCAGCGGCTCGGTCACCGTCACCGCGAACGCGGTGGACACCACGGCGGACACCATCACCTTCGCCTCGCATGGCTTGACCGACGGGCAGGAGGTGCAGTTCGTCAAGGACACCCTCGCCACCCTGGCGGGCGGGTTGGCCGTGAGAACCGACTACTTCGTGGTCGGCGCCACGACCGACACGTTCAAGGTGTCGGCCTCGTCGAGCTTGACGCCGGTCGTCGACCTGACCGGCCAGGGCACCCTGGTCACCACTGACGGCACGTTCGCACAATTTGTGGTGCCGAGAACCCTGTTCACCGCCTCCGACAACGGGCGCACCACGCCCACGGCCTCGGTGTGCTCCTCGTGCCACGATGGCGCCCTGCCCATCCAGCACATGAAGCTGCAAGGAGCCGGCTTCACCGCCGGCACCGGCGCGGTCACCAACCCTATCGTGTATGACGCCACCAACGGCATCTACACGGATTCCACTACGACCTACATCGAGACCTGCCCCATCTGCCATGGTCCGGGCGCCTTGGCCGACCTGAAGGTGGTGCACAAAGTCCCGTAGTCGCAGCTCCCCCCGGCGCTCCCCGTTCCGGGAGCGCCGCCCGCAGTCCAGGATTCACGGCGGCGGCCCGCCCCGCGGGTCGCCGCCGTGCACGTTCGTCCCACGACTGCTGCGGACGAGCCGGCGCGTCGCCGGCCGCAGCCCGCCTCGCCTGCCTTGCCCCCGACATCGCCCGCTCCGTCGTCGCGGGCACCCCGCCCGGCCCGCTCTCGCGGTAGAGGCTGCTCAACGGCATCCCTCACGGCTGGGACGCCCAGCGCCGCCGCTTCGGCTGCGGCGGCCTTGGGCGACAGCTTTCCCAACTCCGGCAGCTCGGCGGTCAGCGTGCGGGCCAGCACCGGACCGACCCCGGGCACGGTGGGCAGCAGGTCCTCCTGCACCCGCCAGATCGGGGAATTCCGGATGAACTGCTCCAGCTCGCGATCGATCGCGACCCACTGGGCCTGGAGGGCCTTCAGCACCCCCTCGATCGGACGGCGCACCGCCTTGTTCCGCACGCTGCGCAGGGCTCCTCAGACACACGGCAGTAGAACTGTTTTGATTGCGAATTGGTATGACATCGATCCCGACAAACGTCGCGGTGCCCATGGCTGCATCCCTGGCATTGGGTTCACGACCGAGACCGCCCGGCTCTACCGCCCCACCTTGCACGATCCGAGCGCTCCGCTCCGGCAACGTTCGGGCTCCGGGGCCGGGTGCACCGCAGGGCGACCCGCCCTCTCCCGCGGAGTGCTTCCATGGGGCGAACGGTCTGCCGTGCGGTACTCTTCGACCCCCCCGTCTTGAAGATACAAGGGGCAGCCGCGTCAGCGGCGGGGGGTGAGGCTGCGCTGCCGGGCCGCTAGTCCTTCGAGTGGTGGCGGGTCTTGTCCATGATTGCGTCCACGATGCCATAGGCCACCGCTTCCTCGGCATCCATGAAGAAATCCCGCTGCGTATCCTCTTCGATCACCTTCAGCGACTTCTTGGTGTGCCTGGCCAGGATGCGGTTGGTCATGGACTTGAGCCGGATGATCTCCTTGGCGTGGATGTCGATGTCGGTGGCCTGTCCGGAAAAGCCGCCCCAGGGCTGGTGAATCATGAAGCGCGCATTCGGCAGCGCGAAGCGCTTGCCTTCCGCCCCCGCGGCCATCAGGATCGCGCCGAGGCTCGCGGCCTGACCCAGGCAGATCGTCTGGATGCTGGGCTTCACGTACTGCATGGTGTCATAGATGGAGAGCCCCGCCGTGAGCAATCCCCCCGGGCAGTTCACATACATGGAGATGTCGGTGGCGGGGTCCTCGGCTTCCAGGAACAGCAGTTGGGCGATCACCAGATTGGCGATGTGCTCGTCGATCGCGGTGCCCAGGAAGATGATGCGGTCCTTGAGCAGCCGGGAATAGATGTCGTAGGCGCGTTCCCCGCGGTTCGTCTGCTCCACCACCATGGGAATCAACGTCATGGCTCCCTCGCTCCTTGAGTGGGGTGCTGCCGGCTCGCTGCGTGCCCGGGGGCGGGGGTCGGGTCAGGGCGTGGCTGCGGCTGGCGGCTCCGCCCCCGCCGGGGCGGCGGCCGCGGGCGCGGATCGCGTGCGACCGAGCAGCGCATCGGCCATGAACGCCAGGGTGCGGGTGATGAGATCCTCCCGCTCGATCTGGTGCAGCATGCGCTCGCCCTGCGGCGTGCGCAGCAGATCGCCGGGACGCTGCTGCATCAGGTAGGCCTGGAGCACGAACCGCTCCTGCACGGCGCGCGTGTCCACCTTCACGTCGTTGCGTTGCGCCAGCTCGTCCACGAAGTACCCGACGCGCAGGTTGCCCGTGACCCGCTCGGTCTCCTCCGTCTTGAGCTTGGCCAGCCGCTGTTCGTCCTTGGCGGCTTCCGGATCGTCACGGGAGAGCTGGTGCTCGAACTCGTGGAGATTGGCCTCCACCAGCCGGTCCGGCACGGCGAACGTGAGCTTGGCCTTGATCTGCTCGATCAGGGCCGCATGGTACTCCGCCTCGATCGCCCGTTCCTTCTGCTGCATGAGCTGCTTTTCGATGTGGACCCGGAAGCCCGCCTCGTCCGCGATATCCTGGGCGAAGCGCTTGAAGAACGGCTCGTCGAGCGGCGCCGGCACACGCGCCTCCACCTTCTTGACCGTGATGGCGAACACGGCCTTCTTGCCCGCGAGCGTCTTCTCGCCGTACTCGGGTGGATACTCGACCTCGATCTGCTTGGTCTCGCCGGCCCGCATGCCCGCGAAGGGCTCCGCGAATTGCTTGATGTAGCGGGCGTTGCCAACTTCCAGCCGGTCGTCCTTGGCGGTGCCCCCCACAAAGGGCTGGCCGTCGATCGTGCCCTCGTGGTCGTAGATCACCACGTCGCCCGTCGCGGCGGGCTCGCCGCCCTTGTCGGTGAGGGTCGCGAACTGCAGCCGCAGCGCTTCGATCCGCGCGTCGATCTCCTTGGGGTCGAGCGTCGCCGCCTTCCTTTCCAGCTTGAATTCCGTCAGCGGCGGCGGCTCGAAGCTGGGCACGACCTCGAACTCCGCCTCGAACCGGAACGGCTCCTGCTTGTGGATGTGGAGGTGATCGAAGCGGGGCTCCGTGGCCGGCCGCAGCTCCTGGCCCTTCAGCGCGTCGTCCAGGTACTTGGGCACCAGCGTGGTGATGGCCTCGTGCTCCATCAGCTCCTTGAAGCGCTTCTCCGCGAGCTGGCGCGGGAAGCGCCCGGGTCGGAATCCGCGCACGTGCACGTTGGCGGCGATGCGCTGATAGACCTCGTTGTAGGTGCTCTCGACGTCGCTCAAGGGCACCTCGATGGATACCTTCCGTTTCAGACCGCCCAGATTCTCGACCGTGACCTGCATCAGCCTCATCCCGGTACGGCCGCCCGCGCGTGCGGCGACCTTGGTGTGCTGCTCCGCGCCTTGCTCCGCCCCGGGGGCGGCGCGCGCGTCAGGCGTCCGCTCCGGTGCCGCTCCGGATGGGCGCCCTGGCCGCCGCTGCGAGAGGGGGGACTCGAACCCCCACACCCGAGGGTACTGGAACCTAAATCCAGCGCGTCTGCCGGTTCCGCCACTCTCGCAGCCCGCCGCAGCCGTGGCCCGACCTCCCGGAGCCTGCCCGTGCAGCGCTGACGGTGGGGGGGTCGGCGACTCCTGGCCCCCGCACCGCTGCGCCGCCCGGAGACCTGCCGCGCCGGTGCCGCGTAACAAATGAGTAAATCAGAAAGCGCTCGATCCCGTCAAGTGGCGCTGCGCCGCGAGCCGGCCAGAATACCAATTCTCGCTGGATTGGGACTCCGTTGCGCGGATCGTTAGCGAATGTGCTAGGGTCGGGCCGAATCCGGCTCGCCGGAGACCGCGCGGTTACCGACCGGGAGGGGGAACATGAAATTCGGGATTTTCTATGAGTTGCAGCTTCCGCGACCCTGGCAGCAGGACGACGAGCGGAACCTGTACCGCAACGCCCTGGACCAGGTGGAGCTGGCCGACGCGCTGGGCTACGACCACGCGTGGATGGTCGAGCACCACTTCCTGGAGGAGTACTCGCACTGCCCGGCGCCGGAGGTGTTCCTGGGGGCGGCCAGCCAGCGCACGAAGCAGATCCGGCTCGGCCACGGCATCATCCAGCTGACGACCAACCACCCGGCCCGCGTGGCCGAGCGCGTGGCCTGCGCGGACCTGATCAGCAACGGCCGCGTCGAGTTCGGCATGGGCGAGGGCGGCAGCATCACCGAGCTGGGGCCCTTCGACCGCCCGCTCGAGACCAAGCGCCGGGTCTGGGAAGACGCGGTGAAGGCGATCATCCCCATGTTCAGGGAGGGCGGCTCGGAGTATCACGGCGAGTATTTCGACTTTCCCCTGCGCAACGTGCTGCCCAAGCCGATCCAGAAGCCGCATCCGCCGCTGTGGGTGGCCTGCTCGCAACTGGACACCATCGAGATGGCCGGCCGCCGCGGCCTGGGCGCGCTCGGCTTCCAGTTCGTCAGCGGCGACGCGGCGCAGGCGTGGGTGCACGCCTACTACAACGCCTTCATCAAGCGGCAGGAGAAGCTGGCCGACTATCGCACCAACCCCAACATGGCCCTCGTCAGCTACTTCATGTGCGCGGAGACCGACGCGGAGGCACGGCGCCGGGCCGACGGCATCCCGTTCTTCCAGTTCGCGCTCAAGTTCTACAGCGCCGAGCGCATCGGCCCCCAGCGCGTCCGGCCCGATCCGGGCACGGTGGACCTGTGGGCCGAGTACGAGAAGTGGAAGCGGGAGAACCCGGAGGCCCTGGAACGCGCGATTTCCGGCGGCCTGATCGGCTCCCCGGAGACCATCCGCCGGCGCCTGCACAAGTTCGCCGGCTCCCACGTGGACCAGATCATCCTCTTGAACCAGGCCGGCAAGAACACCCACGCGCACATCTGCGAAAGCCTCGATCTGTTCGGCAGGAAGGTCATGCCCGAGTTCCAGGCCCTCGAGCCCGAGCAGCAGGCGTGGAAGCAGCAGGTGCTGGCCGGGGAGATCGAGCTCGAGGAGATCGACACGTCGCCCTACAAGGAGCGCTTCAGCAAGAACTCCGTCCAGCTCGATACCATCCGCCCCACGGCGGCGAGGTGACCCGCGGCGCCCTGGCGCATCTCACCCCGTGGCGCTGCGCTCGGGCGGGGCGCATCCCGGCGCCTCCGGTGATTGATTTGCCAGTCGCCGGAGCGCCCCGCGCTCCGCGTTGACATAGGGGCCGATCCGCGATGAAGTTTCTCTGCGACATCCGGACAAGGCGGGCCTTCCCATCGCGCCGCCGCCAAATCTCCCTCGCAAAGGGAGAAACATCAACGGCATCACTCGTGGTCACGGAGTGAGCTTACGAACCCACCTGCCAGCGAGGATACAATGTTTGAATTGTTTGGGAGAAAACGTGAGATAGAGCGATTTGAAAATGCAAGTAAGAAATTAATAAACTTAACCAATTTTTCAAGACAAGAATCGCATCGCATTCGCGAATCATTAATTTCATCGTATCCAAAATTAGCAGAAATAGACACTGAAGACTGGGACTTTTTTTGTGGAACCGCGATCATGTGTGCGGCAGTCAGGAACGTAAAGAACTATCTAGGTGAAAAAGTTGGTGAGCAGATTACAAAGGCGTTCATGAGTGGCCTAGAATCGAACGCCAACGATCCCAATAGCGTATTACTACAATGCGCAACCGATTTGATGGATACGTGGACAAATACATTTCAGAAAGAAAAACGTAATCTCCGAACGCTAAATGACGAATCGGACTTATTGGCGGAGGTTTTTGGCGTTTGGATATTAAGCGCCTGCGCGAACCAGCGAGGTCGCGAACAGCAAGGATTATCCAACGATTCAAGTGCAAATGTTCGAGCATGCGGAGCAATCGGCAAGAAAGTCGTTGAATGCTCCGAGACTTATTTTTCCGTGCCCCTGTAGCGCGAACATAACCGCAAAGCAACCAAAATCATTTCCGCCCCGTTCTTTGTGCCGCGGGGTCGCCAATCCGCGATCTGGAGCCGATACCGTTTGGCGTTTAAGTTGGTATCACGCGGTAGCGCTTCGCTCGGGCGCCAGGCGATCCAGCAGGCGCAGCAGGCCGTCGAGGAAGGTGAGCGGGTGGAATTTACCAAGCTAACTTCCTAGTCAATAAGTAATTTGCGATTTAGCCTTGTTACATATGAGCGCAAGAATCTCATATCTCTTCTTATAATTGGTCGTATATTGGCTCCCGCATTATTAATATTAATCTGATCCTCTGTGCGCACCCAATCTGTCAAATCTCCAATTCTTGCATACTCATTGGCAAAATTGCGACCCAGCCGTTTCGCCATTTCTGGAAAGACGTCATTACGCTTCCACTTACCATATTGGCTGTGTAGGACTTGAAGGTCCACATTTGGGCGCCATGCTTCCTGCCACCACTTTCCAATTGTCTGCTCCTCGACAACTTCGGAAAGCCAAATCACACCGTCATAATCCGCTGCAATTGTCCAACGCCTAATCGCGTGAACAAGAAAGATAAATCCAACCGTCAGCCACAACCACCCCCCAAATCCAACCCAGGCTCCTATCATAATCCATCCGGGACCAAATTCTTTGAACCATGCCCACCATGCAGTAAGTATAGGACTAGCCACGGCGCCCATCATGGCTATAATCTGGACGGTTGTCACGTCCAGAGTCTTGTCCATCAGATATAGAGATAGCTTTCGCCGCATGTCAAATTGATATCACAGTTGCCGACCCTGTAGCAAGTAAAGAGTCCAGAAATATTTCTGCGAGAGTTCTTACGCGCGGGGTACCCATTCGTTTTTGAGAACGCAACTCATTTGGTTTTTAATGGCAATTTCTTCGTGAAAACTCACAATGCGGTCTGTGTGTTATAAGGAGGTAGATGTCATCCTGGGTGCAGAGTGCATTCTCGTGAGATACTGCTACGAAATTGGTCAAACAACCCCTTGCTTGCGCGCTAGGAGCGACTCGTGGTGCGTGTCGAATGCCGCGGGCGCGGGATCGCCTTCGAGTCGCTCAGTGCCGGGTGGTTCCTCAGACACAGGACTACTCGTTCATTTTTCAACGCACATTGGTGTCACCCCGTGGCGCTGCGCTCGGGCGGGAGGCGATCCAGCAGGCGCAGCAGGCCATCGAGGATGGTCAGCGGGTGGGGCGGGCAGCCGGGGATGAACAGGTCGATGGGCAGCAGCTCCGTGCCGCCGTCGCGCTGCTGCGGGTGGCCGGCGTAGGGGCCGCCCGAGATGGCGCAGGCGCCCACGGCGATCACGATCTTGGGCGGCGCGACGGCGGCGTACGCCTTTTCCAGCGCCAGCGTCATGTTCCCGGTCACGCACCCGGTCAGCAGCAGCCCGTCGGCGTGGCGGGGGGACGCGACGAACTGGATGCCGAAGCGCCCCAGGTCCCAGCCGATGGTGGTGAGCACGTTCACGTCCGACTCGCAGCCGTTGCACCCGCCCGCGCTCACCTGGCGCAGCTTGAGGGAGCGGCCGAACAGCCCGAGCGTCTTCCGCTCCAGCGCCTGCGCCAGGCGCAGCGGCTCCCCGGCCGCCAGGGCGAGATCGCCACGCGCGCGGGTGGCCAGGCGGTAATCCGCGCCGTGGCCGATCGCGCCCGCGGGACACGCGTCGCTGCACTCGGTGCAGAACAGGCACTTGCCCAGGTCCACGCGCAACTGGCCGTCGAAGGCGATGGCGGCGGTGGGGCAGGCCCGCACGCACTCCCGGCAACCCTCGGGGCAGCGGCTCGCATCGATGAGGGGTCGCCCCCGGAACCGCTCCGGCAGCGCGGGGGGCGGCGCGCCCGGGTAGGCCATCGTGCGATGGCCCTGGTGCAGGCGCGCCAGCATGGACTTCAGCATCGGCTCCTCCCGGGATCGGTGTGGCTACAGGTCATGGCCGCAGTAGGACAGGTTGAAGCTCTTGTTGCAGATCGGGAAATCCGAGATCTGCTGATCCCGCAGGGCCAGGGCCAGCCCGAACCAGTTGTGGAACGACGGGTCGGTGATCTTGTACCGCAGGAACCGGCCGGCGCCATCGGTGAGGGCCACATGGCAGATTTCGCCGCGCCAGCCCTCGATCAGCGCGCAGGCCAGCCGCCCCGGCGCGAGGGGGCCGGCCCCGCGTTGCGGCGGAACCGCCTCGGCCCGCGGCGCCGTCCCCGCGGCCAGGGAGGCCAGCCGCTCCCGCAGGAAGCCGATCGAGCGCTGCATCTCCAGCCAGCGCACGTAGGCGCGGGAGTTCACGTCGCCGTAGTGGGCGGTGACCGGCGGGATGGTGGTGAACTGGTAGATGCCAAAGGGATGGTCGCTGCGCACGTCGCGCTCGACGCCGCAGGCGCGGGCGACCGGGCCGACCAGTCCCACCTCCAGGCATTGCTCGAAGGAGACCGTGCCGATGTTCTCGAACCGCGCCAGCACGGAGGGGGTCTGCCAGAGCAGCTCCACCGCCTCGGTCACGTCGCGGCTGGCGGCCTCCAGGCGGCGCGACAGCTCCTCCGCCATGGCCGCATCCACGTCGAAGCGCACGCCGCCCGGCGTCAGCAGGTCGCGCCCGAAGCGGTTGCCGCAGATCAGCGCGGTCATGTTGAGGAAATCGCCGCGCAGGCGGCCGCAGAAGGACTGCGTGGGCAGGTAGCCCACGTCCCCCGCCAGCGCGCCCAGATCGCCGGTGTGGTTGGCGAGCCGCTCCAGCTCGAGCGCAATGCCCCGGATCACCTGGGCGCGGGGCGACACGCGCAGCCCGCCGAGCGCCTCCAGGTTCTGCACGTAGGCCCAGCCGTGGCCGATGGACGTGTCGCCGGCCACCGTCTCCATCTGGCGGGCGGTGATCGGATGGGGGCCGCCCGGCAGGGCCTCCTCGATCCCCCGGTGCTGATAGCCCAGCGAAATCTCCAGGTGGAAGACGTGCTCGCCGTGGCACTGGAAGCGGAAGTGGCCAGGCTCGATCACGCCCGCATGGATCGGTCCGACGCCCACCTCGTGCACCTCCTCCCCTTCCACGCGGAAGAATTCCGTGACGCCGATCGCGGGCGGCTTGCGGCCTTCGCGCGACGCGGCAGCACCGCCGCCGGCCAGCGGCAGGGCGTAGCGCACCGGCTTGAGCCAGGGGTGGCCATCGGGGATCAGCCCGGTCTGTTCCGCGATCTCCCGCTCGAACAGGTGCAGTTGGGCGCACGAGGGGGTCAGGGAAGGAAAACGGGCGCCGGCGATGACCGTCCTGCCCAGCCACAGCCGTGCGCCGGTGTCGTCGGCCAGGATGGCGATCAGCCCGGTGGGCGCGCCGGCCGTGGGCGCCAGCCCGAAGTACGAGGCCACCCGCATGCCCCGTTCGACGCCTGCCAGGATCGTCGAGAAGAAGATCTCCTGGGGGATCGGCCGGAGCCCCTCGTAGTCCGTGGCCTCTCCGTTGTAAAGGGGCGTGAAGGGGGAAAGGGTCTCGCTCATCGCCCGACCTCCAGGTACGCGGCCGCTTCCTGCAGCAGGGCCTGCAGCGGCGGGGGCAGGTACACCCCCAGTCCCAGCACCAGCAGCAGCAGCAAGGCGATGGGCAGCACCGTCTGCGCCGAATCGCGGAACGTGCCCGCGGCAGCCTCGGCCGGCGGCCGGCCCTGCACCACCGCCAGCACCGTCGCGCCCATCCCGATGAACACCGTCAGCAGCAGCAGCAGGAAGGCGCCGCCGATCGCGAAGCGCTGGGTCTCGAAGGCCGCCCGCAGGATGGTGAACTCGCTCACGAACGGCCCGAACGGCGGGGAGCCCGTGATCGCGATGAACCCGGCCAGGAACAGCGCCGCCGAGGCCGGCAGCCGCGTCAGGGCGCCGGAGACGTTGTCGATGGACTTGCTGCCGTAGGCCCGGTGGATGTTGCCCGACGAGAGGAACAGCACCCCTTTGGTGAGGGCGTTGTTGATGAGATGCAGCAGGCTGCCGAAGGCGCCGGCCCCGCCCAGCCCCACCCCCAGCGCCAGGATGCCCATGTGCTCGACGCTGGAGTAGGCCAGCATGCGCTTGTAGTCGCGCTGCCGCACCATGAACACCGCGGCCATGGTCATGGAGAACAGGCCGATTCCCACCAGCAGGTTGGCCGAGAACGCGCCCAGCCCCGCCGCGTTCATCACCTTCACGACCCGCAGGATCGCCAGGAATGCGCAACTGGTGAGCCCGCCCGCCAGCAGCGCCCCCACGATGCCCGGCGCTTCGCCGTAGGCGTCCGGTTTCCAGCTGTGCAGGGGCGCCAGCCCCATCTTGGTGCCGTAGCCGACCAGCAGGGTCACGAACGCGGCGTTGAGCCAGGGCTTGGAGTGCTGCCCCGCCGTGCGCACGAGATCCGCGAGCAGCAGCGAGGTCTCGGCGCCGCCCTGCACGGCGGCGAAGGCGAGAAAGAACGTGCCCAGCAGCGCCAGGGCCACCCCCACCGAGCAGATCAGCAGGTACTTCCAGGCCGCCTCGAGCGATTGCGGGTTGCGGTTGAAGTAGATCAGCGGCCCGCTGCCGAGCGTGGTGGCCTCCACGGCCACCCACATCAGCCCCACGTGCTGGGACACCGAGATCAGCGACATGGTGGCCAGCAGCAGCAGCAGACTGGTGACGAACGCCCGGTTGGGCCGGTCGTCCCGCAGCCGCAGGTAGGCGGGGGCATACAGCGCCGAGCAGAAGAACAGCACGCTCACGGTGGGCAGCACCACCTTGCCGAGGGGGTCCAGCAGCAGCCACCCCAGCGCCGGCGCGGGCGAAGCCGCCAGCAGCGCCGCCACCACCGCAAGATGGGCCAGCCCCGCCACCGGCAGCACGAACGGGCGCAGCCGGTTCTGCGGGATGGAGACCGCCGCGAGGGCCGCCAGCGCGGGCACGATGAAGATCAGCGTCAGCACGGCGGTCATTCCTTAAGCAGGGAGAGGCGCGTCGTGTCGTGGGACAGGAACGTGGCCTGGATGTGGTTGAGGATGATGACCATCACGAACACGGCCACGAACAGGTCCAGCAGCACCCCCACTTCCACCAGGAACGGCACCGCATCGAGCAGCAGCAGGCCGAAGGTGAAGATGCCGTTCTCCAGGATCAGGTACCCGACCACCTGGGTGATCGCCTTGCGGCGCGTGGTCAGGATGATGAAGCCGGTCAGCAGCATGGAGATCGACGTGGAAAGCACCAGCGCGCCGCCCGCGGCGGCCGGCCAGGGCAGCGTGTTCGAGAACACCACCGCCATCCCCGTGCCCAGCGCGCCCATCAGCAGCGAGGGGATGAAGCCGAGCAGCGGCTCGACCTCGCGCCGAATGCGCACGTCGCGCAT
The DNA here is from genome assembly GCA_016204605.1 of Candidatus Lambdaproteobacteria bacterium. GTDB lineage: Bacteria > SAR324 > SAR324 > SAR324 > JACQKK01 > JACQKK01. The sequence goes on from JACQKK010000086.1 coordinate 21,577, forward strand.
GGCGCGCCGCAGCAGCAGCGGAATGAGCGCCGCCTTGATGGCCGCCGTCATCGCGCCGACCGCGATCAGGTGCCAGCTCAGCACGTCGGAGCGGAGCTGGGGCAGCGTCCCCAGCAGCAGCCCCTGGATGGCGACCATCCGGATGAGCGTGGACATCCGGCTCGATCCCAGCACCGCGAAGTTCAGCAGCACCAGCACGACCAGCAGCCCGTTGGAGACGGAAAGCGTCGCGTCCATGGTCAGACCATCAACAGGATCACGCCGAACAGCGCCAGCAGGCACGCGGCCACCAGCAGCTTCGGGATGTTGTTCAGCCGCAGGCGGGCCATGCTGGATTCCACCAGCCCGATCAGCACGGCCAGCAGCAGCACGCCCGCCAGCAGCAGCGCCCAGTCCAGCCAGGGGTCGCCGGTGGTGACCGGGATCAGCACGTCCAGCACCAGGGCGCCGAAGATGAAGAGCTTCATGGCGGCCCCGTGCTCGATCAGCCCCAGCGCCGGCCCGCTGTGGTCCAGCACCATCACCTCGTGGATCATCGTCAGCTCGAGGTGCGTGTTGGGGTCGTCGAACGGGATGCGGCTGTTCTCCGCCAGCAGCACGATGAACCAGCTTGCGGTCACGAGCACCAGCGCCGCGGCGGCGCCGCTCCAGCCCTCGGGCAGCGTGCCGGAGAACATGCCGGCCAGGCTCAGCGAGCCCGTCAGCTTGGCCATGGCGATGAAGCCGAGGAACAGGGCCGGCTCGGCCAGGCTGGCGTAGCTGACCTCGCGGGCCGCCCCCATGCCCTCGAACGGGGAGCCGGTATCGAGCGCGGCCGCCGCCATGAAGAAGCGCCCCAGCGCCAGCAGGTAGACCAGCAGCACCATATCGCCCGCGAAGGCCGCCGGCGGGGCGTGGTGCATCAGCGGCACGAGCAGCCCCGCCAGCACGGTGGTCACCCAGGCCACCACCGGCCCCGCCTTGAACACCCAGGTCGTCGTGCGGCTGAACACCATGCCCTTCCGGAACAGCTTGGCCAGGTCGTAGTAGCCCTGCAGCACGGGCGGCCCGACCCGGCCCGCCATCAGGGCCTTGGTCTTGTTGATTACCCCCGGCAGCAGCGGCGGCAGGCCGAGCAGCAGCAGCAGGTGCAGCGAGCCTTCCACGAGACGCCAAGTGTTCATTTGAACAGGAGCAGAATCAGCAGGGTGAGAAAGACATAGAACAGGTACGCATGGATGCTGCCCCGCTGCAACGGGCGCAGCCAGGCCAGCAGCCAGGCGATGCCCCGCAGCCCGGGCAGCAGGGCCCGCTCCAGCACCGTATCCGGCACCCGCGTCGCGTAGTGGCTCGGCCCGGGAAAGAGCTGGTCGCTGGTCCCGCGCGTGACGGCGGGGATCAGCACCGTGCGCCACAGGGTCACCAGCACCTGCGCGAAGGAGGAGCCCGTGTACTGCATCCGTGGCGTGGGCAGCACGTAGCCGCAGTCCCACGTCCCCAGGCGCGTGTCCAGGCCGGCCGCGCGCAGCGCCAGGGCCAGCAGGCCGCCGCCGGCCAGCAGCGCCGCGCCCGTCCAGGTCAGTGCGGCGAGCGGGGCCAGCCCCGCCAGCGGCACGGTCGCGCCCGCGAGGCTCCAGCCGGCCGTGGCCCGGTCGAGCGCCGGCACCACCAGCGCGGGGAACAGGCCGATGCCGACGCAGCAGGCGGCCAGCACGGCCATGGGGAAGACCATGGCCGGCCCGCATTCCCGGGCGTGGCGGGCGTGGTCCGTGCGCGGCTCGCCGAGGAACACGGCGCCGCAGACCTTGACGAAACACGCCACCGCCAGCGCCCCGATCAGCGCCAGCGCGGGGATGGCCAGCACGGCCGGAAGCCAGCGCAGGGGCGCGGCGGCGCCGAGGCTGCCGAACAGCCCGAGGTAGACGAACAGCTCGCTCACGAATCCGTTCAGCGGCGGCAGCCCGCAGATCGCCGCCGCGCCGACCAGGAAGTACAGCGCCGTGCGGGGCATGGCCTTCGCCAGCCCGCCCAGCTGATCGATCTCGCGCGTGTGGGTGCGGTGGAGCACCGCGCCGGCGCCGAAGAACAGCAGCGTCTTGAACAGGCCGTGGTTCCAGGTGTGCAGCAGGGCGCCCCCAAGGCCCAGGGCGACCAAGGCGGGGCTCCCCGCCGCCCGGCCGCCCACGGCGAGCCCCAGGCCGATGAAGATGATCCCGATGTTCTCGATGCTGTGGTAGGCCAGCAGCCGCTTGAGATCGTGCTGGCCCAGCGCGAAGGCCACGCCGAGCACCCCGGACACCACGCCCAGGGCCAGCAGCAGGGCGCCCCACCACAGGGGCGGGTCGCCGAACAGCCAGGTCACCCGTACCATGCCGTACACGCCCATCTTGATCAGCACGCCCGAAAGCAGCGCGGAGACGTGGCTGGGCGCGTTGGCGTGGGCCGGCGGCAGCCAGACGTGCACGGGAAAGAGGCCCGCCTTGATGCCGAAGCCGCCCAGCGCCAGCAGGAACATCCCGCTGGCCAGCGCCGGCGAGAGGGCGCCGGCCGCGAAGGGCTCGAGGTCGAACGAGCCCCTGGCCCGCCAGAGCAGCCCCAGCAGGCCGAACAGCAGCAGCGTGCTGGCGTGGGCGGCGATGAAGTAGATCCAGCCCGCCTCGCGCACCTCCTGCCGCTCATCTTCCGTGGTCACCAGCATGAAGGCCGACACGGTCATCACCTCCCAGGCCGCCAGGAACAGGATGCCGTTGCGGGCGGTCACCACGATCGCCATGGCGGCCGTCGCGAGGGCGTAGAAGCCCAGCAGCCGCCGCGCGCTGGCCGGATGCTCGCTGAGCCGCCAGGAGTCGAGCCCATACCAGGCCCCGAGACCGGAGACCAGGAAGATGGGCACGAGAAACCACGCCGAGAGCGCGTCGATCTGCAACCGCAGCTCCGCGCCGGGCAGGGCCCAGCCCAGCCGCAGGCCGGCGCTCGGGCCGTAGGCCAGCACGCTCGCCGCCGCCGCCAGGCCCAGGGCCGCGCCCAGCGTGGTCAGGCCGACCGCGATGCGCTGGGGCCGCTCGCCGGGTGCCGGCAGGAGGGCGGCCGCGCCGCCGGCGAGCACCGCGCCCAGGGCGAGCGCGAGCAGGGCTTCGCCGCTCATCCCCGGCTCCAGGGGCTCAAGGTCGCCCACACGATGCCCAGCAGCAGGACGCCCAGGATATACAGCAGGTAAATGTGCAGCACGCCCTGCTGAAGCACCCGCACCCGGGTGCAGCGCCCGGCGGTACGCTGGCAGAACGGCACCACCAGGCGGGCCAGCAGCCGGTCGATGGGGGCGGTCGCGAACGCCCAGGGCGCCGGGAACATGGCCGGGGCCGCTGCGGGCGACCGCCGCAAGGCGACCGCCCAGCCGAACAGCCCGACCAGCAGCGCCGCGAACGACGACGACGTGTACTGGAGCCGCGGCGACGAGGGATCGGCATAGCCGCAGTCCCAGGTGCCCAGGGCGGCTCCGGCGGTGCTCGTCCGGCGGGCGCTGATCCGGCCGGCCAAGCGCAGGAACCACGCCGTGCCCAGCGCCACGGGCACCAGCACCGCCAGCCCCGCCCAGCCGAGCGTCCGCAGCGGCGCCAGCTCGAGCAGCCCCAATCCGCTCCGGACGGCGGTGTCGCCGAGGACTGCCGCGCCGCCGCGGGCAGCCGCTCCGGCCCACCCGGCCACCACCTGCTCGAGCGCGGGAGCCAACAGGAACGGCGCCAGCCCGGCGGCCAGGCACAGCCCGCCGAGCAGCCCCAGCACCGCCGTCATGGGCCCTGGCGGTTCATGGGCCGCATGGGCCACCGGCGAGCGGGCGGTGCCCAGGAAGATGGCGCCCAGCGCCCGCACGAACGACGCGAGGGCGAGCGCCCCGGTGAGCGCCAACCCGCCGATGCACGCGGTCGCCACCAGCGCCACCGCCGGCGAGCCGCCCCGCACGACATCAAACAGCCCCAGGTAGAGCATCAGCTCGCCGGGCAGGCCGTTGAAGCCCGGCACGGCGCTCACCGCCAGGGCACCCACCAGCCACGCCGTCAGCGTGACCGGCATGGCCGCCGCCAGCCCGCCCAGCGCATCCATGCGCCGCGTCGCGGTGGCATGCAGCACGGCGCCCGCGCCGAAGAAGAGCAGCGACTTGAACAGGCTGTGGTTCAAGACATGGAGCAGGGCGCCGCCCAGCCCCAGCACGATCCAGGCCGCGTTGTGCACGGACCGCCCGACGAGGGCCAGCCCGAGCCCGAGCGTGATCAGCCCGACGTTCTCGATGCTGCTGAACGCGAGCATGCGCTTGAGATCGTGCTGGGCGAGCGCGGCCGCCGCGGCGATCACCCCGGAAAGCGCGCCCAGCGCCAGCAGCAGGATGCCCCACCACAGGGGCGGCGCGGGCAGCAGGCTCGTCACCCGCACCAGGCCGTAGAGCCCCATCTTGATCATGACGCCGGACATCACGGCCGAGACGTGGCTGGGCGCGCTGGCGTGGGCCGAGGGCAGCCACACGTGCAAGGGCATCAGCCCCGCCTTGAGCCCGAACCCGATCAGCGCCAGCAGAAACGCCGCGGCGGCCGCCGCCGGGGGGAGGCTCCCGGCGGAGAGGGGCGTCCAATCGAAGCTGCCGGACGCCTGACGCATCAGGGCGAACAGCGCCATCAGCGCGGCCGTGCCCAGGTGGGTGGCGACAAGGTAGACCCACGCGGCTTCGCGCGTCTCGGCCTGGACATCGTCGGTGGCCACCAGGAAGAAGGCCGCCACGGCCATCAACTCCCACCCGACCAGGAACAGCACGCTGTTGCGGGCCACCACCAGCAGCACCATCCCGCCGGCCAGCACGCCGTAGAAGAACTGCACCCGGCCGCCCGCCTCCGCATGCTCCGCCTGTCGCCAGTACTGGAGCCCGAAGATGGCGCCCAGCCCGGGAACCAGGAACACGGGCAGGAGAAACCAGGTGGAGAGCGCATCCAGGGAAACGGAAAACGACCCGCCCGGGACAGCCCAGGCGCCCGAGAGCGCGACGGCGCTGCCGGTGACGAGCGCCCAGGCCGCCGAGAGCAGCCCCGTCGCGGACGCCGCCACCAGCAGCGCGGTCGCGCAGCCCTGCCCCAGCCGGGGCCGCCCTCGGGCGAGCAGCGCGGGCAATCCGCTCAGACCGGCAACCGCCGCCGCCGCCAGCACCAGGATCAGCGCCATTCGGGTTCCATCTCGCTTCAGGCCGTCCGGCGCCGCCGGTCAGGTCGCCGCGGGCGCGGAAGGCTGCCCCGCGGGCGTTCGGGACTGCGATTCCATCCGGCGGAGCTGTTCGAGCACCTGCGGGAGATCGGTACGGCTCCGCACCAGTCGGGTGAAGGAAGGCTCGAACAGCGCTTTGGCGATGCGCGCCAGCAGGTGCAGGTGAATCCGGACGGTGGGCGTGACCTGCACGAACAGCGTGGAGACCGGCTGGCCGTCAAGGGCGCCGAAATCCACCGCTTCGCGCAGATGACAGATCGCCACCAGCGGCTCGGGCACGTGCAACAGGATCGGCCCGCGCGAATGGGGAATGGCGATCCCGCCCCCGAAGCCCGTCGAGCCCTGCCGTTCGCGCACCAGCAGCATCTGGCGCAGGTACGCCCGGTCCACCTCCGCGGGCAACGGCAACCGGTCCACGGTGGCCTGCAAGACCTCGGGCTTGCTGCGGCCGGGGATGTCGACGTGCAGGCCGCCGCGCGCGAGAGCCTCCGCGAGCCCCGGCATGCGGTCGTCGGCGTCCATGGCGATGGGGATGCCCTTGTCGTGGGCCCATTCCAGCAGCCAGACCCGGTTGAGGTGGTAGCGCCCGCCGAAGCTCGAAGCCGGCAGCCCGCGGTCCCGGATCCAGCGGTAGACCGTTTCCTCTGGCACCTGCAGCAACTGCGCGGCTTCCGGCACGGTCAGTTGCATATCAGCCCATCGTCTCCGCACCGGCGTCCGGCAGGAGAGGGCTCGTCAGCGCTCTCCGGACCGACCGGGCCATGGCGGCGAAGCCACCGACAGGTTCCGAGACGCGCCGGCGCCAGCCACCGTGCCGCGGACGCCGTGACGCAGGCGCGCAGCGCGCCAGCGATCGGCGGCGCAGCGGTGTGAGTTCAGCGAGGATGGGTCGGAGAATCGTCAATGGGGAGGAGTCTGCGTGGCGCCATCGCCCGGTCCCGCGCACCGCCACGCCGAGGCCTTCCCGGCGGGCCATCGGCCTGGCATGGGGGCCTTCGACTCGGAACCGTCCGCTTCGGCGCGCCATCCGAATTCACCTGCCGTGCGGCGCAAACCACGAAACGCCGCCAAGTTGAGCCCCGTCATTGGTAACGCGAAATCCCCCCGCTGTCCAGCGCCATCGAGAGCGATCGCGCGGAAGCGGCGCCGCTTTGCGTCGTGGTCGGAGCAACGCCGCTCCATGCCATCGTGTGAACCCGCACGCACCCGTAGTATTCGTACGAAGCCACGGCACGGCCCTCGTGCGCGTCCCCACCCCTGCCCCTCCCCACCAGGTGGGGAGGGGTGCGCGCAGGGCATGGGGACGCCGGGCGCCGGTTCAGGCGCGGGCGTGCGGAAGCAGGTCGCGCAGGACGTAGTGCAGGATGCCGCCGTGACGGTAGTAGTCGACTTCGAGCGAGGTATCCAGGCGGCACCGTACGGCCACGTCCTGGGCGCGACCGTCGGCCCGGTGGATGCGCAGCGTGAGGGCCATCCCCGGCGTGCAATCACCCTCGAGACCGAGCACGTCGAACGTTTCCGTGCCGTCGAGCCCGAGCGACTTGCGGGTCACGCCCGCCGGGAACTGGAGCGGCAGCACCCCCATGCCGATCAGGTTCGAGCGGTGGATGCGTTCCAGGCTCTCCGCGATCACCGCGCGCACGCCCAGCAGCCGCGGCCCCTTGGCGGCCCAGTCCCGGGCGGAGCCGATGCCGTACTCCCGCCCCGCGATGACGACCAGCGGCACCCCGGCGGCCAGGTAGCGCATGGCGGCATCGTAGATCGGCATCACGCCGCCCTCGGGCAGGTAGCGGGTGACCCCGCCTTCGGTGCCCGGCACCAGCTCGTTCTTCAGGCGGATGTTGCTGAAGGTGCCCCGCATCATCACCTCGTGGTTGGCGCGGCGTGCGCCGAAGGAATTGAACTGCCAGGGCTCCACGCCCCGGGCGCTGAGGTACTTCCCGGCCAGCCCCTCGCGCTCGATGTTGCCCACGGGGGAGATGTGGTCGGTGGTGATGGAATCCCCCAGCATCGCCAGGGGGCGGGCGCCGAGGATGTCGCGCACCGGCGGGGCCGTGCGCGCGAGCCCCTCGAAGAAGGGCGGGCGGAGCAGATAGGTGCTCCCGCGCGGCCAGTCGAACGTGGTGCCGCCGCCGGCGGGCCGGGCCTCCCACTCCGGGTCGCCCTGCTCGGCGCGGGCGTAGCGGTCGCGGTACAGCCGCGGGGTGACGGCGCGACGCTCCAGGTCGCGCAGCTCCTGGGGGTCGGGCCAGATGTCCCTCAGGTAGACCGGCCGGGCCTCGCGGTCGTGGCCCAGCGGTTCCCGCTCCAGGTCCAGGCGCGTGGTGCCGGCCAGCGCATAGGCCACCACGAGGGGCGGCGAGGCCAGGAAATTGATGCGACATTGCGGATGCACCCGACCCTCGAAGTTCCGGTTGCCGGAGAGCACCGCGGCGACCACGAGGTCCTGTTCCTCGATGTTGCGGGCCACCTCGGGGACGAGGGGACCCGAGTTTCCCATGCAGGTCATGCAGCCGAACCCCGCCAGCATGAAGCCGAGCTGGTCCAGGGCCCCTTGCAGCCCCGCGGCGGCGAGGTAGTCGCCCACCACCTGGGAGCCGGGCGACAGCGACGTCTTCACGGTGGGCTTCACCGCGAGACCGCGCGCCACGGCGTTGCGGGCCAGCAACCCCGCGCCCAGCATCGCCGCGGGGTTGGAGGTGTTGGTGCAGCTCGTGATGGCGGCCAGCACCACGTCGCCCGCCCGGGTCGCGGCCGCCCCCTGCGCCGCACCGGGCGCGCGGGCGGCGGTTCCGCCCTGGGGCCCCGCCTGGCCCACGGCCTTGGCCACCACGGCGGGCACCTGGGAGAGCGGCACGCGGTCCTGCGGGCGATGGGGGCCGGCCAGGCTCGGCTCGATGCGCCCAAGATCGAACTCCACGACCTCGGTGAAGAGGGGCTCCGGCAGGGCGGGGTCGTGCCACATCCCCTGCGCCTTGGTGTAGGCCTCCACCAGGGCCAGGTGCGCCGGCTCCCTGCCCGTCAGCGCGAGGTACTCGACCGTGACGCGGTCCACCGGGAAGAAGCCGGTGGTGGCGCCGTACTCGGGGGCCATGTTGGCCAGGGTGGCGCGCTCCGGCAGGGAGAGCGACTCCAGCCCGGGGCCGCAGAACTCGACGAGCTTCTGGATCACGCCGTGCTCCCGCAGGCGCTGGGTGAGGGTGAGCACGGCATCGGTGGCCGTCACGCCGGGGCGCAGCCGCCCCAGCAAGCGGCACCCCACCACCTCCGGGATGAGCATGCTGACGGGCTGGCCCAGCATGGCCGCCCCCGCTTCGATGCCGCCCGCGCCCATGCCCAGCACGCCCAGGCCGTTGATCATGGGGGTGTGGCTGTCCATGCCCAGCAGGGAATCGGGGAACGCGACCTCCGCGCCGCCCTCCTCGGCCCACCACACCACGCGGGCCAAGAACTCCAGGTTGACCTGATGGCAGATGCCCTTGCCCGGCGGCAGCAGGCGGATGTTGCGAAAGGCGCCCTGCGACCAGCGGAAGAACCCGAAGCGCTCGCCGTTGCGGGCGAATTCCATCGCCGTGTTCTGCTTCAGCGCGTCCGCGCGGCCGTGGTAATCGACCGCCCCCGAATGGTCGATCACGAAATCGATGGGAATACGCGGGTTGATGCGCGAGGGGTCGCCCCCCAGCTTGGCCATGGTGTCGCGCATGGCGGCCAGGTCCGCCAGCAGCGGCAGCCCGGATACGTCGTGCATCAGCACCCGGGCGGGATGGAAGGCGATCTCGCCGCCCCCGCGCCGGTCGGCGCTCCAGGCGGCCAGCGCGCGGATTTCCGCGACGGTGACCGAACGGCCGTCTTCATGGCGCAGCAGGTTCTCCAGCAGCACCTTGAGGCACCGCGGCAGCCGGGAGACGTCGCCCAGCCCCGCCTCCTCAGCGGCCGCGAGGCTGAAGGTCTCGAAGGACTTTCCGCCCACGCGCAGGGTGCGGCGGGTCTTCAGGCTGTCGTGTCCCAGCATGGCGAATCTCCTTACGTGCCGGCATGCCCGCGGCTCGGCCCCCCGCGCGCCGCTCGTGCGTCATTGCGCCGCGGCTCAGCCCTTGATGGCGCGGGCGGCGGTGTCGCCGGCGATGCGGCCGAACACGGCGCCCGAGGTGAGCCCCGACCCGCCCGGGTAGTTGAAGTAGAACAGCCCGCCCACCAGCTCGCCGGCGGCGTAGAGCTGGGGGATGGGCTGCTCCTCGATATCCAGCACTTGCGCGCTGGTGTTGATGCGCAGCCCGCCGAAGGTGAAGGTGATGCCGCAGGTCACGCCGTAGGCCTCGAACGGCGGGGCATCGAGGCGGTTGGCCCAGTTGGTCTTGGGCAGCACCAGCCCGCGCGTGCCGCGCCCGTCCTTGACGTTCGGGTTGAAGGGGACCTCGGTCATCACCGCGGCGTTGAACTCGGCGATGGTCTTCAGGAAGCGGGCCTGGTTCATGTTCTCGATCTTGCCGGCCAGCTCCTCGAGGGTGTTGGCCGTGACCTTGGTCACGCGGCGGATCTTGTACTCGTCGCGCTGCAGGTGGACGATCTTCTGGTCCCAGATCTGCCAGGCCGCCTGGCCCGGCTGTTCGAGGATGGCCCGCCCGTACTTGGCGTAGGTGAAGTTGCGGAAGTCGGCCCCCTCGTCGACGAAGCGGTTGCCCTCGTTGTTGATCATCACGCAGAAGGGGTAGCTGTGCTTCTGGAACGCATCGCCCACGGAGAGGTCGCCGAACTCCGGGGCGTTGAGGTCCCACCCCACGGCGTGGCAGCCCGACCAGTTGCCGTAGGGCATGGCGCCCACGTCGAGGGCCATCCTGATGCCATCGCCCATGTTGTAGCGGGTGCCCCGCACCTTGGCGAGATCCCAGCCCGGCCCCAGGTAGCGCGAGCGCCACTCGGCGTTGGACTGGAAGCCGCCCGCGGCGAGGATCACGGCCTTGGCCCGCACCGTGACCGGCACGCCATCCTGCTGCGCCTTGACGCCGCAGACCGCGCCGTCGTCCAGCATCAGCTCCCGGGCGCGGGTGTGGTACAGCACGGTCACCTGCTCCCGCGCGGCCGCCTTGAACAGCGCGTCCACCAGCCCCTCTCCGCCGCCCCACACCTCGACGGCGACGCCGCCCCAGAACTTGAACTTGCCGTCGATGCGGAAGGCCTGTCGATGGTACATGGGGGCGAACTTCACCCCTTTCGACTTCATCCAGCGGTAGGTGTCGGTGCTGCGGGTGATCATCACCTCGCACAGGTCGGGGTTGGTGCGGTACTGCGTGATGCGCCCCATGTCGTCGAAGAAGCTCTCCGTGGGGTAGGAGCCGAAATCGGCGTGGGCCTTCTCGTCCTCCGTCAGCTCCGCGTAGATCTGCTCCAGGTCCTCGACGCCGTTGAAGACCATGCGCACGGTGCCGCCGGTGTAGCGGCTGTTGCCGCCCCGTTCGCTTTCCGGCGCGGCCTCGAGCACGATGACGCGGGCGCCGCGCTCCCGGGCGGCCAGGGCCGCGCATAGGGCGGCGTTACCCGCACCGACGATGACGATATCCGTCTCGAATTCTTTCATGGGTCTGATCTCGTGGTCTGGTTGTCCCCGCCCCGCCGGCGCCGCCCAGTGGTGCGAGGCGGAACCCCCATCGCTCCTGCCGCACGCATCAGGCCGCCATCGGCTCGCGGGCCGTGCGCTCCCGGTCGCGCGCACGCCGCGGCAATGGCTGCGCTCGCGTGTGATCCCGGGGCCCGCGCTGCGGGCCGGGGCTATTCAATCCTACCGCGATGGCCGGTTCCCCCGCTACGCCCGGAATGTCGAGCCGGCGGCGTCTCCACCCCGTCCTGCGGACACCCCTCCCCGCCAGGTGGGCAGGGACGTCCGCAGGACGGGCTGGGGACGCGCCGGCCGGCGTTCACTCCTGGCGGTCGACGAGCGTCATCTTGTCCTTGAGGGCCTCGGTGGCCCAGTCGGCGCCGTAGAGGATTTCCAGGGCCTGCCGGCCCTCCCGGATATCCTGGGCCTGCCGATGCTCCATGCGCTGCCGCTCCGTGGCCGCGCGGGCGATCTCCTCCGCCACGGCCAGCGGCACGACCACCACGCCGTCGTCGTCGCCGATCACGATATCCCCCGGCCGCACCACTACGCCCCCCACCTGCACGGGCACGTTGATGGAACCCGGCGTGTTCTTCTGCGCCGAGCGCGGATTGACGCCATGGCTGAAGATGGGAAAGCCCTCCTCGCGCAGCAGCCGGGCATCGCGGATGCAGCCGGAGGAGACGAACCCCACCACGCCGCGGGCCCGCGCGGCGAGGGACATGTTGTGGCCGAAGGCGCCCACGTCGCTGCCCGTCCCCTCGTCCACCACCAGCACGTCGCCCGCACGCGCCAACTGGAGCGCCCGGTGGGTGGTGATGTTGTCGTTGGGATAGTTGAGCACGGTCAGCGCCACGCCGACGAGCTGGAGCGGGTGGAAGAGCGGCCGGATGGTTCCGGCCATCACCCCGTGGCGACCCATCGCATCGGAGACGGTCGAGGTCCATACGCCGCGGAACCGCTCCACCAGCTCGGGCGGGGGGCGTCTGGGGTTGGTGACGATTTGGCGATACATGGCGGGGTCTCGGCTGGAGTGTGGCCGGGGCGGCGCGCGGGCGGGCACGCGCGACCGATGCCGGTGCGATTGCGGTGCGACTATGGTGCGGCCGCCGGCGAGGTCGGCAGCATCAGGACGAACGTCGAGCCCTTGCCCGGCGCGCTTTCGACCCGGATGTCGCCGCCGTTCTTGACCGCCATCTCCTTGCACAGGATCAGGCCGAGCCCGGTGCCGCGCTCCCGCAGGGTGCCCGGCGTGGAGGGATTGGCCCGCCCGATCTTGAACAGCCGCGCCACAAACTCGGGCGTCATGCCCACGCCCTGATCCTGGACGCTGATCGCCACGCGCGCATTTTCGCCGCGGGCCGAGATGCGGATTTCCGTGTGCTGCGGCGAAAACTTGATCGCGTTGGAAACCAGGTTGCGCAGGATGGTGCGCACCATCTCCACGTCGCCGACCAACTCCAGGTGCTCCGGGACGTCGGTGACGATGGCGACGGCTTTGCGCGCGGCCTGCGCCCGCAACGCCGCAAGGGTCTGCACCAGCTCCGGGTGGATCGCGAACCGGACGGGATCCGGCACGCGGTGGCCCATCTGGCTCGACGCCCACTGCAGGAGATTCTCCAGCAGGTCGTAAGCGTGCTCCGCCGAAGCGCGCGTGGCATCGAGCAGCGGTGCGTCCGGAACATCGCCGGCGTGCCAATCGCGTATCACGTTGCGCAGGGTGCCGATCGAGCCGCGCAGGTCGTGCGCGATGATCGAGAAGAACTGGTCCTTCGTGACGTTGGCTCCCTCCAGCTCGGCGGTGCGGCGCCGCACGGTCTCCTCCAGGTGCTGCGTCGTGTCGCGCACCGTCTCGGCCATGCGCTGAAACTCGGCGGTGAGCCGTCCGATCTCGTCCGAACGCGTCTCCTCGGTGCGCAGATCATAGCGGCCCGCGGCCACCTGCCGCACTGACTGATCGAGCCGCGACAGCCGATCCAGAATCAGCACCTTGAACACCAGCCCGGAGATCGCGAGGAAGGCGACCAGCGCCAGCACGAACAGCACGGCGATAGGCGTGAAGTACGCCTTCGTCACGCGGCTGCCGATCCCCATCAGCGTGACGTTGTACCAGCCGAATTCCCGGATATAGGCCAGCCCGGCCAGATAGCGGCGACCGCCGATGTCGAGATACAGCGTCCGCACGGGGTCGCCCCCGCTCCGGAGCTCCGCGATGGCCCGGGCCAGCTGGGCCCGCTGCGGCTCCGTATCGAGGAGCTGGAAGATCTTCTTGCGCTCCTCGACCTTTTTGGAAATGGAGCGGAAGTCGATCAGTTTCGGATTGCGATGGGCCTGAATGGCGCCGGACTGATCGATGAACACGTTGATCACGTCGCCGCGGGTGACCTCAATCACGTCGCGGATGAACTGCGTCAGCTCGATGCCCGAGCCGACGATGCCCACGGGTCGCCCGCCGTCGCGCACGACGCAGTTGATCCAGAGCTTGGTGACGCCGATTTCGACGTCGTGATCCACGTTCAGCAGGCAGGGCTCGCTTTGATTCATCGTCTCGAAGAACCAGCGGTTCTCCGGATTCGATTCGCGCAGCGTGTAGCGCAGCTCCTGTCCCGCGTATCGCCCCTGCGCATCGTTGAAGTAGTAGTGTCCCGACGTGCGCACGGCGAAGAAGTAGCTCCGGTCGGCGAATGCCTTGCGAAAATTCTCCAGCTCCAGCAGCCCCCGCCCCTTCAGCGCCGGGTTGTCCTCGTTGCGGGCCCACGCCAGGATGGCGGGAGAGGTGGCCAGCTTCTTGGCGAGAGTCACCTCCCGCAGGATGGGCCGCAGGCTTCGCTCCCGGTCGTAGAGCACCTGCTTCTCGGCGAACAGCGTCCCCAGGTCTTCCACGATCTGGTCGAGCATCCATTGGAAGGAGAAGTACGCTCCTGCTCCCGTGAGCACGAACCCGACCAGGATCAGGATCGTGAACCGGGTTTTCAGGCTGTGCCAGGCGACCCACATGGTGTTCATGTCAGTCCGGGATTGACGATACAAGGGTGGGATCGAGAGACCCGGAGGCGGCAGCCCGGCGGAACGCGCCCCGCACGCGCGCCTCCTTGCGCCCTCCCCTTCCTACCACGGCGCCGGCGGGGCGATCCACAACTCCACCGGACGGATGCGGGGCCATGCTGAGGGCGCACGCAGAGTCGTCGCGTCGCTCACGCCGCGTGCAGATGGCTTGGGCGCCCCGACGCGATGCGGCATGGCACCGGGAGCGCTCGCAAGGTCGAGCCGGCCTCCATCCTTAGCGGTGTCGGCGGCGGCCCCCCCGGCCGCACCACTCCACTCCGCGACACCTCACCCACCCCGACCCTCGCTCTCCAACAGTTGGAGAGGAAGGGGCCCCTGCCGTTGCTCCGCGTCCACGGCCGATCTCCCCCTCTCCAAGTCCTGGCGAGGGGGCCGCGGGGTGAGGTCGCCGGCAGATCAGCCCTGCTGGCCGGTGAGCAGCAGGTCGACCACCGGCTCGACCAGCCGGCGGGCGGCGACCTGCACCTCGTCGGGCGTCAGGCGACCGATGGGGTGGGGCATTTCGAGGAAGCGGTACGCGGGCACGCCCCAGCTTTGGGCCATGGCGATGCCGGTGGCGTGGAAGGGCTCCGTGATGATGGCGACGGCCGGCACCCCGGCGCGTTCCAGCAGGATTCCGTCGAGCACACTGCCCGAGCTGCACGACCCTCAGTCGCCCACGCCGGCCATCACGAAATCGGCCTGGCTCTTGAAGCCGTCGATGGCGTGGGGCTCCACGCCGTGGGCGGGGGATTCCTTGCCGCTGATCTGCACCACCTCCATCCTGTAGCGCTCGCCGAGGACTTCGCCGATGGCCTTGAGGATGTTGCCGGCGTTGCTCTTGCCGTTGTCCACGATGCCGATGCGCAGCCCCTCCAGCCGCTTGGGACGCGGGGCGTAGGTGATGCCCTCGGCGGGCGGCGTGAAGCGTGGATCGAAGAACTCTCCAGCCATGTTCGTCTCCAGGGTTCGGGTGCTGGGCGGCGCAAGGGCGGGACCTCGCCCACCCCGGCCCTGCCTCGCCAAGACTTGGAGAGAGAGGGAGAGCCAAACCCGCCAGCGTGGCCCATTTCGGTCCCTCTCCCCTTGGAGAGGGGCGCGCCAGCGCCGGCCGGAGGGGGTGAGGTCGCGGGCCAGGGCTGCGCGTTCAGCGGAGTCTTTTCAGAGGTCTCGCATCGGCTCACCCCTCGATGGCCACGGTGACGCTGCGGGTGGGGTTGTGCAACCCCCAGCCGGTGAGGCAGACGCCATGGTTGCCCACGCTGCCCCCGGCGATCACCACCAGGATATCCTCCGGCCGGCGCACCGGGTAGCGCCAGCGGGTCTCGTCGCCGGGCTCGGGGGGCTTCGCGATGCGCCCGGCCGCCTTGAGGTCGGCGATGCTGCGCTTCGCGTTGCGGTAGATGCCCTCCTTGATCTGGGCCTTGCTCCAGCCGGCGTTGTGGTAGTGCTGGGTCAGCTCGCGGCCGAGCACCACCATCAGCTCGCCCTGGCCGAGGATGTTGTGCGAGCCGAGGTAGGAGATGCCGTCGCCCAAGGTGCGCGAGACCTGCTCCGGGTCGCTGGTGAGCTGGTTGTTGGTGGTGATGTGGCTGATGGCGGCGAACAGGGTCAGCGCACTCTGCTCGCGCGTGAACCCCCGCTCCGTGTGCAGCGGCTCCCAGGGGCTGTCCTCCTCGTTCTCGGCGAAGCAGAACGAGTACTTGGCGGCGTTGCCGAGCTGGGAGCGGTCCAGCGCCCCGGGCCGGCAGTTGAGCACGTTCATCAGGATCAGCCGCAGGGCGCGCCCGATGGTGGCATTGGGGCGGAAACCCGGGCCGAAAGCATTGTCCTTCGCGGCGATCCCCAGCCGCCGGGCGATGGGGCCGTTGACCACGATCGCCAACGCCGTGCTGCTGGTGGTGGTGACGGGGCCGTGGCCGTTGAAGCGCGCGTCGGCCAGCGCCCGCACCGCGGCGCACACCACCGGCATGTACTCGGGGCGGCAGCCCGCCATCACGGCGTTGATCGCCACCTTGTCGGCCATGATCGGGGTGTGGCGCGCCGACATCATCGCCACCAGATCGCCCCAGCGCAGCTTCGCGCCGGCGAGCATGGCCTCGATGGACTCCCGGCTGGGCGGCACGATGGGCAGGCCATCGGTCAGCCCCTGCTCGATGTAGTAGTCGATCAGCGCCTCGGCCGCGCGGGCCATCCCGAAATCCGGCTCCCTCTTCGCTACCCGCATCGCCTCTCCCGCTCTTGCGTTCCCCCGGCCGCCCGGCCCATCCGGGACCCTGCGCACGCGCAAATCCCGGGCCGCCCCGTCCCCGCCACACGCGTAATACACGCGCCGCCCCCGCGCAAGTCCGCGGGTCGTGGGTCAGTTTGAAGGGGGGTGCTCCTGCCGGCGACCTCGCCCTCCCCGGCCTTCCCTCTTCTCGGCGAGAGAGAGGGAGCCCCGAAGCGGCCACCGGCGCGGGATGCCATCACCCCTCCCCACTTGGTGGGGAGGGGCAGGGGTGGGTACGCTGCAGCCGCGTCAGCGGCGGGGATGAGGCCGCGCCGCCGGTCGGCTCGATTCCCCCCGACGGACCCACGGTCGACGACAGCCACCCCCCCAAGAAGAAACTTTGGCACTTGACAGTATCACATCGAATGGTTGAACATTGATTCATTAACGCACGAGGCATCGATGGGCACGCACTACAAGGGCGATGACGGCGAGGTCCGCGCCTTGGACGCCTACATCAAGCTGATCCGCGCGGCCGATTCGGTCGCGGCGCGGGTGCAGCGCCATGAGAGCGTCCTCGGCCTCACGGCGACCCAGTTCGGGGCCCTCGAGGCGCTGTTGCATCTGGGACCGCTGTGCCAGCGGGAGCTGGGCGAGAAGCTGCTGAAGAGCGGTGGCAACATCACGCTGGTGGTCGACAACCTCGAGAAGCACGGGATGGTGGTGCGCCAGCGGGACCAGGCGGACCGCCGGTTCGTGACGGTCTACCTGACCGACGCCGGCCGGGCGCGCATCGCAGCCCTGATGCCCGGTCACGTCGCCGAAGTCGTCCGCGCGCTGAGTGCCCTCTCGCCGCGCGAGCAGGAGGAGCTGGGGCGGCTCTGCCGCCGGCTGGGACTCGGCACCGCCGCCGAGGGGCAGGGGACCCCACCATGCAGGTGAACCCACCCAAGGAGAACTGACCATGCAAGATGCCATCGATCGTTACGCGCCGCCTGTCGGGCGGATTCTGCTGAGCATCATCATGCTCGTCGGCGGTTTCGGCAAGATCACGGGCTGGGCCGCGACAGCCGGGTACATGCAATCGAAGGGCATCCCCATAGTGCCGCTGTTCCTGGTCCTGGCCCTGGTCATCGAACTCGTGGGCGGCGTTGCGCTGGTGTTGGGCTTCTGGGCGCGCTGGGCGGCGGCGATTCTGTTCCTGTACCTGATTCCCGTGAGCCTGGTCATGCACAACTTCTGGGCTCTGGAGGGCATGGATCAGCAGATCAACATGGTTATGTTCCTCAAGAACCTGGCCATCATGGGCGGGCTGGCATACGTGGCGGCCCACGGCGCCGGCGCCTGGAGCCTGGAGCGACCCGCCAGGCGCTGAACCGAGGAACCTGCGCAGGACAGGCGCGCCGCTCCCTGTGAATCAGGAGGTGGGCGCGCATCTCGTGCGTCCCTCCGCACCAGTTCTCCAATCCGGATTTCCGCCCATGATGCAAGTGCGCCGATCGGAAGAGCGGGGCCATGCCCAGCACGGCTGGCTCGACTCGCGCTTCTCCTTCTCCTTCGCCGAGTATCACGACCCCCGCTTCATGGGGTTCCGCGCCCTACGGGTGATCAACGAGGATCGCGTCGAGCCCGGCACGGGCTTCCCGCCCCACCCGCACCGCGACATGGAGATCGTCACCTACGTGCTGGCAGGGGCCATCGAGCACCAGGACAGCCTGGGGAACCGCGCCGTGATCCGCCCCGGCGAGGTGCAGCGCATGAGTGCGGGCACCGGCGTGCGTCACGCCGAGTACAACGCCTCCCGGCAGGAGAGCCTGCACCTGCTGCAGATCTGGCTGCTGCCGGAATGGGCCGGGCTCGCGCCCGGCTACGAGCAGAAGGCGTTCGACCTCGACGGCGGCGGGGGGCTCGTGCTGGTGGGCGCCCGCGATGGCCGCGCGGGCGCCGTGACCATCCACCAGGACGTGGAGCTCTACGCCGCCCGCCTCTCGGCCGGGCAGCAGGCCGGCCACGCCCTCAAGCCCGGGCGCCACGCCTGGGTGCAGGTGGCGCGGGGCGCCCTCGACCTCAACGGCGTCGCACTCCAGGCGGGCGATGGCGCCGCGCTGAGCGGCGAGACCGCGCTCCGGCTGAACGCCACCGAGCCCACCGAGCTGCTGCTGTTCGACCTGGCGTGAGCGCGCGCGGGGCGGGTGAAGCGGAGGTTCATGCGGGGGCGTCGAAGGCTCGATGGGCCTTCTTGCCGCGAAACTTCCAATGGGAAAGCATTACCCTTGGCGCACGATCCGTGAACGCGATGGCGCGAACGGACTCAGTGGCGGTGGGTGTGGTGCAGGTCGGGCGCATGGGGATGGTCGTGGGCGATGGGCTCGTGGACGTGCCAGTGGCTGTGCGCCTCGGGCACCGGCTCGGGGTGGGCGTGGGTGTGGTGGCCATCGTCGTGGCGGTGCAGGTGCTCGTGCACGAGCGGCTCGTGGAGGTGCCGGTGGCCGTGGCCTTCGGTGACATGCAGGTACGCGCCGAGCGCGAACAGCAGCGCCGCGAGCCCCGTGAACGCGGTCGCCGGTCGGTCGCCCAGCGCCCACCCCGCCGTTGCCCCCACGAACGGCGCGAGCGCGAACACCGAGGCCGTGCGCCCGGCCCCCATCCGCCGCTGCGCCAGCAGGTAAAGCCGCAGGCTGAGGCCATAGCCCACCGCCCCGCAGCCGAACAACCCCGCCGCCGCGGCGGCCGAGGGCGCGTCCTCGCCGAGCAGCGCGGCCGCCGCCAGCGAGAGCAGCGCCCCCAGCAGCGCCTTGGCCGCGACCACGTGGCCGGTATCGAGGTCGGCCAGCGGCCGGGTGAGGGTGTTGTCGAGCGCCCAGGCCAGCGTGGCCGCGACCAGCGCCGCCACACCCCAGGCCTGCCAGGCGCCCTCGCGCGGGGCGCTGGCCGTGAGCTCGGCCAGCACGAGCACCAGCCCGGCGGCGACCATGGTCGTCACGGCCAGCGCCATGCGCCGGCCCAGCGGTTCCGCGTAGACCGCGCGCGCGAGAGCCACCGTGAACGCCGCCTCCAGGTTGAGCAGCAGCGCGCCCACCAGGCTGCCCGTGCGCTGGAGCCCCCAGGCCAGGCAGGCCGGCGCCACCACCGCCCCGGCGAGGGCGACCGCCGCGAGGCGCGGCAGGTGGCGCACCCGGATGGGCGCCTCCCGGGCTGCACCCCGCCGGCGCCGCACCAGCATGGCCAGGCAGGCCCCGCCGTAGAGCAGCGCCGCGGTGGCGAACGGCCCCACGCCGCGCCCGAACCGCTCGACCAGCGGAGTCGAGAGCCCGAACGCCAGCGCCGAGAGCGCCGCCAGCGCGACCCCCGCCGCGAAGGGCGAGCGGAATCCGCGCCCGGCGCCGGTCGGGCCGTCATCGTTTCGGATCATGCGCCCCTCGCGCCAATGGGCGACCCCTCTGCGCAGCCCGCAGGGCAAGTCCAAAGTCGTCCGTCACCTCATGCCGTCTGTGGGCGTCAGGGTCGCGGCGATGGCCTGCGGAGCGCTGCCCGGCGCCCTCCGGCCTCCCTCCCCGGAGTGGATCGCTGTGGCGTCGGGCCGGCAACCCC
>JACQKK010000087.1 GCA_016204605.1 Candidatus Lambdaproteobacteria bacterium
ACGCTGAAATCCGCCAGCTCCTGCGTTCAGCGTGGCACTTCTTGATACGCCTGCTGCTACCCGCCCAAACCCGCACCTTCGCTTGGTCATGAACCCAGCCAAGAAAAGTGAGGGGCGCTCAGCCGCCGGCGCGGGTTGCCCCCGCAGCGGCCGGGCGATAACATGGAAGGGCCGCCGCGGTGTGCTCGGTTTCGGCCGCGGACTATCCCCGAGGCGCTTGGCCCGGAGCCGCCCGGCCCGGAGCCGCCTGGCAGGGCCGATACCCCATGGCTGATGTGGTGCTGCGTGTCGAAGGGCTGACCAAGCGCTTCGGCGACTTCGTGGCGGTGCGCGACCTCACCTTCGCGATCACCCGCGGCGAGGTGGTGGGCTTTCTCGGCCAGAACGGCGCCGGGAAATCCACCACCATCAAGATGATCTGCAACCTGGTGCGCCCCACGGCGGGCGAGATCTGGCTGGACGGCCAGCCCATCGCCCGCGCCCGCGCGGCCGACCATCGGCGCCGGCTCGGCGCCATCGTCGAGGCGCCGCGCTTCTACCCGCAACTGAGCGGCCGGCGCAACCTCGAGCTGCTGGCCCGCCTGCACGGCGTGGCGCCGGAGCGGGTGGAGCGGCTGCTGCACGAGGTGGGGCTGGTCGAGCGCCAGGCGGAGACGTTCGGCCGCTTCTCGATGGGGATGAAGCAGCGCCTGGGGCTGGCGGCGGTGCTGCTCAACGCGCCCAGCCTGATCGTCCTCGACGAGCCCACCACCGGGCTGGACCCGGTGGGCCAGGAGCAGATCCACGAGCTGATCCGCGACCTGGCCGGCAAGCATCAGGCCACGATCCTGCTCTCCTCGCACCTGCTGCCCGAAGTGGCGGCGATCTGTACCCGGGCGCTCGTGATCCACCGGGGGGCGCTGATCCTGGATCAGCCCCTGCGCGACCCCTCCGCGATCGGGGCGGTCGAGCGGGTGTTCCACGGCATCGCCGAGGAGATGAACGCGCGCGGAGAGATCGGATGATCGGCGAGCTGTGCCGGCAGGAGTACGTCAAGCTCTTCACCCAGAAGTACCCCTACGTGCTGCTCGGCGGGGTGCTGCTGGTGCAGGTGACGCGCATGCTGGTGCGGGCGTTTACCCCCCCGGAAACCACCCTCGACGTGGTGACCGCGCCCCAGCTCTGGGCCGAAGGGTTGGGCTGGGGGCTGCGCTTCGGCACGTACCTGATCCTGGTGGTGGGGGCGATGGCCTTCTCGCGGGAGTTCTCGCTCGGCACCGTCAAGACCGTGCTGGTGCTGCCCATCCGCCGGCGGGATTGGGTGCTCGCCAAGCTGCTGGCCCTGATCGTGCTGGCCTGGGCGCTGCTGCTCGCGATGGCGGCGCTCGGCGCGGCCCTCGTCGCGCTCACCTCTGGCTGGGGCCCGGTCGTGCGCGAAGGCGTGGTGCTGTATACCGAGGCGACCGTGTGGCGCGAGGTGGTCGGGGCGACCGCGCTGACGCTGGTGTTCCTGCTGCCCGTGTGCGCGCTGGCCCTGCTGCTCGGGCTCCACTTCACCTCCTCGGGCGCCGCGGTCGGCGTGACGCTGCTGCTGGGGATCGGGGCGGAGGCGGCCGTCGGGCTGGCCGGCTGGGGCAAGTACGTGTTCCTCTACCACCTGCACCGGCCGCTCGAGCTGCTCGAGAAGCTCGGCAAGGGCATGCCGTACCGCTGGGATCAGGTGCTCTCCTGGGGCCTCCCGACCACGCTGATCGCCTTCGCCGTGCTCGCCCTCTGGGCCGTCGCGCGCCTGGAACGGCTCGATATCGACGGTTAGCGGGGAGCGCTTCTCGGCCCGCGGCTGCCGTTGACCGGCCCCGCCCCCCCATGGCAGAGTGGATGCCGTTGCCTCGCGGCGGCGCGGCGTACCCGCGGCGCCGCGACCCGCCTCAGACATCTCCTCAAGCCTTACCGGCAGCGACACGCATGGAGGACCTCAAGGGCAAGCTGGCGTTGGTGACCGGGATCGCCAACAAGCGCTCCATCGCCTTCGCCATCGCCGCCGAGCTGGCACGCTACGGCGCAAAGCTGGCGCTGACCTATCAGCCGCTCGGCCGGGAGGGCGAGCGCGAGAAGTTTCTGGCCCTGACCGCGGGGCTCGCGCCCGAGCTGGTGCTGCCGCTCGACGTCACCGACCCCGCCACCCTGCACGCGCTCTTTCGCCGGATCGGCGAGCGCTTCGGCTGCCTCCACGTGCTGGTGCACTCCGTGGCCTGGGCCAGGCGCGAGGAGCTGGCCGGCCGGCCCTCCGACATCACCAAGGACGGCTACCTGCTGGCCCAGCAGATCTCCGCGTACAGCCTGATCGAGCTGGTGCGCGAGGGGCGGGCCCTGCTCGCCCGGGAGGGCGGTTCGGTGCTGACGCTCACCTACA
>JACQKK010000001.1 GCA_016204605.1 Candidatus Lambdaproteobacteria bacterium
CGGAAGCGGCGGTGCATCCAGAAGTAGAATGCCGGGGCGCGCCTGACCTGGGCCTCCAGCGCATCCGAGATGGCCTGGGAGAGCGCCAGCACGTCGCGGGCCTCCTCGCCGCTGGGGGAGCAGCGGACGGCGCGGAAGTGTGCCCGGTAGCGATAGCGCCCGATGGGCTCGGCCCAGCAGAACACCACGCGCGCCCCAGTGCGCAGGGCCAGGCTCGCCGCACCCGGTGCCGCGCTCACGGGCTGGCCGAAGAAGCGGATGTAGTGGGTCTTGTGAATGTAGTGCTGGTCCGCCAGCAGCCCCAGCACCTGGCCCGCGCGCAGCAGCCGCAGCAGGTTGCGGATGCTCGGCCCCTTGGGCACGGTGCCCAGCCCCGAGGCGCGGCGTACCGCGTTCAGCGCGGCGTCGGCGACGGGGTTCTCCTGCTGCCCGACGTAGTACGAGACCGGGTAGCCGCGCGCGGCGAGCCCGGCGCCGAGCAGCTCCCAGTTCCCGTAGTGGCCGGAGACCATCACCACACCGCGACCCGCGGCCAGGGCCTCGTCCAGCGCGGCGAGCCCCTCGAGCTCGATGTGGCGGGCGATGGTCGCCGGGCGCAGGCGGGCCTGGCTGAGCACCTCACAGGCCAGCCCGCCGAAGAACATGTAGCAGTCGCGCGCCAGCCGTCGCCGCGCCGCCGCCGGGAGCGCGGCGCCGAACGCCAGCTCGATGTTGCGCAATGTGGTCTTCCGCTCCAGCCGGAACACGGAGAACAGCAGCCAGCCCAACGCGGCGCCGGGCAGCGACACCCAGCGCAACGGCAGGGGGCGCAGCAGCAGCCCCAGCGCCGAGAGCGCCGCCGCTTCCAGTCGATGCCGAAGGGAGAGGCCGGCCATAGGGAGGGGCGCGGCGGGCTCAGAACCGCAGGTCGAGCGCCGTCACGCGGAAGCCCGTCAGCCGCAGCGGGCCGGCGGAGGACCATTCGAACGCCACCGGTGGCAGACCCGGCCGCGGCGCGGCGGCCAACCCGCCGCCCATCCCCTGCAAGGCCGCCGGGCCGACGGGTTCCGCGGCGTCGTTCAACGCGAACCCGGCGGCGCCGACGACGGTGCTCTGGCCGGGTTCGAACGTGATGCCGGCATAGACCAGCCAGATGCCCGCGCTGATCCCGATCACGCCGCCGGCCGTGGCCCCCTCGAACATGCTGCTGCGCAGGTTGCTGGGCTTGGTCTTGTCCTCGGAACCGACGACGGCCCCGGCGGCCCCGAGCAGCGCACCCGCGGCGGAGCCCCACACCACGTTGAAGAAGACGTTCTCCATGGTGGGCTTCTCCCGCACCACCTGGGCCTGGGCGCTGGTGGCGGCCCAGACCGCGCAGATCAGCGCGGCGGCGACGACTTTGAGGCTTCCGGCGTTCCGGATCATGAGGCCCACGCAGTGTAGGGTGCCGATCAGAACCGCAGATCGAGCAGGGGAAGGATCAGGGAGCGGCCAACGGTCGTGGCGCCGCCCAGCCCGAACGCCGGCCCCTGGGCCAGGAGCGGCTCGGTGTTCAGCCTCCGCGCAGGATCGAGCGGGCGCGCACCATACGCGACCGGCGCGGGAATGCGTGCGGTGAGCTGCATAATGTAGATGGAGAGCCCGGCGCCGGCGATCGCGCCGAGCGCGGCGCCTTCGATCGTCTGGCGGGCGAGGGAGTTGTTCGGGTTGGCGGGGTCGGTCAGCCAGATCGCCGCGCCGACCACCGCACCGGTCACCGTGCCCAGCGCGGTCCACTGGAACCCGATTTCCATCACCAGCGGCGGGCGCTCCTGGGCCAAGGCCAGGGAACGGGACAGCAGCAGCCCCACCACCGCCGCAAGCACGATTCGTTTCAAGACGCAGGCCTCCACCTGGAGTTACGGGTCACGACCGATGGGCATGCAAGGACCTTTCCTTCCGGGCCGTTCCAGGGTGCGAAGCGCCCGCCGGACGCCGTTCCAGGTAGCTTCGCAAGTAACGTGCCGTCGGGGTGGGGGGCCGCGCGCCCACCAGCTCTTCGGGCGTGCCCTGGGCGATCAGGCGGCCGCCTGCCGCTCCGCCTTCCGGGCCGAGCTCGATCACGTGGTCGGCGCATTTGATCAGCTCGAGGTTGTGCTCGATCACCACGACCGAGTTGCCCGCCTGCACGAGCTGGTTCAGCACGGCCAGCAGCCGCTCCACGTCGCCGACGTGCAGGCCCGTGGTGGGCTCGTCGAGCAGGTACAGCGTGCGCCCGCCTTCGCGCCGGGCGAGCTGGCGGGCGATCTTCAGCCGCTGGGCCTCGCCGCCGCTCAAGGTGTTGGCGGGCTGCCCCAGCCGCAGGTAGCCCAGCCCCATATCGAGCAGGGGCGCCAGTCGCTGCCGGATGGCCGGGATGGCCCGGAAGAACTGCTCGACCTCGGTGGCGGTCATCGCCAGCACGTCGGCGATGCTCTTCCCGCGGTAGCGCATCTCGAGGGTCTCGCGGTTGTACCGGCTGCCGCCGCAGACGTCGCAGTGGACGAACACGTCGGGCAGGAAGTGCATCTCGATGCGCTTGTAGCCCTCGCCCTGGCAGACCTCGCAGCGGCCGCCGGCGACGTTGAAGCTGAACCGGCGGGCGGCATAGCCGCGGGCGCGCGCCTCGGGCAGGGCCGCGAACTGCTCCCGCACCAGGCCGAACACCCCCAGGTAGGTGCCGGGGTTCGAGCGCGCGGACTTGCCGATGGGCGACTGGTCCACGTGCACCACGCGGTCCAGCAGGTGGGCGCCCGTAAGCTCCGCATGGGGCAGGGCCGTCTGCGGCCGATGGGTGAGCTGCTGCGACAGCGCCGGATGGAGCGTATCCAGGATCAGGCTGCTCTTGCCCGAGCCCGAGACGCCCGTGACGCACACCAGCAGCCCGAGCGGGATCTCCACGTCCACGCCCTTGAGGTTGTGGCCGGTCGCTCCCCGCAGCGCGAGCCTGGCCCAGGTGGGGCCGCGGCGGACGGCCGGCGGGGCGATCGTCTTGCGGCCGGCCAGGTAGGCGCCGGTGAGCGAGGCCGCATCGGCCTCGAGCTCGGCGGGGGTGCCCTGGGCCACCAGCCGCCCCCCCTCCTCGCCGGCCTGTGGGCCGATCTCGATCAGCCAGTCGGCGCGCAACATCGCCTCGCGGTCGTGCTCGACCACGACCACGGTGTTGCCCGCATCGCGCAGGCCGGCCAGGGTATCGAGCAGCCGCTCCGTATCGCGCGGGTGCAGCCCCACGGTCGGCTCGTCGAGGATGTAGATCACGCCGCTGAGGGCGGAGCCGATCTGGGTGGCCAGCCGCACGCGCTGGTGCTCGCCCGTGGAAAGGGTGTCCATGGTGCGGTCGAGCGTCAGGTAGTCGAGCCCCACGTTGGCCAGGAAGCCCAGCCGCGCCCCGATCTCCTCGATGGGCTTCGCGGCCACCTGGCCCTCGAAGGGCGGCAGGGCCAGCCCCGCCAGCCACGCCTGCGCCCCATCGAGCGGCAGCCTGCAGACCACGGCGATGGAGCGCCCGCCCAGCCGGTAGTTCAGGCTTTCGGGGCGCAGGCGCTGGCCGTCGCAGGCCCGGCAAGGCTTGCCGGTCATGTAGCGGCGGATGTCCTCCCGCACCGCGTCGGACTCCGTCTCGCGGAAGCGCCGCTCCAGGTGGGGCACCACCCCCTCGAAGGGCTTGCTGTAGCGGTGGCTCGACCCCTCGGCCTCGTAGACGAACTCGAGCTCGCGCTCGCCCGAGCCGTGCATCAGCACCTCCCGGTGCTCCGGCGCCAGCTCCTCGTAGGGGGTGAAGATGCTGAAGCCGTAGTGGGCCGCCACCTGCTCGAGCATCTGGTGGAACGCCGGCGAGCTGCGGTGCTCCCAGGGCGCGATGGCGCCCTGGGCCAGGCTCTTCGCCGGCTCCGGCACCACCAGCCCCAGGTCGATCGAGACCTGGCTGCCGAGGCCGTGGCACTGCTCGCATGCCCCGAACGGACTGTTGAAGGAGAAGATGCGCGGATGGGGCTCGGGGTACGTGATCCCGCAGACCGGGCAGCGCGGCGTGCGGCTGAAGGTTTCCTCCGCCTCGCCGCCCTCGCCGGGGAAGACCAGCACCGCCACCCCGTTGCCCTGGGCCAGCGCCAGCTCGACCGCCTCGGTCAGCCGCTGCTTGTCGGCACCGGGCTTGTCGGCACCGGGCTTGTCGGCACCGGGTCTGTCGGCACCACGCAGGCTCAGCCGGTCCACCACGATCTCGACCCGGGGCGTGGCGCCATCCGGCCGGTCGCTGCGGGGCGGTGGGGGCCCCTCCTCGATCAGGTGCAGCGCGCCCTCGATCCGCACCCGCACGAACCCCTCCCGCCGGTAGCCCGCCAGGAACTCCGCCCAGTCGAGCCGGGGCTCGTAGGCCACGGGGGCGCACACCAGCACCCGCCGCACGGCCGGATCCGCCTCGGGCCGCGCTAGCGCCGCATCGACGATCTGCTGCACCGTGTACGCGCGGATCGCGCGGCCGCAGCGCCAGCAGTGGGGCGTGCCCACCCGCGCATAGAGCAGCCGCAGGAAATCGTAGATCTCGCTGACCGTGCCCACGGTCGAGCGCGGCCCGGCGGGCGCGGAGCGCAACTGCACCGCGATGGCCGGGCTCAGCCCCTCGACGGCGTCCACGTCGGGCTTTTCGAGCTGCGTGAGGAACTGCCGCGCCGAGGGCGAAAGCGCCTCCACATATCGCCGGTGACCCTCCGCGTACAGCGTCTCGAAGGCCAGCGACGACTTCCCCGCCCCCGACGGCCCGGTGATCACCACCAGCCGCCCGCGCGGGATCGCCACGTCGATGTTCTTCAGGTTGTTCTGGCGGGCGCCTTTGATGCGGATCCACTCGGCCATGGGCGCCTGGGGGAGGGCGAAGGGGGTACGCGGAGCTTCCCTGGAAGGAAGGAGGCCGGGTCAATTGGCCACTATATCATGGGAGCCTTCGAGTGACTGCGCTTGATGACGCGAACCGTTCAAGGCGCGACGCCCACCAGCACCAGCGGCACGGCCGGCACCCCGCGGCCCTCCCGGATTAGGTTGTAGAGTTCTTTCTCGTACCAGGGAACGCCAGTTGACATGCTTCGCGCACGCCTACCGCTGGGTCTCAGCGATGATTCGGACAAAGACTTCATTGGTACAATTGCAATTCCTACGTCAATCACGTCGCCAACATAAAAGGCAAGGTGCTTCACAAATAGGTCGTAAGCGACGGCAAAATATTTCCCAAATTGGACCTCGACTGCCACGCGATCCTTCTCGAAATCAGTCTGATTATAGGAGCGAGTAGCCTCCTGACCGGCAGCAAGTATTTCCTCGCGTTGTCTTTTCGCGTCTAGATTCAGAGTCTTTCGAATCAGATTAGCATCTTTTGTCACCCAATATGACGCTTGTCGAGTTTTCCAACCACGCGCAGAAAAAGCTGTCCTAATCGCCGTATTCATTTCTTTTGGCGCATAAAGGAGCTCACCAATCATCGTCTTTTCTTTTGATATTTTTGTCCGAAAATCGCTCGCATTCACGCTCGCGATTACCTCTTCTATCTCCTGCCAAAGCCTGGGCTTGTGCACAAGAATATATTCGAGCCCGTTCAAATGAGAATAGCGCTCGGCAATCTTCATTTCTGGCCGCCGTAGGGTTTCTCCGGATCGTACACCGGCCGGTCGATGGGGCGGGTGAGGAGGGTGCCGCTCTGAAGGCTGCGAAGCCGCTGCCAGGCGATCTCCACGTATTGCGGGACGATGTCGCACCCATAGCCCACGCGCCCATGCTTGACGGCGCCGATGACGGTGCTGCCCACGCCCAGGTAGGGGTCGAGCACGGCATCGCCGGGATCGGTCAATGCGAGCACCAGCCGCTCGACTAGCTCGACCGGAAACTGGCAGGGATGGTTCGTCTTTTCGACGTGGTTGCTCTTCACATTGGGAAAGATCCACACGTCGCCCGGGTTCTTGCCGAGGGGATTGCTTGAGAACTGTCCGGCCTTGGGGCCTTTGAAGTGCTTCTTCTCCGGGTACTTCTGCGGGACGCGGATCGGATCGAGATGAAACGTGTAGTCGTCTCCCTTGGTGTACCAGTTGATGGTCTCGTAGCGTCCCGAGAGTCGCTTCGAACAATGGAGACCATGCTCGAAGTGCCAGATGATCCGGTTTCTCAGCTTCAGGCCGTGCTGCTTGAACAACGGATAGAGGATCGCGTCGAGCGGGACGATCTCGCCACCCTGCACATGGTTCCCCACCTGCCAGCACAGCGAACCGTTCGGATGCAGCAATCGCACGCACTCGGCGATGACGCGCGCCTGGCTTTCCACGTAACGATGCAGCGACGAGCGTCGCTCGTAGCTCTTGCCGATGTTGTAGGGAGGCGAAGTCACGATCAGCTTCATGCCCCCGTCAGGCAGGGGCCGCATGAAGTCCAGGTTGTCCCTGCAGGCGATGCGGATGCGCTCGTCGCTCGGAAACAGCAGAATCTCCGCCTGCTCCATCTTGCGGCCCTCCCTTTGCGGAATGCAGGTGCGTCTCCGGTGGAATCACCCTGCGTCCCCTTCACTCCGGCGCCAGCGCCGCCAACGGCGCGCAGACGAGGGGGACGAACAGCTCGCCCGCGCTGAGGCCGCCATGCTGGGAGACGAGGTGGGAGGCGTAGGGCTTCTCCTGGTCCGGGTCGGGGGCGAGGCGCTGCCAGTTGTGGCCCGCGTGGAGGATCGCCACCAGGTCGCCCAGGGATTGCCGCAGCCAGGGCTCGTCCACGGCGGGGTCGGGCTGGGGCCCCGCCAGTTCGCGCACCTCGTCGTAGGCGAACACGCGGCCGGCCGCGCCGATGTAATCGGCGAGCCACCCCCGGACGGTATCGGCGTCGGCGGGTGAGCCCAGGTAGACGTGCAGCACGCGCCCCGAGAAGCCGAGGGCGCGGGTGTGCGCCTGGAGCCACTCGCCGGGCGGCCCGTGCAGCGGCACCCAGTGGTGCACGCTGTCGTCGCCGTGGTCGGCGGCGATCACCAGCGCCGTATCCGCGAGGGTGCGCGGGGAGAGCAGCGTGGTCAGCCAGGCCAGCGCCTCCTCGATGTGGCGCACGGCCAGGCCGGACTGGGCGCCCTCGCTGGCGAGGACGTGGGTCAGCGTGTCCAGGGTGGCCAGGTACAGCCCCACCCAGCCCGAGTCGAGGTCGTCGAGGATGCGCGCGGCCTTGGTCACCCCCTCCAGCATCTCGCCGAAGCCCACCAGGGGCGTATCGCCGTAGCAGAGCGTGGAGAGGCCGCTGCCCACGATGGCGTTGTGCATGAGGTGGTAGCCGTGCAGGCCCCGGCTGTGCGGGCCGGCGAGCAGCCCCGGCTCGCGCTGCCAGCGCCGCACGTCGAACCCGGCGTCGGTGAGCGACGCCTTGGCGCCGACGACCTGCATGCGCAGCATGTCCACCACGGCGCCGGGAAAATCCTTCCAGATCAGGTGGCCCGTGATGCCGTGGCGCGAGGGCGGCAGCCCCTGGTAGATCGAGGTCAGCGCGCAACTGGTGATGGAAGGGAACACCGAGGTGACCCACGTGCCATAGTCGCCGTAGAGCGCGCGGAACCGCCCCGCCCGGTCCAGATGGCGGAAGCCGAAGCCGTCCAGGCACAGCACCAGAACCTTGCGCGCGCGGCGCGGGCTCGCCGCCGGCAGGTGGGCCAGCAGCCCCGGGAA
This sequence comes from Candidatus Lambdaproteobacteria bacterium, assembly GCA_016204605.1. Taxonomy (GTDB): domain Bacteria; phylum SAR324; class SAR324; order SAR324; family JACQKK01; genus JACQKK01. Next base: position 7,674 of record JACQKK010000001.1, read on the forward strand.
CGGGCCGGGCTCGCGCCCCAGCAGCTCGAACACGGTGGGGAACACCCCCACCAGCGAGCGGCCGTGGTCGGGGCGATAGAACGCGGGCTCGGCGGGCCAGCGCAGGTGCTCGATCTCGCGGGCGGCGGGGGCGGTGCTGGTTGGGGCGGTGCTGGTCGGGGCAGTAGAACGCGGGCTCGGCGGCATGGCCATCCCTGGTGGCGGACGAGAGGCGGGGGCCCGGCATCACCACCCCGCCCTGCGGGCACCCCTCCTCACCTGGTGGGGAGGGGATGGGGGAGGGGACGCGGCCCCGTCTCACCCACCTTCCCATGTCCACCGGCACCGCTCAAGACCTGCCGCCCGCTGCCGATAGGGGAAGAGGGATGCCGGGAGCGAAGGCCGCCGATCGGCCGACGTTGGATTGGCGGCGGAGCCCAAGCCTGAAACAGCGTGGGTGAGGCCGCGCCGGGTGCCGGCGGCCAATGGCAGGGCCAGCACCGCCGCCCGGCCGGGATTGGATTGGCGGCGCGGCGGCTGGTATGAATAGAGACAGGCGTACCGCGCCGGTGGCGGGAGAGTCTGCCCGCGCACCGGCCAAACTGGGAGGCGTATGGCCCCACGGAACGGGGGTAGCCGCAGTCTGCGCTGGGCCATGTTGGGCCTGCTCGCGATGCTCAGCGTGCCGCTGGGCTTCGTCGTGGCCGCCCTGCTCGGCCTGGCGACGCGCCCGGTGCCCGCGCCCAAGGCGCCGCCGCTGGTGCTGGTGCAGCCGCTCACGGGGGTCGGCCCGAGCCAGGGGCGCCGCCGGCTCCAGCCCAGCGCCCCGCCGCCGGAACGCGCCCCGCACTGGCGGCAGCGCCCCTCGCGCTGGCGGGAGTCCGACGAGCACGAGGGCGCGCTGCTGGCGATCGTGGTGGACGACCTGGGGTACAGCCTCGCGGCGTCGCGGGCGCTCTTGGCCATCGGGCAGCCGCTGACGTACTCGATCATCCCGCGGCTGGCCCACTCCCGGCAGACGGCGCAACTCGTGGCCCGGGCCGGCCAGGAATTCATCGTCCACGCCCCCATGGAGCCGGCCGACTTCCCGCGCCAGAACCCGGGCGAGGACGCTCTGCTGCGGGCCATGAGCGAGCGGGAGACCCGGGAGCGGCTGCTGGACTACTTCGCCGACCTGCCGGGCGCCGTGGGGCTCAGCAACCACATGGGGTCGGCCTACTCCGACGACGCGGCGAAGATGGCGCTGGTGCAGGCCGCGGTGGCGGAGCGGCGCCTCGTGTTCCTCAACAGCAAGACCTCGGCCTCGCCCGTGCCGGCGCGGATCGCCCAGGCCGCCGGCTACGCCTACCTCGAGCGCGACGTGTTCCTCGACAACGAGCGCAGCGAGCCGGCCATCCGCGCCGAGCTGCGGCGCGCCAGCGAGCGCGCCCGCCGGCGCGGCCGCGCCATCGCCATCGGCCATCCCTATCCCGAGACCCTGCGCGTGCTGGCGCAGGAACTCCCGTCGCTGCGGGAGGCGGGCATCACCCTGGTGCCCCTCACCGCCCTGCTGAGGCGTTAAGGCAGCCCCGCGTGAGGCGGAGAGTCGGGACCTCCGCACGACGGATCGGCAACCGCGTCATCGGGCCTTATTCCACTTCCAAATCAATCACGGATGAAGACACCGTGTCCCTGGTGAGCGCGAAGCGCGTCTCGAAGCCTGTCCTGAGCGAAGCCGAAGGAGGCACGTTGGTGCGGGCCGCGGCCTTCGAGACGGCCCGCTGCGCGGGCCTCCTCAGGCACGCGGATTCTTCATACCGTCGAGTTGGAATCGGAATTACCTACCCCTGCAATAGACGTTGACCCGACCCCGCACGATCGTCGGAATGACGGTGCGTCGCCATTGCGAGCGCAACGCGGAAACTGGACGGCGCCCATCATTCCGTTTCACACACCGCATGCGACGGGGAATGAAACGCCACTCGGCCGTTCCACCCGTTTCTGTGAGCGCCACAACCTGATATGGCTCGCTGTGGGAGGGGAGAGCGCCTGAACCCGGGCTCGGCGCGCCGGGTGCCGGCCCGGTTCGGGCGCGGCGCGCAGCGAACGCCTTCACCGCCCGCAGGAGAATCCGCAGATGGACTTCGAGTTGACCGAACAGCAGCGCCTGATGGTGGCCGCGGTGCGTGAGCTCGCGGAGCGCGAGTTCAAGCCGCACCTCGCCGAATGGGACCGCACCCGGACGTTCCCCCGGGCCGAGGTGGCGAAGAAGCTGCGCGGGCTGGGCGTGCTGGGGATGACGCTGCCGCGGGAGTACGGGGGCGCCGGGCTGCCGTTCTTCGATTACATCCTCGCCCTCGAGCAGCTCGCGCGGGCGAGCCATCCCGCGGCGCTGGTGCTCGCCTCGTCCTGCGGCGGGCCGGTGCATCACCTGCTCGAGTTCGGGTCGCCGGAGGTGAAGGCCCGCTTCCTGCCCGGCTTGGCCGGCGGGGAGACGATGTGCGCGATCGCCATGAGCGAGTCGGAGGCCGGCTCCGACACGGGCGCGATCCAGACCCGGGGCCGGCTGGAGGGCGACGAGCTCGTCATCGACGGCCACAAGCTCTGGGTCGGCGGCTCGGGCGCGTTCGAGCTGATGGTCGCCTACGTGCGCATGTCCGACGCGCCGGGGACGGACGGCATCGGCAGCGTGCTGCTCCACCGCGATACGCCCGGCCTGCGCTATGGGCGCACGCTGGAAATGATGGGGCTGCGGGCCATTCCCCGGGCCGAAATCCTCTTCGAGGACTGCCGCGTGCCGGCGACGCACATCCTGACCCGGCCCGGCCAGTTCAAGCAGCTCATCAACTCCTTCAACGGCGAGCGCATCCACAACGCCATGTTCTGCGTGGGCCAGGGCCAGGCGGCGCTCGAGGAGGGGCTCTCCTATGCGCGCATGCGCAAGCAGTTCGGGCGCCGGATCGGCGATTTCCAGGGCATCCGCTGGAAGCTCGCCGACATGGGCATGAAGCTGGCGGCGGCGCGCCTGCTGGTCTATCTCGCCGCCCGCAAGTTCTCCGATGGTCAGGATGCCGCCCTCGAGGCCTCGATGGCCAAGACCTTCGCAGCGGAGGCCGCCTTCGAGGTGGCCCACCAGGCGCTCCAGATCTGCGGGGCCAACGGCTTCTCCTCGGGCAGCCGCATCGAGGTGCTGTTCCGGGAGATCCGCGCCCACATGCTCGGCGGCGGCAGCGTCGAGGTCGTGCGCAACTACATCGGCAAGCGCATGATGGACGGGGAGTGACCGCGCGGCCGGCCTGGGCTCCCTACCGGCGGCGGAAGGGATGGGTCCACAGCCGCGCCGCGTCGTTGACAACCGGCACGGTTGGGATAGATGGGGACCCACACCGGCGTCGGGCCCGCGACCTCGGGCGACCGGGCGCCATGCGACTTTCGACGCTTCAGCGGGGCTCCGTATGCAACGCGTGCTGATGGTGGTGATGGTGCTGGGGATCGGCTTGTGCGCGACGACCGACGTGCAGGCTCAGAAGTACGGCGGCGTATTGCACAACACGCTGCGCAACAGTCCGCCCGACCTCTCCATCCATGAGACCGCGGTGCTCGACACCGTCTCGGCGATGGCGCCCGTCTACAGCAACCTGGTGGTGTTCGACGTCTTCCAGCGGCTGGAGACCCTCGAAACCATCGTGCCGGAGCTGGCCGAGAGCTGGCGTTGGAGCGCCGACGGGCGCGAGCTGACCTTCCGGCTGCGGCAGGACGTGATCTGGCACGACGGCAGGCCGCTCACCGGCGGCGACGTGAAGCACACCTTCGATGTGGTGCGCGGCGCCACGCGGGGCGGGCTCAAGCTCAATCCCCGCAAGGGCTGGTATTACAACATCAGGGAGATCGTGACCGGCGGCGATCGCGAGGTCACGTTCAAGCTGGGTCGCCCCCAGCCGTCGATCCTGGCGATGCTCGCGGGCGGGTATTCGCCCGTGTACCCGGCCCACGTCTCGCCGGTGGAGCTGCGCAAGACCGCCGTCGGCACCGGGCCGTTCAGGCTGAAACAGTACGTCCCGGAGCGGCAGGTCGAGCTGGTGAAGAATCCCGCCTACCATGTGCAGGGCCGTCCGTACCTCGATGGGGCCATCTTCCATATCATCCGCGATCCCAAGGCGCAGGAGGCCGCGCTGCTCGCCAGGCAGGTGGATACGGGCAACATCAACACCGCGATCAAGCCCGTCTATGAGCGGCTCAGCGCCGCCGATCCCCGGCTCAAGTTCGTCGAGATGGTGAGCAACGCCACGGTGAACATCATCGTCAACACCAAGAAACCGCCGTTCAACGATCTGCGGCTGCGCCAGGCGGTGAACCTGGCCATGGAGCGCAGCGCCCTGATCCGCTCGGTGTACCAGGGCGGCGCGGTGCCCGGGGGCGCGCTGATCCCCGCTCCGCATGGTCACTGGGGCCTGCTGCCGGATCAGCTCCAGACGCTGCCGGGCTATGGCGACCCGGCCTCGGACAAGTCCGAAGCGCGGCGCCTGCTGGCCCAGGCCGGCTACGGGCCGAGCCGTCCGTTGCAGATCAAGATTTCCACGCGCAACGAGGCCCTCCATGTCGGGGCGGCCACCTGGGCCATCGGCCAGCTCAAGGAAGTGGGCGTGCGCGCGGAGCTTGAGCACGTCGATACCGCCGTATGGTACGGCAAGATCGCCCGCAGGGAGTTTCAGTTGGGCATCAACTCGACGGCCATCGGCGTCGACGATCCCGACGCCGTGCTCTACGAGACTTACGCCTGCGGCTCGTCCCGCAACTACTCCGACTACTGCAACCCGGGGCTGGAGAAGCGCTTCGACGCGCAATCGCTGGAAACCGATACCGGCAGGCGCCTGCAGATGGTGCGCGAGATCGACATGACCCTGCAGCGGGAAGTCGCGCGACCGTATCTGATCTATCGCAAGGGCTACTATCCCCATCAGCCCTACGTGAAGAACTGGCTCCCGCACACCAGCATCTACAACGGCTGGCGCCTGCAGGAGGTGTGGCTCGACAAGTGAGACGCCGGCTGCGCCGAAGCGTCGTGGCGTGACGCCGGCGCACGCGGCCCTTGGTCATGGGGGGCGCAGAGGGCAACGTTCCCGGCTGGGGTGACCGGGAGCGCACACAACCCAGGAGGGCAGTCATGCACCGCCACGCTCGCAATCTCGCGCTCGTATTCTCCCTGCCGCTCTGCTTCGCCCTGGGCGCGACGACCCCGGCGCAGGCCCAGAAGTATGGGGGTATTCTGCACTGGTCGCTGCGCGGGCAGCTCGTCGATCTTTCCATCCTGGAGACGGCCATCAGCGGCACCGCCACGGTGGTCGCCCCGATGACGAACAACGTCGTGACGTTCGACTCGCTCGATCCCCGGGAGCGCCCCGAATCGATCGTCGCCGATCTCGCCGAGCGCTGGGACTGGAGCGCGGACGGCACGGAGCTCCGCTTCACGCTGCGCAAGGACGTGGCGTGGCACGATGGCAAGCCGTTCACGAGCGCCGACGTGAAGCACACCTTCGATGTGGTGCGCGGGGTGAAGCGCGGCGGGCTGAAGCTCAACCCCCGCCGCAACTGGTACGTCAACGTGGCCGAGATCGTCACCGCAGGCGACCACGCGGTGGCGTTCAGGCTCAAGCGCCCGCAGCCCTCCCTGCTTTCGATGCTGGCGGCAGGATTCTCGCCGGTGGTGCCGGCCCACATGCCCGCCGCGCAGCTCCGCACCAAGGCGCTGGGCACGGGCCCGTTCAAGCTGAAGCGGTACGAGCCCAACCAGAAGATCGAGATCGAGCGTAACCCGGCCTACTTCAAGCGGGGGCGGCCCTTCCTGGATGGCGTCACCTATGTGCTGTTCTCGAACCAATCCGCGGAGCAGGCCGCCCTGATCGCCAGACAGGTGGATGCGCTGCCGCCGCTGGCCACCCCTGGGCCCATGTATGAGGCCCTCAAGGCAGCCAACGTGGGGGTGGCTTTCGCGCCGCGCACGAGCAACGCCACGATCAACCTGATCGTCAACACCAAGCGCGGGCCCTTCACCAATCCCCGCCTGCGGCTGGCCGTCAGCCTGGCGATGGATCGCGACGCCCTCATCCGGTCGGTGTTCCAGAACGGCGCCCAGCCGGGCACGGCGTTCATCCCGCGGCCCCAGGGGGTGTGGGGCATGACAGCCGAGGAGCGGGCCGGCCTGCCCGGCTTCGGCGACCCGGCCACTAACAAGGCCGAGGCGCGGCGCATCCTGGCCGAGCTGGGCTATACGACCGCCAACCCCTTCCGGGTCAAGCTCAGCTCGCGCAGCATCGTGAGCTCGCAGCTCTCGGCCGCCTGGGCCGCCGCCGAGCTCAAGCAGGTGGGCATCGAGGCCGAGCTGCACCTGGTCGAGCGTGCCAACTGGTACGGCATGGTGGCCCGACGCGATTTCGTGTTCGCCATCAACGAGACGGCCGTGGCCATCGACGATGCCGATGCCGTGCTCTACGAGACCTACGCCTGCGGCAGCGAGCGCAACTACTCCGACTACTGCAACATCGAGGTCACGGCGAAGATGGATGCCCAGTCCCAGCTCATGGACGTGGCGAAGCGCCGGGCACTGGTGACCGAGATCGACCGGCAGCTTCAGACGGAGGTGGCGCGGCCGTATCTCGCCTACCGGAACGACTACTACGCGCACTATCCCTACGTGAAGAACTGGGTGCCCCACACCAGCATCTCCAACGGCTGGCGCCTGGAAGAGGTGTGGCTCGA
>JACQKK010000109.1 GCA_016204605.1 Candidatus Lambdaproteobacteria bacterium
AACCCCATGCAGCAAGCGACCCCCATCGGCGACGCGGCGGCCCGCTTCATCGCGGCCACGGCCGGCCGGAAGCACGCGCCGGAAGTGATCGACGCGGCCAAGATGTGCCTGGTGGATTGGATGGGCGTGGCCCTGGGCGCCGTCAACGAGCCGCCGGCGGTGGCCGTCCGGCGCACGGCGGAAAGCTGGGGCACCCAAGGCAAGGCCCATATCCTGCTCGGCCCGGCCGTGGCGCCGGCGGCGGCGGCCCTGGTCAACGGCACCATGGCCCACTGCATGGACTACGACGATACCCACACCGAGGGCGGGGGCCACATCAGCGGCCCCACCTGGGCCGCCGCGCTGGCCATGGCCGAGGAGCTGGGCAAGAGCGGCGGGGAGGCGCTGGCCGCCTTCATCACCGGCTTCGAGGTCTCGGCGCGGCTGGGGGCGGGCGGGGTCGGGCGCAAGCTCCAGTTCATCGGCTTCCACCCGAGCTCGATCTTCGGGCGCTTCGCGGCGGCGGCGGTCACCTGCGCCCTGCTGGGGCTCGACGCCGAGCGCACCGCGCACGCGCTCGGGGTGGCGGCGACCACGGCGGGGGGGCTCAACGCCTCCTTCGGCACCATGTCGAAGCCGTTCCACCCGGGCAAGGCCGCGCTCGACGGCATCCTGGCGGGACAGCTTGCCGCAGCGGGCTTCGAGGCGGCCACCCATCTGCTCGATGCGGAGAACGGCCTCTCCGGCGCGCTGATCCAGGACCGCTCGGTGAAGATCGCCCCCAAGGAGTTCAGCGAGGGCTTCGCGCTCCTGAAGAACTCGTTCAAGCCCTACGCCTGCTGCAAGGCCACCCATGCCTGCGTGGATTCGGCGCGCCAGTTGAGCGCGCAGGTGAAGGGCCAGGCCATCCGCAAGATCATCGTGGGGGGCTCCGCCATGACCGAGCGCGTGGCCTCGAAGCCCAACCCGCAGACGCCGCTCGAAGGCAAGTTCAGCGTGGCCTACTGCGTGGCGCTGGCGCTGAGGGGCCACCCGGCCGTCGAGCACGACTTCTCGGAGCAGCGCCTGCGCGACCCCGCCATCCGGGAGCTGATCGCCAAGGCCGAGCTGGCCGTGCAGCCCGACATGGACCTCAACACGGGCTTCGTCGAGGTGCAGCTCGGCGACGGGCGCACGCTGCGGGCCGATACGCCGCTGGCCCTCGGCAACCCCGGCAACCCCATGAGCTGGAGCGCCATGGAGACCAAGTTCAGCGGGCTGGTCGAGCCCGTGCTCGGGCGCGACACCAAGACCCTGTTCGAGGCCCTGCGGCGCGTCGACGAGTCGGGGCAACTCGGCCGCATTACAGCGCTGGTCGCCCCGCGCAGGAATTCCTAGCGCCAATCTCCCTCCCTCCTTGGCGGGGGAGGGCCGGGGTGGGGGCTGCGCGGCCACGATCACCCCCACCTGACCTCCCCCATCAAGGGGGAGGGATTCAGGTGCAATCCTGCAACGGAGCACCACGTATCCGCGTATCATCCCCGTTGGTGGGCCGCGCCCCTGTTGACGGAGGCGCTTGAAACCCGGAACCCGGAACCTGAACCCCTGAACCCGCAACCCGAAACCGGAGACTCGCCATGCAATCGCAATCCCACCTGGTCGGCCCGCTGGCGGCGCACTTCATCGCCGCGGCGCCGCGCCGGCAGTACTCGGACGACGTGCTGGACCGGGCCAAGATGTGCCTGGTCGATTGGATGGGCGTGGCCCTGGGCGCCCATGAGGAGGGCGCGGCCACCACGGCGCGCAAGGTGGCGGAGTCGTGGGCCACCGAGGGTCGCGCGCAGATCCTGCTGGGGGGCCAGTCCGCCCCGGCCGTGGCCGCGCTGGTCAACGGCACCATGAGCCACTGCTTCGATTACGACGATGCCCACACCGTGGGGGGCGGCCACGTCAGCGCGCCGAACTGGGCTGCCGCACTGGCCATGGGCGGTCACCTGGGCGCGAGCGAGCGCGACATCCTGGGCGCCTTCATCACCGGCTTCGAGGTCATGGCGCGCCTGGGGAGCGGCGGCGCGACCGGCCTGGGGCGCAACCTCCAGCTCAAGGGCTTCCACCCCACCTCCGTGCTGGGCCGCTTCGGGGCCGCGGCGGTGGCCTGCGCGCTGCTGGGGCTGAGCGAGGAGCGCACAGCGCACGCGCTGGGGGTCGCGGCCACCACGGCGGGCGGGCTCAACGCCTCCTTCGGCACCATGTCGAAGCCGTTCCATGCGGGCAAGGCTGCGATGGACGGCATTCTCGCCGCCCAGCTCGCCGCCGAGGGGTTCGAGGCCGCCACCAACCTGCTCGATGCGGAGAACGGGCTCGCGGGCACGCTGGTGCAGGACCGCTCGGGGCGCATCCCGGCCATCGAGTTCAGCGAAGGGGGCATGTTGGAGCACAACGCCTTCAAGCCCTACGCCTGCTGCCGGGGCACCCACCCGGCCGTGGACGCCGCGCGCCAGCTCGCCGCCCAGGTGGGTGAGCAGCAGGTCGAGCGCGTCAAGCTGCGCGTGCACAAGGGCGCCCAGGTGGCCGTCAGCAAGCCGCACCCCAAGACGCCGCTGGAAGGCAAGTTCAGCTTCCCGTTCACCGTCGCGCTGGCCCTGCGCGGCCACAAGGCGCTCTTCACCGACTTCACCGCAGAGCGGCTGAACGACCCGCGCATCCGCAGCATCATGCCCAAGGTCGAGGTGGAGGAGGTGGAGGAGTCCGTTCAGCCGCGCACGGATGCTCACATCGAGGTCACCCTTCAGGGGGGTAAGCGTCTCGAAGCGCACCAGAAATTCGCCCTCGGTCACCCGCAGAACCCGATGTCCTGGGGCGACATGGAGGCCAAGTTCTTCGGCCTCGTCGATCCGGTGCTGGGGAAAGACGCGCGTTCGCTCCTGAAGGCGCTGCGCAGCTTCGAGCAGCCCGGCCGGCTGGGTGAGGTGCTCAAGATGGTGGCGCGGTAGGCGGGTGGCGATGCAACCGGGCCGGCAGGTTGCCACGCTGCCGGACCGGGAGCCTGGGCTGCGGCCGCTCTCCAAGCCCGCTGGGGCGCGGCCGGTTTCGAGCCGGCGGCGCCCATGTTGAAGGCGCGGCGGCGGACTGTGGTTCACCATGTGGAAATACATTTCGCGACAGGAGGGCAACGTGAAAGCGACATGGGCGTGGATGGCCGCGCCGCTGGCGGCGCTGCTGGTGGCGGCGACCGGGCCGGCGGTGCAGGCGGCGGGCGGGCTGGACGCCTCGAAGCAGTGGGTCGCCGAGAACGTCCCCGGCCTGCCCGCGGGCCTCGTCGAGGCGGCCTGCAAGGATGGCAAGCTGATGCTGTACCACCTGGTCTTCCGCGGGAAGCTGGCGGATCTGATCGCGTCGTTCACCAAGACCTTCCCCTGCATCAAGATCGACACCTACATGGCCTCCGGCGGGCCGCTCCAGACGCGGTTCACGAGCGAGTGGCGCGCCGGGCAGGCTGGCGCCGACGTGTGGATGAACAGCAGCCCGCCTTTCGCCGACAAGATCTCGAAGGAGGGGCTGCTGCTGAACTGGACGCCGCCGAACGACGCCCTGGTGCCGGCCCACTGGAAGCGGTCGGGCTACTGGTACGGGATCGGGCTGGCCACGCTCGGCTTCGCCTGGAACACCAAGGAGGTGACGCCCGCGGAGCAGAAGTGGCTGGAAAGCGTGAAGACCTGGGATCAGATCGCCAAGGCGCCGTTCAAAGGGCGCTCGTGCATGGTGCACGTGCGCGCGGGGGGCTCGGCCCAGTTGCCCTACTACTATCTGCTCACGACCTACGGCATTCAGTCCTGGAAGGATCTCAAGGAAAACCTGGAGCCGTCGATCTTCAGCGGAGCCGGTCCACTGGCGGATCGCCTGGCCGCGGGCGAGTGCGTGTACGCGCCCCACGTGACGGCCGATACGGCGGTCGCCACGCGCTGGCTGCAAAAGGCGCCGATCCGCTGGACGTTTCCCGAGCCCGGGCTGGCCATCTCCTACCTGATGGGCATCTCGAGCAAGGCCGCGCACCCGGATGCGGCGAAGCTGTTCGTGGCCTGGTCGCTTTCGCCCCATGGGCAGTCCGCGTGGGTCAACTCCACCGGGCTCGCGCCCATGAGCAAGCAGGCCACCGACCGCCGCAAGTACGCCAAGGAGTCCTGGTACCGGCTGCCCGGCGATTACTATCCGACGGACTGGGACAAGATGGAGAAAGCGCTGAAGGGCATGAACACGCAGTTCAAGGACGTGTTCGGCCAGTAGGCGCAGACTCGGCCGCAAGCTGCGCACCGGCGTCGGGAGTGGCTTGCGGCCGCGGGCGGGCCGCCCGGTGACACGGGCACAGTGGCGCGGCCACAGTGGCGCAGGACCTGCGCAGCCGGACGGCGCAGGGGAGACCCCGGACGATCGGCAGCGGAGCGCGCGCGCCATGGAACTGGCCAGGGAGGGATTCGCCGTCCGGGCGAGGTCGGCCCTGTTCGATCCGGCCGTGCGGCGCAGCCACCGGCTGCTGGTGCTCGCCCTGATGGCGCTGGTGACGATGCTGGTGCTCGTGCCGGTGGGCTTCCTGTTCTTCGGGGCGCTCTGGAGCGAGGCGCCCCGCGTGCCCGGCGGCCATCTCACCGCGGGCAACCTCGCCACGATCTATGCCACCTCGACCTTCGTCGTGCCCCTGCTGACCACGCTGGCGATCGGCGCCTGGGTGGGCGCGCTGAGCGTGGTGGTGGGCACGCTGCTGGCGTGGCTGGTGACCCGCACCGATCTCCCCCGTGCCGGGCTGTGGGAGAACCTGCTGGTGATCCCAGTCTACCTTTCGCCGCTGATGCTGGCGCTGGCCTTCACGGCCATGGCGGCGCCGCGGGTGGGCTTCATCAACGTGGTCTGGCAGCAGCTCGGCGGGGCGGGGTCGCTGGCGAACGTGTACTCGTTCGCGGGCATCGTGTTCGTGCTGACGGTGCACTACGCGCCGTTCGCCTTCCTGTACCTGCTCGGGCCGATGCGCGCCATCGGCGCCGACGTCGAGGAGGCGGCCACCGTGCTCGGCAGCGGCAGCTTCGAGACCATCCGCCGCATCCTGTTGCCCATGCTGGCGCCGGCCATCTTCGCCACGGCGCTGATGATCTTCACCCTGGCCGCGGAGAACTTCGCCGTGCCGACCCTGCTCGGGCGGCAGAGCGGCATCCGCACCATCCCCTCGGAAATCTACTTCTGGCTCGTGTACGAGCCGGTCAACCCGAACCTGGCCGCGAGCGCCGGCACGATGCTGCTGGTCGTCACCTTGAGCGGCATCTTCGTCTACCGCCGCATGACGCGGGTGGCGAGCCGCTACGTCACGGTGGGCGGGAAGCCCCACAGCACGCGCTCGGTCAAGCTCGGCTGGTTCCGCCCGCTGGCCCCCTGGACGCTAGCACTGTATCTGCTGGCCACAATCGGCCTGCCGCTGGCGGCGCTGCTGTATGGCTCGTTCCTGCGCTACATCAGCCCCCGGCTGAGCTGGTCCCTGCTGACGCTGGCCAACTACCGGCAAATGCTCGATGCCGACAGCCTGCTGGCGTTCCGCAACAGCCTCGTGCTGGGCATCGGCGCGGCCACGCTGACGACGCTGCTCGGCCTGATCGTGACCTACACCGTGCACCGCACGCGGGTGTCGGGGCGGGGGCTGCTCGACTACATCAGCGCGATGCCGATCGCCATCCCCGGCATGGTGCTGGGGGTGGGCATGCTCTGGGCCTACGTGAACCTGCCGTTCGGCATCTGGGGCACGCTGTGGGTGCTGCTGATCGCCTACATGGGTCGCTTCCTGGTCCATGCCGTGCGGGTCACCGGCAACAGCCTGCTGCAGATCTCCGCCGAGCTGGATGAGGCGGCGCAAGTGCTGGGGGCAGGGATGGTGCGCCGGCTGGGCGGCATCATCTTCCCGCTGGTCGGCCGCGGCATGCTCTCCTCGTGGATCCTGCTGTTCATCTTCGTGTTGAACGAGGTCACGGCGACGGTGCTGCTGTATTCCTCGCGCTCGATCACCCTTTCCGTGGTGGTGTGGAACTCGCTGGACATGTACGGTGCCATGGTGGCCTTCGCGTACTCGATCATCCAGACGGCGATCACATTCGTGCTGGTCTACTTCGTGTTCAGGCTCGGGGGCAGGGTCGCCTGGTAGCCCGGGGCCGCGCAACCTTCCGGCAGGGCGGATGGCATGGATCACGTCGTCATCGCAGGGCTGCGCAAGAGCTTCGACGGCCACCTTGCGGTCGACGGCATCGACCTGCGCGTGAAGGCCGGCGAGATCGTGGCGCTGCTCGGGCCGAGCGGCTGCGGCAAGACGACCACCCTGCGCTGCATCGCCGGCCTTGAGGCGCCCACTTCCGGCACGATCACCATCGGCGGCCGGACGGTCTATTCCTCGCAGCAGGGCATCGTGGAGCCCCCGGAGCGGCGGGGGATCGGGCTGGTGTTCCAGTCCTACGCCCTCTGGCCGCACCTGACCGTCAGGGAGAACGTGGCCTACGGCCTGCGTGTCAAGCGCCTGCCGCGGGCGGAGATCGACGCGCGCGTCTCGCGCATCCTGGCCACGGTGGGGCTCGAGCAGCTCCACGCGCGCTATCCGGGCACCCTGAGCGGGGGGCAGCAGCAGCGGGTGGCGCTGGCGCGGAGCCTGGTGGTCGAGGCGGCCGTGCTGCTGTTCGACGAGCCGCTCAGCAACCTGGACCTGAAGCTGCGCGAGGAGATGCGCCACGAGCTGCGCCAGCTCGTCAAGCGGCTCGGGCTCACGGCCGTGTTCGTGACCCACGACCAGACCGAGGCCATGGTCATCGCCGACCGGATCGCGCTGATGCACAACGGCCGGATTCTCCAGGAGGGGCCGCCCCGCGCCGTCTACGAGTACCCCACCACGCGCTTCGCGATGGCCTTCCTGGGCGATGCCAACTTCCTCGCCGCCGTGCCGGCGGGGGAGCAAGAGGGCCGGGCCGTCGTCGCCCTCGCGAACGGGCAGCACCTGCACTCGGCGAGTCCGCTCGCGTGCGGCCGGCCCGGCCAGCCCCTTACGCTGGCGATCCGGCCCGAGAAGGTGGAGATCGCCGGCCAAGCCCCATCCGGCGAAAACGTGCTGGCGGGGTCGGTGACCGAGGCCGTGTTCCTGGGCAACCTGACGCTGTACGTGGTCGATTGCGCGGGCCTCCCGCTGCGGGTGCAGAGCGCGCAGACCGACTTCCGTCCCGACGACCGGGTCTGGCTGCGGCTGCCGCCGGAGTGGCTGCTGGCGCTGGCGGAGGAGTGAGCTGGGCGCCCCCTCACCCCCGTCCCCTCTCCCGCATCGGGGAGAGGGGGGCTCCTGCTCAAACGACCCTTTGATCTGGCCCCTCTCCCGGACGCGGGAGAGGGGCGGGCCCGCCGAAGGCGGGACAGGGTGAGGCGCCGTGGCACGGCGTCGTCGCTATCGATCCCGGCTGAGGCCATAGGGTCGAACTGCATCCGACCGCCGGCGCAGTTGCTGGTCACGCAGGGGGCAGGTACGGCACTGGGCGACATTTCACATGCGCCGACATGAAACCTGCATGTCCGCGGTCGAACGGAAACAACATCGACGGAGGCAGCTCACCATGACCCTGGCAGAGCAGCTCGGCGCGTTCGTGGCCGGCATCCGGTGCGAGGAGGTGCCCGAAGCTTCCCTGCGCGCCCTCAAGCGGCTGGTGCTCGACACGCTGGGCTGCGCCCTGGGCGCCGTGGGGTGCGAGCCCGCCCGCATCGCCGAAGAGGTGGTGCGGGAGCAGTACCCGGGCGGCGAGGGGGCGACCATCCTCGGCAGCGCGGCGCCGACCTCGCTGGAGGCGGCGGCGTTCGTCAACGGCGTGCTGGCCCGCTACCTGGACTTCATGGATGTGGCCTGGGACAAGGACGTCTGCCACCCCAGCGAGAACATCCCGCTGGCGCTGGCCGCCGCCGAGGCCCAGGGCGCCCCCGGCACCCACCTAATCGAGGCGGTGCTCGCCGGATACGAGACGCAGCTCCGGCTGGCCAGCGCCTTCTCGCTGACCAGGCTCCAGTTGCATCACGTCAGCGCGGCGGGGTTCGCGGCCCCGCTGACGCTGGGCAAGCTCTGGCGGCTACCGCCGGCGCGGCTGGCCCACGCCGTGGCGCTGGGAGGGGCCCGCCACCTGACCCTGGGGGTGATCTCGAAGGGTCGGCTCAGCATGGCCAAGGCCTTGGGCTTCCCGGCCACGGCGATGGAATGCGTGCTCTCGACCCGGCTCGCCGCCAAGGGCTTCACCGGGCCGCTCGAGGTGCTGGAGTGGCTGTACCAGAAGGTGCCCTCGCAAGCCGGGCCGACCCAGCCCTTCCTCGATACCACCCGCGAGCGGTACTGGATCGACGGGGTGAGCATCAAGCGCTACCCGGCGCAGTTCGCGCTGCAAGGGCCGGTCGAGGCGGCCATCCAGCTTCACGATGCCCTCAAGGGCGAGAAGACTGCCATCGACAGGGTCGGCATCGAGATCCGCACGGAGGAGATGGAGCGCACGGCCGACCCGGCCAAGTTCAAGCCGGCCAACCGGGAGACCGCCGACCACAGCCTGCCCTGCTGCGTGGCCATGGCGCTGCTGGACGGGCGGCTCGACCCCGACCAGTTCGAGCACGGCCGCTGGCAGGCGACGGACGTGCTGGCCCTGGCGGCGCACACGCAGGTCACCGCCAGCGCCGATTACGACCGGCGCTTCCCTGAGGGCCGGCCCGCGGCCGTCACGGTGCACCTGCGCGGAGGAGGCTCCCGCCGGGTCGAGGTGCTGGTGCCGCTGGGCGATGCCACGCGGCCGCTCGGCGACCAGGCGCTGGAGGCCAAGTTCCACACGCTCGCCGAGCCTGTCATCGGCACGGACAAGGCCGGGGCCGCCATCGCCGCCATCGCCTCGCTGGAGACGCTCGGCGACGTGCGCGAGCTGACGCGGCTGCTCCGGCCGGCCTGATCAGTCGCCGGCGGGCTGTCGCGTTGCCGGCGCATGGTTCCCAGACGGAGTTCCCGACCTGCACTGGCGGTCGTCCGTTCCCCTATCACCTCAAACGCACTGTCACCGGGATAGCCTTGCGGGGCGCGGTTCCCGGCGATTCCGCCGCAATCCAATTCGCCCAAATCGAAAGCCACGCCATGACCCCATCCGTCCTGCCCGCGCAGCGCCCCGAAGCGGCGCCGCACCTGTTCCGCCCGATCATCTTCCGCTCGGTCACCGCCCGCAATCGGATCATGCTCTCGCCGATGTGCGAGTATTCGGCCAGGGAGGGGCTGCCCAACGACTGGCACCTGGTGCACCTGGGCGCCCGCGCCGTGGGTGGGACGGGGATCATTTCCACCGAGGCCACCGCCGTCGAGGCGCGCGGTCGGATCACGCCCGGGTGCCTCGGTCTCTACAACGACGCGCAGCAGGAGGCGTTCGCCCGCATCTGCGCGTTCCTCTCGGCGCAGGGGGCGGTGCCGGCCATCCAGCTCGCCCATGCCGGGCGGAAGGCCTCGTGCCGAACGCCTTGGGAGGGCCGCGCGCCGCTCCGGCCCGAGGAGGGCGGCTGGGAGACCATCGCGCCCTCGCCGATCCCGTTCGAGCCGAGCCACCCCACGCCCATCGCCATGACCGCGCGGCATATCGCCGAGGTCACGGCGGCCTTCGCGGCCTCGGCGCGGCGGGCGCTGGATGCCGGCTTCCGCATCGTCGAGGTTCACGCCGCCCACGGCTACCTGATCCAGGAGTTTCTCTCCCCGCTCTCCAACCGGCGCACGGACCGCTACGGGGGGTCGCTGGAGAACCGGGCGCGGCTGCTACTGGAGGTGCTCGATGCCGTGCGGGCGGTGTGGCCCGCCAGTCTGCCGCTGTTCGTGCGCATCTCCTCGACCGACTGGGTGGAGGGCGGCTGGGAGCTGGAGCAGTCCCTCGCCCTGGCCCGCCTGCTCAAGGCCCGCGGCGACGTGGACCTGATCGACTGCTCCAGCGGCGGCAACGACCCCCGGCAGAAGATCCCCGCCACCCCAGGCTTCCAGGTGCCGTTCGCGGAGGCGATCCGCCGCGAGACCGGCATGGCGACGGGCGCGGTAGGGCTGATCCGCACGCCGGAACAGGCCGAGGCCATCCTGGCCCGCGGGCAGGCCGACCTGATCGTGATGGGGCGCATGCTGATGTCCAACCCCCACTGGCCGTTGCAGGCCGCCAAGGCGCTCGGCTTCGACCACCCCTGGCCAATCCAGTACCTTCGCTCCAATATGGATTGAGTCGGGACCCCCCTCCCAGCCTCGGGGTGCC
>JACQKK010000095.1 GCA_016204605.1 Candidatus Lambdaproteobacteria bacterium
GCCGCAGATGCCGATCTTGAGCTCCGGGTTGACCTCGCGCCCCTGCTCGACGGCCCACTTGACCAGCGCGCCCACGCCTTCCTGATCCAGCTCGATGAACGGGTCGGTATCGAGGATGCCGCGCTCGAGATAGCTCGGCATGAAGATGCCGGTGTCGTCGCGGGAGAAGCCGTAGGTCATCTGGGTGAGGTCGTTGGTGCCGAACGAGTAGAAATCCGCGTGGGGGGCAATGGCCCGCGAGACGACCGCCGCCCGGGGCGTCTCGATCATCGTGCCGATACGCAGGGGGAAGGTCTCGCCCAGCTCCGCCATCACGCGCCTGGCCAGCTCCTCGATCATCTCGCGGATCACCTCCAGCTCGCGGGTGGTGCTGACGAGCGGCACCATGATCTCGGGCTGCACCGGGACGCCTTCCTTCATCACGATGCAGGCCGCCTCGACGATGGCCCGCACCTGCATCTGGTAGATCTCGGGATAGGTGATGGCCAGCCGGCAGCCGCGGTGGCCGAGCATCGGGTTGGCCTCGGTGAGCACCTCGGTGCGGCGCTGGATCACCTCGAGCGGGATGCCCATGGCCTTGGCCATGCGCGTCTGGGAGCGGATGCCGCGCGGGAGGAACTCGTTGAGCGGCGGATCGAGCAGGCGGATCGTCACCGGGCGGCCCGCCATCACCCGCAGGATGTCCATGAAGTCCTTGCGCTGCAGCGGCAGCAGCTCCGCCAGCGCCGCCGCCCGCCCCACCTCGTCCACGGCCAGGATCATCTTGCGGAAGATGGGAATGCGCTCCAGCGCAAAGAACATGTGCTCGGTGCGGCAGAGCCCGATGCCCTCGGCGCCCAGCTCGACGGCACGGCGGGCGTCCTCCGGGGTGTCGGCGTTGGCGCGCACGCCCATCCGGCGCTGCTTGTCGGCCCAGCCCAGCACCTTGGCCAGCCCGCCCTGGAGCGTGGGCGCGATCTGCGGAAGCTTGCCCAGGAACACCTCGCCCGTGTTGCCGTCGAGGCTCACCCAGTCGAGCCGCTTCACCGTGACCTCGCCGATGGTCATCTCGTTGATGTGGTAGTTGATCGAGACGTCGGTGGCGCCGACCACGCAGCACTTGCCCATCCCCCGCGCCACCACCGCGGCGTGGGAGGTGAGGCCGCCCGTGGCCGTAAGAATGCCGCAGGCCACCTTCAGCCCGTTGATGTCCTCGGGGGTGGTCTCGTGGCGCACCAGGATCGTCTCGAGGCCCTGGTTGTGCAGCTCCTCCGCGTGCTCCGCGAAGAACACCACCTGTCCCACCGCGGAGCCCGGCGAGGCCGGCAGCCCCTTCACCAGCAGCGTCGGGTGCGAGGACTTGTCCAGCACCGGATGCAGATGGTGGTCCACCAGCTTCGGGTCCAGGTGGCGGAGCGCGTGGCGCTCATCGCCGATGCCCTCCTCGACCAGGTCCAGCGCCACGCGCAGGGCGGCCTGGGCCGATCGGCGGGCCGACTTGACGCTCAGCAGGTAAAGCCGGGTGTCCTCGACCGTGAACT
The DNA here is from genome assembly GCA_016204605.1 of Candidatus Lambdaproteobacteria bacterium. GTDB lineage: Bacteria > SAR324 > SAR324 > SAR324 > JACQKK01 > JACQKK01. The sequence continues at coordinate 1,521 of JACQKK010000095.1, forward strand.
GCACCTCGACCGCATCCTGGAACTGGCGTTCGAGGGTGGTGGCCCATTGGTCGAGCTGCTGCCACAGGGCGCCATCGCGTTTCTTGAGGGCATCGAGCGAGTCGGGCATCCGCTCCCCGGCGGTCAGGTCCGGCCCCTGGGCCGCGGGCAGGTACCGGCCGTAGAGGCGCTTCTCGCCGTCGGCGGGCACGCGGCTGAACAGGTGGCCCGCGCCGCAGCCGCTCTTGCCCGTGCCCCACGCCATGGTCTGCACCACCATCGCCGTGCCGCGCAGGCCGTCCAGGCTGCGCGCGTGGCGGTGGGCGACCGCCCGCGAGTGGTTCCACGCCCTGAAGCCCGCCAGCAGGGCCTGGGTGAGCTGCTCGCGCGGCTCCGCGGGCAGCTTGGCGCCGTTCGCGCCACGCAGGCGCTCCAGGTAGGCCCCGGCGAGCTGCTCGAGGGCGGCGGCGTCGAGCTGATAGACGCCCTCGGCCGAGTGGCGCTCGACGAGCGGCTCCAGCATCTCCTCGAACCCGCCCGGCTCCAGCTTGAGCACATGCTCCCCGTAGCCGCGCAGGAAGCGCGCGTAGGCGTCCCACACCTGGCGCGGCTCCCGCTCGGCGGCGATCAGCGTGCGCACCACGGCTTCGCTCAGGCCGAGATTGAGCACGGCGGGCATGGCCATCGGCACCGCGGCGGGCGCGCTGGCGCGCACGGAGACCAGCAGGGGCGCCTGGGGGTCGCCCAGCCGCCGGCCCGCCCATGCTTCGAGCTGGCTCAGCCCCGTCTCGATCGCCTCTCCCAGCGCCTCCGGCACGCCGTTGCGCTCTTCCAGCACGAGCGCGCCGAGGCCCACCGGGAGAATGAAGCCGGTCGGCAGGGGCGCTCCCGCGCGGGCCAATTCCTGCAGCGCGGCTCCCATTTCGCCGAGCTGGAGCCGGTTGCCCGGCGCGGGTTCTCCAGTGCGGAACGGCAGGGGTACCAGCAGGTCGGGAGACGAACGCTTTTTCATGGGGCCTCGCAAGCCCGCGCAACTCGCGCGGGAGGTCATTGGCGCTTGCAGGAACAGCCCGGAAGGGTCGCCCAGGGGGGCGACGTGCCATGGCGGCCCGGCCGCGGCAGGGATGCCCGGCGCGGGACCGGCTTCAGAGCGCCTGCCTGAGTGGCTGGTGGAGCGAGAACGCCTGGCGGAAGCTTCGCATCGCCTGCCGCAGCCGTTTCTCGTTTTCGACGATCGCCATGCGCAGGTTGCCCTCGCCCTCGGGGCCGAAGGCCACGCCGGGGGAGACCACCACATGCGCTTCCTCGATGGCGCGCATGGCGAACGCTTCGCTGCCTTCCTTGGCGAACGGTTCGGGGAGCTTGACCCAGACGAACATGCCGCCCATGGGGGCGCTCACCTGCCAGCCCGCCTGGCGCAGGCTCTGCACGACGATGTCCCGCCGCCGCTGGTAGAGCGCCACCTGCTCCGCCACGTACGGCTCGCAGTGGCGGAGCGCAATGATCGCCGCGATCTGCACGGCCTGGAAGATGCCGTAGTCGTAGTAGCCCTTGATGCGGCCGAGGGCGCCGATGACCTCCCGGTTGCCCAGGGCGTACCCGATACGCCAGCCGGCCATGTTGTAGGTCTTCGACATGGTGCCGAACTCGCAGCCCACCCGCAGCGCATCCTTGGCCTGGAGGAAGCTCGGGGCCACATAGCCCTCGAACGTGATGCGGCCGTAAGCGAGGTCGTGCACCACGATGAACTGGTGCTTCTTCGCCAGCTGGACGATCTCGTCGAAAAAGCTCAGCTCGACGCACTTGGCGGTGGGATTGTGGGGGTAGTTCAGGAACACCACCTTGGGCTTGGGGTTGGCCCGCGCGCAATAGTCGTTCAGGTTGCGCAGGTAGGCCTCGTCGTCCTCGATGTTGAGCGGCACCGGCTCGCCCCCCGCCAGCACCACGCCGTAGGAGTGGATCGGGTACGCGGGCGAGGGCACGATCGCCCGCTCCCCCGGCCCCAGCAGCGCGAGCGTGAGGTGGGAGAAGCCCTCCTTCGAGCCGATGGTGCCGATGATCTCGTGCTCCGGATCGAGCGCCACGCCGTATTGCGCCTCGTAATACTTCCGCAGCTCGTTGCGCAGGTTGTAGATGCCGGCGGCCATCGAATAGCGGTGGTTACGCGGGTCGCGCGCCACCTGGGCCAGCTTCTCGACGATGGGCTCGGGGGTAGGATCGCGCGGGTTGCCCATGGACATGTCGATGATGTCCACGCCTTCCTGGCGCAGCTTATGGCGGATCTTGTTCAGCCGCTCGAAGATGTAGTCGGGCAGATGCGACATCCGCTCGGCCAGCCGGATCGGGAACGCCGAATCGCTCATGGCTCGTTGCACCGTCAAGGAGTTGCACCGCGTGGCAGGGCTGCCCTGAAGCACCGGTCGCAGGGTCCCGAACCAGCCGCATCGTACCGAACTGGCCCGCCCAGGGGCCGCGGGCGCACCGCGCCGGGAGCCACTGCCAGGGCCGTTGCGCGTGAATCCGCCCTCTCGGCGCGTCACCCCGTTCCAGCGCCCGACGCCCGGCCACCCACTGCAATCGTGTATCACATTGTAGGGAATCGCGCGGCAAAACAGAAGGGTGCGGTCGGATGCCGGGGTGGGAGGCCGCAGGGCCAGGGGGAACCCGGCCCTTGACAGGCTCCGCGGCGATTCCGCATAATCGCCCGGCATTGGCGCGACGACCGCGCGACGGCGGCGCGACTCCACAAGCCAGGGTGAGGCCAGATGGTCAAAGCCGATATCGTGCACTCGATCGAGCTCAAGCTGGGCCTTTCGCACGAGGAGGCGGGCGCGCAGGTGGAGCAGATCCTGGAAATCATCAAGTCCACCCTGCGGCAGGGCGAGCCGGTGCTGATCAGCGGGTTCGGCCAGTGGAAGGTGCGCGGCAAGTCCTCGCGCATCGGACGCAACCCCAAGACCAAGGAAGTCCACGAAATCTCCCCCCGGCGGGTGGTGACGTTCTATCCCTCCAACGTGTGGCGCGGCGAGATCTCCAAGTTGAATCCCTAGCGCGCGCTCTCTGGCCGAACCCCGGGTTGCCCCGCGCATCAGCCCACGGCCGGCAGGCCGGCGCGCAGCCACCGCGGCGCCCCCCTGTGCCCGGCCCCACCAGGAGCCCTCCGTTGATCCAGACCAGCCACTTGTGGAAGTACTACGGGGCCAAGGCGGCGCTGCGGGGA
>JACQKK010000110.1 GCA_016204605.1 Candidatus Lambdaproteobacteria bacterium
CGCCGGTGCGATGGCGGTCGTGGTCGCGGCGCGCTCCAGGTGGCGCACCACGTCTTCCTTCGTCACCTGGCCGCGGCGACCCGTGCCCTCGATCTGGGCCGCGTCCAGCCCGTGCTCGGCCACCATGCGCTGCACGGCGGGCGGCAGGGCCTCGTTGCGCGGCCCCGCCGCTGCCGTGGTAGGGGCGGCCTGCGGCTGATCCGGCGGAGTTGCCCGCGGCGCCGATGCTTGGGCGGCGGGGGCCGCGGCCCGCGCCCCGGCGCCATCGGTGTCGATGCGGGCCAGCAGGTCGCCGACGTGCACCACCTCGCCGCTCGGCTTCAGGATGTCGCGCAGGATGCCGGCCTTGGTCGCGGGCACCTCGACCATCACCTTGTCCGTCTCCAGCTCGACGAGGATATCGCCCTCCTGCACCGCGTCGCCGGCCTGCTTGTGCCAGGCGGCCACGGTGGCCTCGGTGATGGATTCGCCCATGGCGGGCACCTGCACATCGATCTGCATGGACACATCCTCGCGGTCAACGCTGTGGGCCCCGGGGGGTGATCCGGCGCCGCGACCTCCCCCCTGCGGGAGACCCAAGGCGGCACCGGCCGATCGGCGGCGTTCCGCCAGGGCCGTGCCAGCGGCCCCTCAGGCGAGCGCCTGGGCCACGAGCCGGTGCTGCTCCTCGTCGTGCACGCGGTGCGAGCCGGTGGCCGGGGCCGCCGCAGCGCGCCGCCCGATGAATTCGGGCTGGCGGCTCCCCGCCAGCTCGCGGAAGCGGTGGGTCACGAAATCCCACGCGCCCATGTTCTTGGGCTCCTCCTGCACCCAGAACACCTCCCGGGCTTTCGGGTACTGGGCGAATACGGTGCTCACCTGCTCGCGCGGGAACGGGTAGAGCTGCTCGATCCGGACCAGCGCCGTGTGGTCGAGCTTGCGCCTGGTGCGCTCGGCGAGCAGCTCGTAGTAGATCTTCCCCGAGCAGAACACGATGCGCCTGACGCGCCCGGCCGGAAGCTCCTCCTTCTCGTACAGCACCTCGCGGAAGTGGCCCTTGATGAGATCCTCCACCGAGGACACCGCCTGCGGATGGCGCAACAGGCTCTTCGGCGACATCACCACCAGCGGCTTGCGGAAATTGCGGTGGAGCTGGCGCCGCAGCAGGTGGAAGAACTGGGCGGGCGTGGTGGCGTTGCAGACCTGCCAGTTCTCGTGGGCGCACATCTGCAGGAAGCGCTCCAGGCGGGCACTCGAATGCTCGGGCCCCTGGCCCTCGAAGCCGTGCGGCAGCAGCAACACGAGGCCGCTCATGCGCAGCCACTTCTCTTCGGAGGCGGCGATGAACTGGTCGATCAGCACCTGCGCGCCGTTGGCGAAGTCGCCGAACTGCGCCTCCCAGATCACGAGGGCGAACGGCTCCGCCAGGGAGTAGCCGAACTCGAAGCCGAGCACGCCGGCCTCGGAGAGCGGGCTGTCGATGACCTCGAAGCGGCCCTGGCCCTCGCGGAGGTGCTGAAGCGGCACGTAGTCCTTGCCGTTGGTGGTGTCCACCAGGTTCGCATGGCGATGGCTGAACGTGCCGCGACCCGAATCCTGCCCGCTCAGGCGGACGTTGAAGCCCTCGGCCACCAGGCTGCCGTAGGCCAGCAGCTCGGCCGTGCCCCAGTCGATCGGCAGCTTGCCCTCGACCATCTGGCCGCGCTGCTCGAGCTGGCGCTTCAGGCGCGGGTGCGGCGTGAACCCCTCCGGCATCACCGCGAGCGCGCGGCCGATCGGGCGCAGCACGTCGGCGCTGACCTCGGTGAGCGAGATGCCCTGGGCCATGATGCCCCGCGCGAGGCCGCTCCATGCACCGGAGAGGGTGTCCCGCACGGGCTCCACCTTCTCCGTGCGCGTCTTTTCGAGGGCGGCCGTCAGGCGCTCGCGCGCCGCGGCGCGCAGCCCCTCCACCTCCTGGCGGGTGAGCACGCGGGTCTCGATCAGGTGGGCCGCGTACAGCTCCGCCGTGGTGGGGAGTTTGCGGATCAGCTCGTAGGTGAGGGGCTGCGTGAAGGCCGGCTCGTCGGTCTCGTTGTGGCCGAGCCGCCGGTAGCAGAACAGGTCGATCACGATATCGGTGTGGAACTCCTGGCGGAAGTCCACGGCCAGCTTGATCACGTGCAGCACCGCCTCGGGGTCGTCGCCGTTCACGTGCAGCACCGGCACGTCGAGCAGCTTGCTCGGGTCGCTCGGATAGAGCGACGAGCGCGACATGCGCGGCGGGGTCGTGAAGCCGATCTGGTTGTTGACGATGATGTGGATCGTCCCGCCCGTCCTGTACCCTTCGAGCTGGGAGAGGTTGAGCGTCTCCATCACCGTGCCCTGCCCGGCGAAGGCCGCGTCGCCATGCATCAGCACGGGCAGGATGCGGTTCTGCCGGCGGTCGTCGCGCCGGTCCTGCCGGGCGCGCACGTTGCCCAGCACCACCGGATTGACGGCCTCCAGGTGACTCGGATTGAAGGAGAGCGAGAGGTGCAGCTTGTGGCCGTCGATCTCGCGATCGCTCGAGTAGCCCAGGTGGTACTTGACGTCGCCGGAGCCCGTCAGGTCGTTGACCTCGTAGGCGTCCTCGAACTCCGCGAACACGGTCTCGGGCTTCTTGCCCATCACGTTGACCAGCGTGTTCAGCCGCCCGCGGTGGGGCATCCCGATCACGATCTCCTCGACGCCCAGCTCGGCCGCCTGCTCGACCAGCCCCTCCATCATCACGATCATGCTCTCGGCGCCTTCGAGCGAGAACCGCTTCTGCCCGAGGAACTGGGTGTGCAGGAACTTCTCGAACACCTCCGCGTCGATGAGCTTCTCCAGCACCGCCCGCTTGACGCCGGTCACGAACTGGGGATGGTTGCGGGTTCCCTCCATGACCTGCCGCAGCCAGGCCCGCTGCGCATCGTCGGGGATCGTGAAGAACTCGACGCCGACCGTGCCGCAGTAGGTGGCCCGCAGTTGCTCCACGATCTTGCGCAGGGACTGCCGGGGCGGCGCGACCAGGGCCCCGGTCGAGAACAGCGCATCGAGATCGGCCTCGTTCAGCCCGTAGCGGGCCAGGGCCAGGCTGGGCGGGTTCTTCATGTGGGGCCGCCCCAACGGGTCGAGCCGGGCCTGGGTATGGCCGAAGCGGCGGTACGTATCGATCAGGCGGAACACCGCGGCCTGCTTGGCCGGCTGGCCCTCGACCAGGCTCACCTGCTCGGCCGGCGCTTCGGCGGCGTGCGGCTGCGCTGCGGTCGCCGCCGCGCCCCCGTTGCCGCCTTCGCGCTGGAGGGCCGCGAAGAACCCCTGCCACTCGGGAGCCACGGTGCCCGCATCGGCCAGATACTGCCGGTACAGGGATTCCAGGAACTCCGCGTTGACCCCGGAGAGCACCGTTCGCTCAGGATGCGTCGCGCGCATGGGCCGACCTGGGTAGAGGGAATTCCGCCGGCGCCGATCCCCCGGGCCGCGGGCCTGGCGGCTGGATTCGTCCGCGTAGTATGGCAATCCCGCCGGGGTTTGCCAAGGCCGGCGCGGCGCCCGGCGTTGGCCGCAGACGGCCCGGGAGCGGCGCAGGGCACGGCGCAGGACACGGTGCGCCGGCGCCGGGAAGCTGAATCTTGCGGCGACCCCTGGGATCGGCCGTCGTCCCGCTCGCCTCGGCCGGGCCGCTCTGGTAGAATTCTTCTGCGTGCACCCGACAGCCGGGTTGCGATCGCGCATGGAGCGCCACCCGGCCCCGCCATCTTTCGCTTCGAACCGACGTGACCTTGCCCAGCCGATCGACCCTGGTTCCGCTCGTGCTGGCGGTGCTGGTGACCCTGCTGCCGGCAGCGACGGCGCTGGCCGAGGTCACCGAGCGCCGCAAGTCGCAGTTCCCCTCCGAGCCCGGCTACATGGTGCTGCCGCTGCCGTACAGCCTGCCCGGCATCGGGGAGGGCGTCTTCGTCACAGCCTTCGCCTCCAACATCCGGGGCACCTACACCGATGCCTGGGCTGTGGCGATCACGGGCGACGCCGAGGGGGTCATCGTCGGCGCGGAGGATATCCATCTCATTCGCGAGACGCTGATTCTCAATCTCTTCGAGCAGCGCATCGACAGGGCCGCAGTACGCAGCTACACGGGCCGGGGCATGGCCACCAGCAAGACCGACTACCGCCTGCTGGAGGTGAGCAAGGTCGATGCCCAGGGCGGCCGGCTCTCCTGGACCGCGGACCAGCGCCGCTTCGAGCTGTTCGCCGAGATTTTCGCGCAGGCGGTGCAGCTCGACCGCGTCCGCAAGCCCAATGGCGAGCTGATCGCGGAGTTCACCGAGCCCAACCGCAGCAGCAGCCGCACCCAGCGCCTGGGCGTGCTGGTGGACCGTTCCGACGACTACTACGATCCGCGGCGGGGCTACCGGCTGGGGGTGGATGCGCGCTACTCGCCACGACAGAACAGCGACGCGCCGGACTTCTACGTGGTCAACCTCAACGCGTTCGCGTACGTGCCGCTCGGGCGCATCAGCACCCTGGCCCTGAACCTGTTCCGCTCGGACGCGGTGGTGAACAGGAGCGGCGACATCGACCCCGTGTCCGTGCGGCAAGAGAACGATCTGCACTGCGGGGGCAATGCCGAATGCCAGGCCGCCGAGGATGCGCTGGTCAACAACGCCCTCGCCGCGAACCGACACGGCAACGCCGCGTCCCTGGGCGGCTCGGAGCGGCTGCGCGCGTACCCCGGGGACCGGTTCAACGGCGCCCACAGCCTCTACCTGGGCGCGGAGCTGCGCTGGAACCTGACCGAGGAGTTCACGCCGTTCGACTATCTCGTCTGGAAGGACGTGCGCACCGGTATCCAGATCGCCATGTTTGCGGAGACGGGCAGCGTCGCCGATACGGTCGGCGAGCTGGGCAGGGTGTACAGGTCGTCGATGGGCGCGGGGCTGCGCATGGTGACCGCCTCGGGGCTCGTCTACCGTGCCGACGTCGCCAACGGCCCCGAGGGGTCGGAGACCTCGATCATCGTCAACTACCCCTGGTGACCGAAACTGGCCCCGTCCCGCCATACAACCGCACATCTCCCGGGCACCCATGATCCGCATTTTCCTGGTACGCCACGGCGAAACCCTGCAGAACCGTGACGAGGTGGTGCAGGGCCAGGACCCCACCTGGGGCCGGCTCACCGAGCGGGGCGTGCGCCAGGCGCACTTGCTCGGCAAGGCGCTCGCGCTCCAGCCCTTCGATATCGCCTACTGCAGCCCCCTGGAGCGGTGCGTGATCACGCTGAGCCAGGTGCTGCTGGCGCGCGCCGGCGAGCGCACGCTGCCCCTCGCCTTCGCCAGCGAGCTGCGCGAGATCAACCTGGGGCCGTTCCAGGGCAGGCCCCGCGCCGAATGGCGCGCGGCGAACGGCGGCGACCTGCTGCACTACCGGCCGCTGGGCGGCGAAAGCTGGCACGACGTGCAGGTGCGGGTGGGCGCCTATCTGCGGCGCGTGGTGCAGCCCTCGGGCCACCGCAACATCCTGATCGTGGCCCACGGCGGGGTGAACCGGGGCATGCTGGCCGAGGTGACCGGCGTCTCGATCGGCGAGCTGTTCCAGGGCGGCCCGCTCGGCCTGCCGCAGGGCAACGCCTGCGTCAACCTGCTCGAGCTCGACGCGGGTGGCGCCACCCTGCGCGTGATCGCCAACGACACCCGCCACCTGGCCGAGGAGATGGCCGGGGCCGGCGCGGGGCTGCACTGGAACGCCGACCGCCGCGGCTGGGACGTGCTCACGGAGACCCCCGGGGCCTTCACCGGGCCGTGAGGCCGGCCAGGGTCGCCACGCGCGATCGGTTGGCGCCGCGGGCAGCCCGCCGCGTCCGCCGAGCCCCGCGGTCAGCCCGGCCCCGCGGTCAGCCCGGATAGCGCTGCATGCGCCGGATGACCGAATAGCCCTCCTCGATCACCACGCCGGTCGCGCGGGCGGGGGCCTCGGCGAACTTGACCGGCGGGCGCGACGCCTCAAGCTCGGCGCCGGTGGCGAGCGCGAACGGCACGGGGTCGGGGGTGTGGGTGCGCATCGACACCGGCGTGGCGTGGTCCGAGGTCACCAGCATGCGGAAGTCGCCGCAGGCGGGGAGCCGCTCCAGCATCGGGCCGATGATCTTCTCGTCGATGGCTTCGATGGCCCGGATCTTCTCCTGGCGGTTGCCCATGTGGCCCGCTTCGTCGGGCGCCTCGATGTGCACGAACAGCAGGTCATACTGGCGCAAGGCATCGAGGGCGTAGCGCCCCTTCGCCGCGTAGTCCGTATCGAGGTAGCCCGTGGCGCCCGGCACGGCGATCAGGTCGAATCCGGCATAGACGGCCACCCCGCGCACCAGGTCCACCGCGGAGATGCACGCTCCGCGCAGCCCGTAGAGGGTGCGGAAGGCCGGCATGCTCGGCGCCTTGCCCTGCCCCCAGAACCAGACCTGGGTGATCGCCTTCGACCCGCTGGCCGTGCGGCGGGCGTTGACGGGATGGGCGGCCAGGATGGCCCGCGAGGCGTCCATCAGCCGGCGCAACTGCTCGGCGCCGGGCCCTTGGGGCAGATGGGGCGCGATGGGCTGGTCGGCGATGTCGTGGGGCCCGCGCGTCTTCATCTCCTGCTTGCCCTTGCGCCACACCATCAGGTGGCGATAGCTCACCCCGGGGTAGAACTGGAACGACTCGTCGGCCAGCCGTTCGTTCAGGGCGAGCACCAGCTCCCGCGCTTCGGCCGTGTCGATGTGGCCGCCGCTGTAGTCGTCCATCACCTCCACGCCGCGCTCGCGCCGCAGGGCGACCGTGTTCATGCGGAAGGCGATGTCCTCCGGTCCGAGCTTGACGCCCATGGCGGCCGCCTCGAGCGGCGAGCGCCCCGTGTAGTACAGGCGCGGGTCGTAGCCGAACAGGCTCAGGTTGCCGACGTCGGAGCCCGGCGGATAGCCCGCGGGGATGGTGCGCACCAGCCCGTAGAGCCCGCACCCGGCGATGCGGTCCAGGTGGGGCGTGCGCGCCGCGGCCAGGGGAGTGGTCTCGCGGGCCGGCGGCTCGGTTAAGTCCGCCATACCATCGCCTTGCACGATCACGAATTTCATGGCCACGACGCTTGGGGGTTCTCCTACCCGGCACGACCCGTGCGGGCGCCGGAAAACGCTTCGCAAAACTACCATCGCGCCGCCGGGGCGCACAAGGGCAAAAGCGCCGGGGCGGCCCGCGGCAGCGCCCGGCGCTCCATGCCGCGCAGGCTGCGCGCTTGCGGCGGGGGCCCGCCGCCTCAGCGGCGCGCCGGTTCCAGGTGCTGCGTGGAGGCGGCCTCCGTCGCGATGCGTGCCCAGTCGTAGGTCATGGGGAGAAGCCGGCGCGCTTCGTAATGGGCGGCCTGGTCGCCGTAGTGCGGGCTGCCGGGGTGGCCCGAGGCGCCGGAGGGTACGACCCAGCCCGAGCGGTTCCAGTCGGCGGGGTCGAACACGTAGCGCGCCACCGACTGCGAGGTGACGGCGAACCCCGTGGCCCAATAGGTGTAGCTCGCGGCCTGGATCGTATCGGCGTCGCCGCCCATCGCGATCGGCGGGGGATTGAGCAGCGCGGCCTGGCCGGGGAAGCGCCCGGCGAGCAGGTGCTGCGGCGCCGACCGGTGCAGCGCGTCCCAGCGCCAGCGGGCGGGGTCGTCGCCCAGCCGCTCGCGCAACGCCTGGAGCGCCTGCCCGAGCGCCTGCCCGATCAGCCCGCCCCAGCTGGCCCCCGGCGGCAGCAGCGCCGGATCGTCGGCTGCGGCCGCCCGGTGCAGGTGGCTGGTCAGCTTGTTGGCGAACACCTTCTCCCCCCGGCCTCCGCCCAGCGCGGCGCCCGTGAGCGCCCCCAGCGCCGGCTCGAGGATCAGCCGCAGCAGGTGCTGGCGGAACAGGCCGTAGATCGTCGCCGCCGGCGAGTCCGCGGCCAGCGTGCCGTCCCAGTCCCGCAGCAGCTCCAGCGCGGCCCGCAGCGACGGATCGAGGGGTTCGAGCCGGGAGGCCAGGTCCGGAGCACGGCGCCGCAGCAGCACCGCCCAGGCTGCGGCAGCCACGGACGTCACGTCGGCCTGCATGGCCGACATGTCCGCGACGGTCAGCCCGCGGGCTTCCCGGAGCAGAGCCAGGATGCGCTCGGCGCGGGTGGGCGGCGAGAAGTCCGAGCCGATGTAGTGCGGGTACTCCCGGCCGACGATGCGGTTGTTGGCCGTCAGCACGAATCCGGCGGCGGGATTGCGCACGGCCGGCATCTCCTCGAACGGCACCGTCCCGCGCCAGTCGTGCTCGCCCGTCCAGCCCGGCACGGGCAGCCAGCCGTTGGCGCGGTGGCGTACCGGGAGCGTCCCGCGGGTGCGGTAGCCGTAGGCGCCGTGCACGTCCGCATAGACCAGGTTGTTCACGGGATCGACCCACGGCCGCAGGCTTTCCTCCAGCGCGTCCGCATCGCGGGCCGAGAGCATCGCGCGGATGCTGTCGAAGGTGCGGTCGGGCGCGCAGTTGGCGGTGAACCGGAACGCCAGCGCGGCTCCCCGGCGCGGGTCGCCGGCGATGATCTCCCCCCGGCGGGTGCGCACCAACTCGATGGCCACAGCGGCGCCGCCCTGGACCTTGATCGTCTCCCGCGCGATCTCGGCCGGGCGCCACGTGCCCTGGTCGAGATACCGGTCGGGCCGGGCGGGGTCGAAGCGCTCGATGTACAGGTCCTGCGTATCGCCGTAGCCATGGGTGATCGCCCAGGCCACCTGCGCGTTGTGGGCGAAGTGAGGGAAGCCCGGCACGCCCGGAAAGGAGTAGCCGATCACGTCGAATTCCGGGCAGGCCACGTGGTTCTGGCAGTAGACGTTGGGCACGTCCAGCGCACGATGGGGGTCCCCCGCGAGCAGCGGCAGCCCGGAGCGCGTCCGCGCGCCCCCCACCACCCAACTGTTGCTGCCCGCGCCGGGCTCGCCCTCGCCCATCAGCGCGAGGTGGGCGCTCAGGGCGGCCAGGTGCTCCAGTGCCGCTTCCATCGGCCCCGCGAAGCGCCCGCCGGGGGGCAGGATCACGGGGGTATCGCGCTGGTAGTCCGGGTGGAGCCGGGCGGTGGCTTCCGGCCCGATCGCGTTCACGAGCCGGGCGCGCCAGAGCTTGCACTCGAACACGCCCATCAGGATGTGGCGCACCTTATACACCGCCAGCGAGTCCAGCGGCCGCCAGGGCTCGGGCGCCACGCCCAGCAGCGTGAACTCGGCGGGCAGGCGCGCCAGCGAGGCCACACACGCATTGACCCCGGCCGCGTAGGCCTCGAGCATGGCCCGCGTGGCGGGGGCCAGCGCCGCGAAATCGGCCGCCAGCCCGCGGGCGAGCTGGAAGCGCCGCATCTCCATGTCCTGCGCCAGCGCGGCCGGCCCCACCAGCTCGGCCCAGCGGCCGGCGGCGCGGCGGCGGTCGTACTCCATCTGCCAGAGCCGTTCCTGGGCCATGGCGAAGCCCTGGCCGAAGAAGGCATCGTGGGCGCTGCCGGCGCGGATGTGGGGGATGCCCCAGCGGTCGCGGTGGAGGGTGACCCCCCCGTCGAGGCCGGGGCACGCGACCGCACCGGTCTGCGCGGGAACCGCCTCCCGCAACAGGTCGGCAGTGGGGATCAGCATGGGACGCTCCGGTTTTGCTTTGCGTGACGATCTGTCATCCTGCGGTGCGGCCGGGCCGGCGCGCCGTACGGGCCGACCCGCCGTGCGCGGCGATCCTGCGCCACAGAGTGGCCTGGCACAGTGCGGCCCCGCACTCCGAAACGATCCTCCGACGCCATGCCCATGGCCCCGGCCCACCCCGATCTCGCCTCGCGACTGACGCTCGCGCTGGAGCGCGAGGATCGGCTGGGCGTGCTGAGCAGCACCCTGCCCGTGGTGCGCGGCGCCCGCCACGTGGGGCTCGATGGGGAGGCGATCGTCCGCTTCGCCCGCGCCCAGGCGCGCGTCGCCGCGCCGGTGAACGCGGAGGATGCACTGCACTGCACGTTCCTGCCGCCGCGCCGCTTCCTCAACTACCTGCTCGTGCTGGAGGCGCTCAACTTCAGCTTCTGGGACGACGAGCCGCGGTGGCGCGTACCCTACCACGGGGCTGCTTACGACGGCTACTGGGCGCTGGCCGCGGCCCTGCACCGGGCGATCCGCGAGGATGGGCTGCCGCTCTGGGATGCGCGCTACCTGGCCGACCTCACGGAGCCCCGGCTCGCCCGGCTGTTGCGGGGCGAGGGCAAGCCGCCGCCGCTGATAGCGGAGCGGCTGGCGCACCTGCGCGAGATCGGCGCCGTGCTGGTGCGCGACTTCGGGGGCGCGTTCGCGGAGCTGCTCGCGCCCTGCGCCGGCGATGCCGCGACGTTCGTGCTGCGCGTGGTGGAATCCTTCCCCTCCTTCCGCGACGAGGCCCTCTGGCAGGGGCAGCCGGTGCGCTTCTACAAGCGCGCGCAGATCTGCGCCTCCGATCTGGCCCGCCTGCTGCACGACGCACCGGAGGCGCGCCTCGCCGGGCTGGAGCAGCTCACCGCGTTCGCCGACTACAAGGTGCCGCAGGTGCTGCGGCGCGAGGGC
>JACQKK010000009.1 GCA_016204605.1 Candidatus Lambdaproteobacteria bacterium
ATTGAAGGCGAATCGAGTGAATCGGGTTCTGCGTCCAAAGGACAAAAGAGTTGGTGGCAGTTCTGGAGGTGATTCATCGCAGTAACAATGGGCTGGCTGCCACTTCGGCCTTGCAGGCCGGCAAGCCGGGGCTGTAACGCCCGACCCGCGCCGGCGGGCGGCAGGGCGCGGGCCGGGGCGTCTCGGACGGGTCGTGCCCAAGTCACCGCTCGCCCGGAGCCAGATGACAGGCAGACCCCTCGCGGCGCCTGTCCTGAACCGGCCGAAAGGCTCGGGGTGACAGCACTTTGTCATTCCGAGCGAAAGCGAGGAATCTGCTGTTGCGGTGTAACCGAGTTGCGACCTCCATCGGGCATGGCTTGCCGCACACCGCGGGTGGTGTGCCCGCCGAGCGCCGGCCCGCGCACGCCCAAGGGGGTCGTCCAACCGGCGGACAGGCGAGCGCCCGTCCGTCGAGGACATATCGACCGAGGAGACTCGCATGGGGCCGCTCGCCGGCGTTCGTGTGGTGGAGATGGCGGGCATCGGGCCCGTGCCGCTGGCGGCCATGCTGCTCGCGGACCTGGGCGCGACCGTCATCCGCATCGACCGCAAACAGCCGATCGACCTGGGCTCGCCCCGGCCGCTCGAGTACAACCTGCCCCTGCGCAACCGCAGGTCCATCGCCGTGGACCTCAAGACGCCGGACGCGGTCGAGCTGGCGCTGCGGCTGGTGGCGCGCGCCGATGCCCTGCTCGAAGGCTTCCGCCCGGGGGTGATGGAGCGGTTGGGGCTCGGCCCCGAACCGTGTCTCGCGCGCAACCCGCGCCTCGTCTATGCGCGAATGACGGGCTGGGGCCAGACGGGGCCGTACTCGCAAGGCGCCGCTCACGACATCAACTACATCGCGCTGACCGGGGTGCTCAACGCCATCGGCCGAAAAGGTCAGCCGCCCACCCCGCCGCTGAACCTGCTGGGCGATTTCGCCGGGGGCTCGCTCTACCTGGTGATGGGGGTGCTGGCGGGGATCATCGAGGCCCGCAGCTCCGGTCACGGCCAGGTGGTCGATTCGGCCATCGTGGACGGCGTGGCGTCGCTGGGCATGTCGCTCTACGGCATGTACGGGGGACGACTCGTATCGCTGGAGCGCGGCACCAACACCAACGATACGGGTGCCTACTTCTACGAGGTGTACGAGTGCTCCGACGGGCGCTACGTCTCGGTCGCCTCCATCGAGGGGCGGTTCCACGAGGAACTGCTGCGCCGCCTGGAGATCGATCCCGCCGCCATCGGGCAGCAGTGGGACAAGGCCAACTGGCCGCGCGCGCGGGCGTTGCTGGCGGCGAAGTTCAAGACCCGCACCCGCGATGAATGGTGCGCCCTGCTCGAAGCCACCGACGCCTGCTTCGCCCCCGTGCTCACGCTGGAGGAGGCGCCCCGGCATCCGCAGATGCAGGCCCGCGCGACGTTCATCGAGGTGGGGGGCGTGGTGCAGCCGGCGCCCGCGCCGCGCTTCAGCCGCACGGTGCCGGAGCCGCCCATCCCGCCCCAGCCGGTCACGCCGGCGAACACCGACGCCGCCCTCGCCCCCTGGCTCGCGCCGGAGGAGGTCGCCGCACTTCGTGCCGCAGGCACGATCGACTAACCAGGGGCGCCGCAGCCACGATCGTATGATAGCGTGTGCCGCAGCCACGATCGTATGATAGCGCGTGCCGCAGCCACGATCGGATGATAGCGCGCGCCGCAGGCACGATCGGGTGACGCCAGGGATGCTCGCCGCCGCGGAGCGCCCGCGCATCGGCCGCCGCAAGCCCGCGTTGACCCCAACGGAGAACGGGATGGAAACCGAAGCGCTCGTGCTCTACGAGAAGGACCGGGACGGCATCGCCACGATGACCCTGAACCGGCCGGAGAAGTACAACGCCTTCACCATGGCCATGATCGACCAGTGGCATCCGCTGCTGCTCGACGCCGCCGAGGACCCCGCCGTCAAGGCGATCATCCTGACCGGCGCCGGCAAGGCCTTCTGCGCCGGCGGCGACGCCAACGCCATGCGCGAGCGCGCGAAGAACGACGCCCTCGAACGCAAGGACTTCCTCTGGCGCCACGTGCACCGCATTGCCCTGACGCTGGACCGGTTCGACAAGCCGGTCATCGCCGCCATCAACGGCGTGGCCCGCGGCGCCGGCGTGGACATGGCGCTGATGTGCGACCTGCGCATCATGGCCGCCTCGGCCACGCTCGCCTGGAGCTACATCAACATGGGGCTGATCGCGGGCGATGGCGGCACCTACTACCTGCCGCGGCTGGTTGGCGTGCCCCGCGCCCTCGAGCTGTTCTGGACCGCCCGGGTCGTCACGGCAGAAGAGGCGGAGCGGATCGGCCTCGCCAACCGCGTGGTGGCCGACGGCGAGGCGCTGGCCGCCAGCCGCGAGCTGGCCCGCCAGATCGCCGCCCAGCCCTTCGAGGCCGTGCGCGCCTATAAGCGCGCCGTGTACCAGGGGCTGGAGATGCCCCTCGCCGCCCATCTCGATATGCTCTCCTCCCAGACCTCGATCCTGCGCGACACCCCCGACCACCGGGCCAAGGTCGAGGCGTTCCTCAGCCGCAAGCGCGGCGAAGTGTGAGGGCGCCGCCCCGCCGCTCACCCCGGCCGGCTGGCGAGGATGGCGGTGCAGTGGGAGGAGAGCACGCCGCCTTCGTTGTGCACCAGGGCCACCTCGTGGCGGCTTACTTGGCGCGGACCCTGGTCGCCGCGCAACTGGCGGGTGGCCTCGACGAAGCCGAAGATGCCACCGCCGGCGCCGGCCTGGGCGTGGGAGAGCAGCCCGCCATCGGTGTTGACGGGCAGGCTTCCCTCGATGGCCGTGGCGCCCGACTCGAACAGCGCCCCGCTCGCGCCCCGCTCGCACAGCCCCAATTCCTCCATCTCGATCATGGGGACGATCGTGAAGCAGTCGTAGAGCTGGGCGAAGTCGATCTGTCCGGGGCCGAGTCCCGCCATGCAGTAGGCCGCGGCGCCGGAGTGCTTCGCGCCGAACTCGGTCAGGCTGGGCGCCGCCAGCAGGTGTTCGTGGGTGTGGTGCTCGCCGATGCCGAGCAGCCAGGCGGGCCGCCGGGGCAGATCGCGGGCGCGCTCGGCCCGGGTCACGATCAGCGCCCCCGCGGCATCGGAGATCAGGCAGCAGTCCAGCAGGTTGAGCGGCTCCGCGATGGGCTTCGAGGCCAGCACGTCGGCGATGGAGATCGGCGTCTTCATGTGGGCGTTGGGGTGACGCAGGGCGTGGTTGCGTCCGTTCACCGCCACCGCCGCCATCTGCTCGCGCCGGATGCCGACCTCGTGCATGTAGCGCCGGGCGATCATGGCGTAGAAGCCGGGTACGAGCGGGCCGTAGAGGTTTTCGAAGTAGGGGTGGCCCACGGCCGTGAGCGCCGCCACGGCGGAATCCCGGCTCTGGCCGGTGGCCCGGTTCTCCCCGGCGCAGATCAGCACCGTCTCGCAGCTTCCCGCGGCGATGGCCTCGGCGGCGTGCTTGAGCATCACCGCGGGCGAGGCGCCGCCCGCCGCGATCGAGGCGCAGTAGCGCGGGCGCAGGCCGAGGTATTCCGCCACCACCGTGCCCAGCATGAAGTAGGGCTCGGTCATGGTGTACGCGGTCAGCACGCCGTCGATATCGCGGAGCGTCATGCCCGCATCGTCCAGGGCGCGCTTGGCGGCCTGGGCGTTGAGCCCGAGCCCGGTCATGGCGGGCACCTTGCCGATGTCGGACTCGCCAACCCCGGCGATGATGACTTTGTTGCGCAGCGAGTCGCTCATGGCGTGCCCCCTTGCGCCGGGCCCGCACGCCGGAACTGGGGCACCTTGGCGCCGGCGTCGCCGCGCGGCTCGAACACCACCTCCACCCGATCGCCGATGGCCACCTGGCGGGCATCCGCCCCCAGCACGTTGGCCATCAGGCGCGGGCCCTCCTCGAGATCGATCAGCGCCAGCACGTACGGCACGCGACTCTGGAACGCGGGAAACGCCGCGCGGTGCACGATGGTGAAGCTGTGCACGGTGCCGCGCCCGCGCGCCTGCACCCACTCGCTGCGCTCCGAGCCGCAGCCGGTGCAGAGGTAGCGCGGAAAGAAGCGCAGCATGCCGCAGGC
>JACQKK010000098.1 GCA_016204605.1 Candidatus Lambdaproteobacteria bacterium
CCCCCCGCCGAGGCGCCCGCCACGGCGACGTTCCGCGGCGAGACGCCCTGCGCCAGCAGCCAGCGGTAGGCCGACTCGGCGTCCTCGATCTCGGCGGGGAATGGGTGCTCGGGCGCCAGCCGGTAGCCGACCGAGAGCGCCCGCGCCCCGGCGGCCCGGGCGATGCGCGCGGTGACCTCGCGCACGGTGGCGATCGAGCCCCGGAAGTAGGCGCCGCCGTGGAAGAACAGCAGCACGCGCGCGGGGTCGCTGCCCGGCATGTCGCTCCACTCGGCGGGGACGCCCCCCGCATCGACTGGCGTGAGCCGGACGTCGGGCGGCAGCACCTCGCCCTCGGAACGGGCCGCGTGGGACGCGCGCAGGGCCTCGATGCTCTGCGCGGCCTGGTCGGGCTGGGACTTCAGTTGCGCGTACAGCTTCTGGAACTGCGGGCTGGTCATGGCGTGGCTCCGTGTGGGTGAGGGGGGCGGCGGTTGCGCTCAGCCCCGGGCGATGGCGGCGATCCTGTCCGCGAACAGCACCTGGCTGTTGTCCTCGGGGGCGTAGCCGATCACGCGACGCGCGTTGGCGATGCTCCAGAAGTTGTGGGTGTTGCCGCTCACCCCGTAGAAGATCTGGAAGGGGACGCCGTGCTCGTCGGCGATGGTCGGCGCCTCGATGCTCTTGATGAAGAGCTGCGCCTGGTCGCGGGCGCTCAGGAAGGCGCCCAGCCCGCGGTGCAGGCGGGCGATGTCGCCGGGCGGGCACTGGTCGAGATCGGCCCCGTCGCGAGGGCCCCCGATGCGGATCTGCACGTTCTCCAGCGCCCGTCCGCCCGCCTTGCCGGTGGCGAACACGAAGCCGAGGTGCTCGTAGCACGCCTTGGCCCAGCCGTAGAAGTTGTCGGACTTCGGGAGCATCTCCGGCGTGACCACGTCCCACTGGCCGTCCCAGATCAGCCGCTCGTAGTAATCGGCGGCATGGTTCGAGCTGCACACGACGACGCGCCGCAACCCCTCCTCCTGGGCCGTGCGGTAGACGTTGTAGGCCATCCCCACGTTGAGGTACTCCGCGCGGAACTCCGTCTCGTCGTTGGCGCGAAAGGCATGCGCGGGGCGCGGCGTGCGCACGATGGCGCAGTGCACCACCGTGTCGGCGCCCCGGAAGTGCGCCCGGTAGGCGTCGCGGTCGCTCTGGGTCAGGTCGCACACCCGGACGCCGGGGACGGGTCGCCCCGCCCGGTCGGTCTCCTTCACGTCGAGCGACACCAGCTCGTAGCGCTCCGCGAGCGCGGCGAACATGCGCTGGGCCACGTAGCCCGCGGCGCCGGTCAACACCACCTTCCGCTTCGCCATCTCGCGTCCTTTAGCTGAGCATTGAGACAGGGCCGGGCGGAGCATCGGGCCTCCGCCGTAACTTGACGCACTTCCCCACCCCATCAAGCCGAGAGGCGGCGGTCAAGGGGCCGTTGGGTAGTGGGTCAGTTCGGTGGAATCCAACGGGCCGCCACCGCGGCCTCACCCCTGCCGCTGGCGCGGCTGCCCCCTCTCCTGGGGGAGAGGGGGCGTCCATCAGCCCTGGCGGGTGGCTGGCACGGGGCTCCCACCATCTCCACCAGGAGTGGGCGGGCCGGGGGGGTGAGGCCGCCGGCGGGAGCGCCGACTTCAACACTGACCCACCACCTTGCAGCCCCTCGGCTTCCCCGCCCCGCCACGCTGTGGTACGAGTGGTCGGTCGGGAAGCCGGCCGCCGCAGCCCGGTGGGCGCCGGCGATGTCCCCGTACCGCCCTCACCCTCGCCACGAAAGGAAGCCGCCGATGCCCGCACAGGCCCAGGCGCTCGTCGCCAGTGCATCCGCCGATCTGATCCGGCAGGCCGAAGAGGCGCTGATGTTCATCGTGCAGCGTCCGGATCGGGTGATGGTGCGCGGCAAAGGCAGCCAGCTGTGGGACGCCGAGGGGCGGCGCTACCTGGACTTCCTGGCCGGCTGGGCGGTGAACTGCCTGGGCCACTCGCCGCCGGTGCTGGTCAAGGCGCTGGCGAAGCAGGCCAGGCTGCTGGTCAACGGCAGCCCCGCGCTCTACAACGAGCCCATGATCCGGCTGGCGAAGCTGCTCACCGACCATTCCTGCCTGGACAAGGTGTTCTTCGCCAACAGCGGCGCCGAGGCCAACGAGGGGGCGCTCAAGCTGGCGCGCAAGTGGGGCGCGCTCAAGAAGAACGGCGCGTACGAGGTGGTCACCGCCTGGAACGGCTTCCACGGCCGCACGCTGGCCATGATGTCGGCCTCAGGCAAGGCCCACTGGGACGAGCTGTTCGAACCCAAGGTGAAGGGCTTCGTGCGGGTGCCGTTCAACGACCTGCCGGCGATGCGCGCGGCCATCGGCCCCAAGACCTGCGCGGTGCTGCTCGAGCCGGTGCAGGGCGAGGCCGGCGTGTTCCCGGCCGACGAGGCGTACCTGAAGGGCGTGCGCGCCCTGTGCGACGAGCGCAACGCGCTGCTGATCCTCGACGAGATCCAGACCGGCATCGGCCGCACCGGCACGCTGTTCGCTTACGAGCAGTATGGCATCGAGCCCGACATCATGACGCTCGGCAAGGGCATCGGCGGGGGCTTCCCGCTCTCGGCGCTGCTCGCCAAGGACCACTGCTCCGTGTTCGAGGCGGGCGACCAGGGGGGCACCTACTGCGCCCAGCCCCTGGCGATGGTGGCCGGGCTGGCCGTCGTCGGCGAGGTGATCCGCAAGGATGTCTCTGGACTGGCCAGGCGCCGCGGGGACTACCTGATGAAGAAGCTCAACGGCCTCAGGACCAAGCACGGCCTCACCGAGGTGCGCGGGAGGG
Source organism: Candidatus Lambdaproteobacteria bacterium (assembly GCA_016204605.1). GTDB lineage: Bacteria > SAR324 > SAR324 > SAR324 > JACQKK01 > JACQKK01. The sequence goes on from JACQKK010000098.1 coordinate 2,824, forward strand.
GGCTGCTCTGCGCCATCGAGCTGCCGGTCGAAAAGGCCGCCGACGTCGTCAAGGAGGCGCTGGCCGAGGGGCTGCTGCTCAACGCCCCGCGCCCCGCCTCGCTGCGCTTCATGCCCGCCCTCAACATCAGCACCCGCGACCTCGACGAGATGGTGACGATCCTGGACCGCGTCCTCGCCAAGGTGCTGCGGTAGCGCGTTGGCGACCTCACCCCTTATCCCCTCTTCAAGACTTGGAGCGGGGGAAGGCACCGGCACCCCCTCACCCCGCCCCCACCCACTCCGCACAGGAGATGGGCGCCAGCGGCGCGCCGCGCGCCTCGGCGAGGCGGCCCAGGTCGGCCAGGGTGCGGGCGCCGGGGAAGCGCTCCCGGTACTGGCGCCAGCCCTGGCTGCTGTCGGGGCAGAGCCGACCTTCCGCGATGACCCGCTCCACCAGCTCGGGGGTGACCCAGCAGCCGTCCGCCACCTCCTCCGGTTGGAGCGCTACCGGCCCCGCATGCTCGCAGGCGAACACCTGGATGATGCTGTTGGTGGTGGCGTCCTGGTAGCGGTGCTGGAACAGCAGGTGCACGGGCGCGCCGCGGACGGCCAGCTCCTCGGCCAGCTCGCGACAGGCGTTCTCCGCGTATCCCTCGCCGCTCGTCACCGTGCCCCCGACCACGACGTCGAACAGCCCCGGGTAGGCGTCCTTGCTCCAGGTGCGCTGCTGCATGAACAGCCGCCCGTCGGGGCGCAGCACGAACGTGGCCGTGACCCGGTGCAGCAGGTTGCTCCGGCGCATCTCGCGGCGGGAGACCGTGCGCAAGGTCGCCCCCTGCTCGTCGATCTCGTCCACCTGCTCCTCGGGCGCGGCGGCGGCAGGAGCTGCTGGTGTCCCGGCAACGGCCCGCGTCACGCCCACGCGGTCGGCGGCCGCGAGCAGATCGGCCAGGGCGGGGGAGGGTCGCCAGGCCGGGTCGCCCGGCTCGCCACCCCCACTGCCGGTGCCGCCCGCTGGTTGCCCTGCGTCCCGGCGCTCCGCCGCCAGCCGAGACAGGAAGCCGGTCTCCATCCACTTGCGGAAGAAGTACCCGACCGTGAACCCCAGCCACAGGTAGAACCCCGCCAGGTACAGCTCGCGCATCATGGTCGAGGCTCGAAGCGCGCGGCAGCCCCCCGAAGGCGGCCCGCACCGCGCGGGTTGCGGCCGGAGGCTACTGCCCCGGGTAGCTGAACTCGCGCAAGGCGCCCTCCCATTGATCGTCCGGGACATGGATCGGGGGCTTGGGCTTCTCGCCCTCGACGATCTCGCCCCACTGGCGGTGGCCGATGCGGATCGAGTAGTCGGGGCGGCTGCGGCTGACGCATTCGATCAGCCCCTCGACGCCGATGAACTCGGTGGCCACCTCGCGCTTGACGTACACGATGAAGTCGGTGCCCTTGATGCCCACCGTCGCCGTGGCCGTGGAGACGAACGGCACGCCGCCCAGGAAGCGCTGCAGGCTGGCCCGTACGGCCCCGAAGGCGAGCGTCAGCGGCGACCTGGTCTGACCAGCCGCCAGCTCATGCACGTCGAGGGTGGTGCTCTGCGTGAGCACGGCGCGCCCGCCGCTCAGACTGCCCGTCAGCTCGATATACGCCTTGGCGCCGGCCAGGGTGCGTACGCGATCCCCATCCAGCAGCGTGAAGGTGGCGCGCACGGGAATGACGAGCCCGCGCCGCTCGACCTGCGCCTCGCCCTGCGCGACGATCAGCCGCCCGAACTCGGCCCGCGCCGTTCCGGCGATGGCGAGGGCGGCCAGCGTCGCGAGGGCGAGGCCCAGCCACCGCCAGTACACCGTACGCCCGCCGCTTACCCCCAGCCCGTGCCCCATGATCGCCCTCCTGTATCCGCCCGTCCGCAGGTGGACCCGCGGCAGGCGATAGTTTCCGGCCGCATAGCGCCCTTGCCCGGCGATCTTGCCCATCTCACCATGTCGCAAAAAACCCAACGGTAAGCAAGACTACGGCGGAGCGGATCGAGTCAGGTGGGTGATCAGCTCGCGGTGCAGCAGCACCAGCTTCCCGTCTTCGAGCCGGAAACTGCCGCCGAGCAGCGAGCCCATCAGCACGTTGAGCGGGCCGCGGGGCAGCCAGCGTGCGCTCAGCCCGAGCGCACCCCCCAGCAGCCGCCCCAGCCCGCCCGACTGCGGGACGACCGGCTCCAGCACCGTGCGCTCGGGAGAGGTCGAGACGATCGTGAACGCCAGCCGTTGGGCGCCCGGCAGCAGCGTCGCGAGACCGCGCACTTCGAACTCCAGCTCGACCGTCTGTGCCGCCAGCCGCACGGCGGTGATCCGGCCTGCCGCCCCGCCCGGCGCTGCGCGCAGCGCGGTATCGAGCAGAAGTTGCAGCAGGTGCAGCAACGGGGGTGCGGAGTCGGCCATGGCGGGTCGGCGATGGAGGTCGGTGTCGGCGCGCGGCGCGCGGGTCACGGAGCGCGCCGGAGCGTCACCCGTCAGAGCGTGGCAGCGCGCCCCGGCGCCGGTTCACCCTCCGGCTCCAGGTTCAGCTCCAGGGTCAGGGTGGCCGTGGCCAGCAGGCGCCGGAACGGCTCGAGCGCGGCCGGCAGCCGCTCGGGCAGCCGCTCCACGCCCAGATGCAGCCGCTGGCGGCCCTCGCGCGCCGGCTCGATGCGGATGCGCAGGGCCAGCTCGCCCGCGGCCTGGGCATGATCCCAGCGTCCGAGCAGGCGCGCGCCATCGGGCTCCAGCACCATCTGCCGCACGCGGAAGGGTCCCACGCCGGCCTGCCGCTCGATCCAGGCCGCCACCAGGCGGTTGAGCACGTCGATGGTTCCATTCATGATACGGCACCCTCCGCGGCAGGATGGGTCGCGGCCGGCGGCGCCGCAACCGGCGAAGCCGCCAGCCAGGTATCGACACGCCCCAGCAGCCCGGGCCAGCGCGCGGCGCCGAAAGTGGCCTCGTCCACGCGCAGGTGGGCCGGGGCGGCGCCCGCGCCCTCGAGCAGCAGCACGTCGATGCGGGCCGGCATCTGCGACCCGAACCGCCGCACGAGACCCGTCGGCACCAGCTCGTCAGCCACGTCGTGGACGACGAACAGCGCCTCGGCCGGCGGCAGCGCGAAGGCTCCTGAGCGCTCGAAGCGCACCACAAGCTCCCGCAGCGCGGCGTACGCGGCGATGGTGGTGCCCCGGTGCAGGCAATAGGGCGCGGGGCCGACGCTCGGCAGCACCCAGCGGCGGGGTAGCGCCCGGGTGGCCAACGCCAGCAGCGCCCGCAGGGGCGGCTTGAGGCCGAACGCCGGGGAGAGCAGCAGCGCGTGCCGCCAGGTGCGGCGGCGTTCGCTGGCCCAGAGCAGCCCCAGCACGGCGCCCATCGAATACCCCAGCAGCGAGAGCGGCCGCGCAGCGTGGCGCCGCTCCAGCGCGGCCACCCCGGCATCGAGATCGGCGAGCCAGCGCTCGAGCGTCACGTACGGCCAGAGCGGGTCGTCGGCCCCGCGCAGCCCGGAGGGCAGCAGCGGCTCCGCGCCATGGCCGCGGGCGCGGAGGAACTCCACCCAGCCCGTGAGCGCGGCCGGCGCCAGATTCAGGCCGGGCAGGATCACGAACAGCTCCGGCGAGGTCGGGCCTCGGGCGCGTACGCAGGGAGCGGCATGGAGCGGGTCAGGGTTGCCACTTGGCACGGTCTTGCGCCTTCTTGAGGCGAAGCTCGTGGGCCAGCACGTTGAGCCGCTCGAGGTGCGCCTGGATCGGGTGCCATTCCCAATGCGGGTTGCGCTGATCCAGACCCTGCAACAGTTCGAGCTCGCGCTGCCACTCGTGCAGAAGCTCCTGGGTGGACATCTTCTCGACGGGTTGCTTCATGGGACTCCCGATAATCGACGACCGGACCGCACGCCTCGGAACGCGGACGGCGTCCCGGCGCGATGCGGCCGAAACGAGGGAATTGCGGCATCTGTGCCGATTCACGTTACCGTCCCGCATGCGCCATGGCAATCGCAGGACGCGTCCGGCGGCGGCTCTCCGGCCGGGATTCGCGACGGCGGGGCCGGTGTCGCCAAAGGGCTGTGCCGCCGCTGCGGTCGGCGTCGGGCGCCGCGGTTGCGCTTGCGCAGTCGCTGCGGCATCCTCGCGCCAGGCGGGAAGCAGCGCGCCGCCCGGGGCGCCTCGCCGCTCCGCCACTGCGCCGCCGGAAGCTCTCATGACGGAATCGCCGAAGCCCACGCCGGACACCCTGCGGCGCGCCCGGGTATACTGGGAGCAGAGCCGCGCGGACCTCAAGCTCTCCCGCCGGAGGCTGCGGGAGGGTGCGTTCCTGGAGTGCGCCTATTTCAGCCTCCAGGCTGCCACCAACGCCCTGAGCACGGTGTGCCGCCTGCACGGCCACGTGCAGTTGCCGCAGCACAGCCTGGGGCGCCTCGCCGAGCTATGCGCGGAGGCCGATGGCCGCTTCCGTGGACCGGCGCCCAGCCTCGCCGCGCTGGAAGCGGTGATGGCCCGCAGCCCGTTCGAGCCGCCGCAGCCCGACGCCGAGGCCCAGTCGCGGGCCTGCCTGGACCACGCGGAAACCATCCTCGATACGGTGCGCGGCTACCTCCGGGAGCACCGCCGCCGCTACTTCGCGCCCTGAGCGCACCTGGACGGGTCACCGGGCCCGCAACAGGACCCCTCCGGCCCGCGCGGGCGCGTCCCTCTCCCCACGGAGAGGGGCTGTTCCGCGAAAGCAACCGATCGGGGCTCCCGCCCGCTCCCTTGGGAGCGGGAGGGCGGGTGTGGGTGAGGTTTCGCGTGGCGCCCTCAGCGCCCGCGTGCGGCAACGGCGCGCCACGTCTCCTCGACGATGCCATCGAGCTCCCGCGCGACGACCGCCTGGATGCGCTCGTGCACCAGCGCCATCAGCTCGGCATGCAGCGACGCGCCGTACCCCGGGCCCAGCGCGCGCAGCAGCGCCTCGGCATCCGGCGCGGGCGCCCCCGTGGGCGGGAGGGGCGCCGGGGGCGCGGCCTCGGCGAGTGCCCCCGCCGGTGGAGCGGCGCCGGAGGCGGCCGCACTGCCCTGCGTGCCGGTCAGCGGCGACCCGCGCACGAGGAATGGCTCCGGCTGCAGCGCCTCGCCGCGGATGATGCCGAGAAACTGCCCCACGGCCCGATCGAGATCGTCATTGATGACGATGTGGTTGTAGCGATGGGCATAGCTGATCTCGTGCTGTGCCATGCTCAGGCGCTTCGCGATCTTCTCGGGGGTTTCGGTGTTGCGCGCCTCCAGCCGCACCCTGAGGGCCCGCAGGCTGGGCGGCCGGATGAAGATGTAGACGGCGCCGCGGGTCTTTTCCTGAATCTGCATCGCCCCCTGCGTGTCCACGTCGAGCAGCGCGTGGCAGTTGGCGGCCAGGATCTCCTCCACCTGCTTGCGGCTGGTGCCGTAATAGTTGTCGAATACCCGCGCCCATTCGAGGAACATCCGGTTGCGAATCTGCGCCTCGAACTGGGACTTGGTCACGAAGATGTAGTCCCGGCCGTTCCACTCGCCGGGGCGCGGGGCGCGCGTGGTGAGGGAGACGGACAGGCGCAGCTCGGGCACGGCCCGCATGGCGGCCTTGATGATGCTGCTCTTGCCCACGCCGCTCGGGCCGGAGACGACGAACACCCGGGGATAGTGCGCCTGGCTCATTCCACGTTCTGGATCTGTTCCCGCATCTTTTCGAGAATGCTCTTGATCTCGACCACCCGGGCGCTGACGGCGGCATCGCTGCTCTTGTTGCCCAGCGTGGTCGCCTCGCGGTTGATCTCCTGGAGCAGGAACTCGAACCGGCGACCGATGGCGCCGCCCGCCGCCACCATCTCGCGCAGGTGGTCGAGGTGGGTGCGGTAGCGGGAGAGCTCCTCGGAGACATCGCAGCGGTCCGCGTAGAGCGCCACCTCCTGCGCGATCCGCTCCTCGTTCAGCGCGAGCCCCTGGGTGAGCCGGGGGATGTTCTCGCGCAGGCGTTGACCATAATGCGCGGCAAGGTCCCGCGTCAACGGGGCGATCTCTCCGATCAGGCGGTCGAGCGCCGCGGCCCGCTCGAGCAGCTCCCGTTCGAGCGCGGCGCCCTCCCGCTCGCGCATGGCGACGAGGCCGGCCAGCGCCGCGTCGACGGTCTCGCGTACCAGCGCCAGCACCGGCTGCTCCTGGCCTTCCCAGCCCACGGCCTGCACCAGCTCCCGCGGGTTGACCAGGTCCGCCAGGTTCAGGGTGACCTCGGCGCCGAGGGTTTCGCGCAGCTCGTGCAGCAGGCGGGCTGCCTGGCGCGCCAGGGGCCGGTTGAGCCGCAGCGAGCCCACCCCCTCATCGACCGGGAGCACGCTCAGGAAACCTTCCACCTTGCCCCGCTCGCAGCGGGCCTGGATCAGCCGCTTGAGTTCCTCCTCGCCCAGCGGCAGCCCCGCCGGCAGCTTGACCCGCACATCGAGAAAGCGCTGGTTGACCGAGCGCAGCTCGACGGCGCAGCGCCAGGCGCCCACGGTGCGCTCGGCGCTCCCGAAACCGGTCATGGAGCGGATCATGCGCTCTGCCCCCGTTTGCGCCGCAGCTCGCGGTCGTAGCGCAGGCGGGCGTCGTGGTTGCCGAGCACCTGATACGCCTCGCCGATGCGGCGGCTCATCTTCTCCGCCTCCGCCCTCACCCAGGCGAAGCTGGAATGGTTGTGCAGGTCCGGATGGTACTGCTTGAGCAGGCGGTGGTAGGCCTTGCGGATGTCGGCCTCGCTGGCGGTCTCGGGCAAATTGAGCACCTCGTAGTGGGTGGATTCCGGTTCGACGTCCGCTCCGCCGCCGGCCGGCGGCGGGGGCGCGAAGCGAAGCTGCCGCAGATGCTGCAACAGGTCGTGCAGGCGCGGCTCGATGGTGGCCGGGTTGAGCGAGCGCTCCACGAGCCTGCGCCGGATCGAGTTCAGCTCGGCATCGAGTTCCATGAACAGGGTCGTATGCTGCCGGTACACGTCGGCCAGGCGATACGCACGCACCATCTCCTCGATGCGCTCCAGCAGCTCCTCGGCGCCCGGCCGGGGCGGCTGCGGCGGCTGCTCGCGCGCCGGCTCGGCGGGGGGCGCGGGAGCCTGCGGCGCCGGCGCCGGGCGTACTGGCGGGGGTCGCTCCGCGGCGCGCGGCGGCGGTCGGGGCTCCGGCGGCGGCCGCTCGGGCGGCAGGGGCGGCGGCTCGACCACGTGGGGGCGCGGCCGCGGCGGCTCCGTATCCTCGAGCGCGATGCCGCTCAACCAGGCGCGGATGCGGTTCCGGAAGCGCGAGACCCCCAGCCACACGATCGCGCCCGCCGCCGTCAACGCCAGCAGCAAGGCCATCAGCCCGCCGGGCAGACCGCCCTTGCGCCGGGCGATCTCCTGCTGCAGGGCCAGCGCGCCGGGGTGGCGCGCGTTCTTGCGCAGGGCCTCGCCCACCAGGGCTTGGGCGGCCGTGTAGTCGCCCAGGGCCAGCTTGTCGCGGGCCTGCTCCAGCGTGGTCTCGATGGCCCGCTGGCGCTCGGCCTCCTGGATCAGCGCGGCGGCGCTGCCGTAGAGCGGATGGCCGGGCGCAAACCGGGTCGCCAGCAGGTCGATCACCTCGCGCGGGCGGCCCTGCTGCTGCGCCAGCTCCGCCTGGGCGAGGGCCTGGCCATCCTCGATCCGGCGGGCCTCCGCGATGGCGTGGAGGGCCTCGGCCTGCTCCGGCGCCACGGCGAGCACCTGCTGCGCCCAGTAGCGCATGCGCTCGGGATTCCGTTCGCCCACCGCCCCGCGCAGGCGCACGAGGAAATCGGCCAGGATACGCTCGCCGGGCGGGGGCGCCAGCAGGTCGAGCAGTTGGCTCTTGATCCCGGGCGGCTGGCCGGTCACGTCGAGCAGGCTCACGTAGCTGCGGGCCACCCGCGCCGCCTTGAGGGCCAGCAGGCGCCGCACGTACGCCTCGGGCGCGAGGGCGGCGCCGAAGCGATACAGGCGCAGCTCCCTGCCCTGGGCCGCCAGCACGTAGCGCCCCGTGGGCGAGGCGGCCACCTGCTCCGGCGCGCCGGCCCGGGCGCCCTCCCGCGCCGTCAGCTTCTCCGCGTCCAGCACCAGCACCTGCGTCGCGCCGGCGGCGGTGCCCGCCAGCAGCAGGTGCGACCCCGCGAGCGGCGCCAGGCGGAGCGGCGCGAACCCTTCCGGCAGCCCCTGCACCACGCCCAGGCTCTCCGCGCCCCCGGCCGGCTGCCAGCGCATCAGCGCCGTGCCGGCATCGAGCGAGTAGACGGCGCCCTCTGCGGTGACCGCCGCCGCGCCGAGGGCGAAGCGATGCTCCTCGCCGCGCGCGCGGCCCTTGAAGGCGGCAGGTTCGACCAGCTCCAGCCACTTTTCCCCGGGCTGGTACACGGCCACCACCGGCACGCCGGCCTGCACGGCGAAGCGAAGCTCGCCCGAGATGGCCTTGGCGGGCCAGACGGCCCTCGCGCCGATCTCCGCCCCGGCCCTGGCATCGGCCCTGGCGTCGGCAACGAGGGGGCGCTGGTGCAGCCGGCCACCCCGGCTCCAGAGCACGCGGCCGGCGGGCTCGAGCAGCGCCGCCTCGGAGAGGCTGCCGTTTCCCGGCAGCGCCTCGCGCCAGAGCCGGTGGCGGGGCGGCAGCTCCTCCCCCGGCTTGAGCGCCGCCATCGGCAGCTCCCACAGCTCGATGGCCTGGTCTCCGGCGACGAGCAGATGTTCCCGCACGGGCGAAAAGCGCAGGCGCGGATGCGCCCCGACCTCGGCGGCCAGCGCGCCCAGCCTGCCCCGGCTGGTACGGTCGAACACGGCCACCCGCCAGCGCGGCCCCTCGCCCAGCGCCACCGCCAGCACCGTCTCGTCGGCGCTCACCGCCACCGCCTGCGCCTCGGCATCGAGCGGCAATGTGGCTTCGAGCCTGAGCGGCGCAGCCGGCGCCGCCCGCAATGGCTGGGGCTGAGCCTGCGCCGGGGACTGCGGTTGCGGCGGCGCCGGCGTCGGGGCTTGCGACTGCGTCTGCGCCAGCAGGTGGCCCGGGATGGGCACGGCGCCGAGCAGGACGGGGAATGCCAGCGCCGCGGCCAGGATCAAGGCCGGCCGGCGCAGCGAACCCATCGTCACGTCCGGCTGCGCGCGGAGCGTACGGCGGGCGCTGGGCCAGTGGATGATCGAGGGCGCGCCTTCGCGGTGCATCGAAGCCTCCCGGTGCAGCCCACGGCCGGGCTGATGCCGCACGATCCTGCCGAAAGCCGGCCGCACCGTTCCGATCAGTCGGCGCGGACTATCGTCACTTGGTGAACAGGCTTGCGCTTCGCGACGAACAACTGCTCGAACTCCGTCACCGGCAGCCCGGGCGAGAGACCCTGGCGGTGCAGGTCGTTGGACACGGCGCAGAGGCGCCACGGCGCGCGGTTCCACACCAACGCAAGGACATGCAAGAAATATCCCGAATGGTCGGTCTTCAGCTCGAACCGGCCCCCGGGCTTGAGGCAGCGCGCCAGCCGGTCGAGAAACGCGGCCTGCACCAGACGCTTCTTCCACTGGCCGGCCTTGGGCCAGGGGTCCGGGAAGTTGAGATAGACCGCATCCACGGTGCCCGGCACGAAGTAGGAACAGCATTCCTCGGCGCGCTCGCGCAGCAGCCACACGTTCGCCAGCCCTTCGCGCTCGATCTTGCGCGCGGCCTTGACCAGCCGCTTGAAGCGCAGCTCGAAACCCACGAAATGGTCGCCCGGCTGCCGGCGGCTGAGGGCCTTCAGGAAGTTGCCCGCGCCGCAGCCCAGCTCGACGTGGAGCCGGCCCCCGTCGAGCGGTCGCGCGGCGCGCAGGGCCTCGAGCGCGGCAGGGGTGGGCGCCGCCAGCAGCGTCGCCGGGTGATCGTACACCCAACGCGCATACGGATTGATGTCGGCGGCGAAGGTCGCAGGGGCTCTCATGCGGATCCACGCGGGTCGTGCCGGCGGGTGGGATGCGCCGCGCCCGCAGAGGGTGCCGGTCGGGGGCGCTCAGCCGGCCGTGGACGGCTGGGGCGATTCTCTCTACAATCGGGGCCTCAGCGCCCGACCGGCGGGCCTCCCCGCGGCAAGCCCATGCGCCCAACCACTCCGTGCCGATGACCCCGTTCCGGACGCTGTACGAGGTGCTGCAGGTCGATTGGCGGGCGTCGGCTGCCGTCATCCAGGGGGCTTACCGCGCGCTGCTCAAGGACGCCCGCGCCCACCCCGACCTGGGCGGCTCGGCCACGTATACCCAGGAGATCAACGAGGCCTACGCCGTCCTGAGCGACCCGCGGCGCCGTGCCGACTACGACCGTACGCTGCCCCGGACACGCATGCAGCGCTCCCCGGCGCCCCCACCGCCGGAGATTCACTATATCGTAATTTGCCCGGCCTGTCGAAGGAAGAACCGGGTGCGCGACGAGCGCCGCATCTCCTCGGCGCGCTGCGGGGCCTGCCACCAGCCGCTCGCGCAGGTGGCGGAGCCCGTGGCCGACGACAAGCGCGCCTTCCGGCTCGGGATGTACCTGTACGACAAGGGGCTGTACCCGCGCGCGCTCAGCGAGTTCCAGACGGCGGTGCGGCTCAAGCCCGATCACGCCCCCTACCGCTACTGGCTGGGCCGCTGCCTGTACCAGCGGCGGGCCTTCGCAAAGGCGCGGGCGGAGTTCCAGGCGGCCGTGGCCCTCCATCCCGGTCAGTTCCACTTCCGCTTCTGGCTGGGGCAGTGCCTGTATGCGCAACAGGCCTTCGGCCCCGCGCTGACGGAGTTCAAGCACGCCGCGGCCGTGCGTCCGCAGCACAGCGGGCCGCTCCTGCGGATGAGCTCCTGCCACTACCACATGGGCGGCCACGAGCAGGCCATCGTGCTGCTGCGCCGGGTGGTCGCGCTCGACCCCCTGCGCCCGCAGCCCCACGAGTGGCTGGGCATCAACCACCTGGCGCTGAAGCGCCCCGCGGCCGCGCTGGAGGAGTTCCGCACGGCGGAGCGGCTCCGCCCGGGCCAGCCCGGCGTGCGCCGGCTGATCGAGGCGTGTCTGGCCGCCTCGGCTTAGGGCGCGACGAGGGTCATGGTCACCCGCGCGGCGCCGGCGCGCACCCGCCGGGCCTCGCGGTACTCGGGCGAGTCGTACCACTCCCGCGCACGCGCAGCGCTGTCGAACTCGACGATCACCAGTCGCGGCACCTCCCAGCGCCCCTCCAGGTGTTCGAGCGTCCCGCCGCGGACGAGAAACCGCCCGCCGTACTTGGCCAGGCTGGCCGGCGTGAGCGCCTGGTACCTGGCGTACTGCGCGGGGTCGGTGACCTCGATCTGCACGATCACGTAGGCGGCCATGGCGCTCTCGCGGGCGGGGTCACGCCTTCCCGTACTGCTTGACGAACTCCTCGTTGATGGTGATGCCGAGGCCGGGTCGGTCCGGGATCTCGACCTCGCCGTTGACGAGCGGGAAGCCCTCGTGGGTCAGGTCGTGCAGCAGCGGATTGTGGGCGAAGGAGTATTCGAGGATGAAGGCCGCGGGCGCCGCCGCCGCCACCTGCAGGCCGCCCGCGAACATGAGCGCGCCGCCCCAGATGTGGGGGGCCAGCCCGATCTGGTGCGCCGACGCGATGGCGGCCACGCGCATGGTCTCGGTGATCCCCACCCGCGCCAGGTCCGGCTGGAAGATATCCACGCACTGGCGGGCCGCCAGGTCCATGAAGTCGAAGCGGGTGAACTCGCTCTCGCCGCCGGCGATGGGGATGTCCGTGCTGGCGCGCACCTCGGCGTAGCCCCGGTGATCGTCGGCGCTGACCGGCTCCTCGAACCAGCGCAGGTCGCACTCGGCCACGTGGCGGGCGAAGCGCTTGGCCTCCGCCGTGCCGAAGGTGCCGTGGGCATCGACCATGATGTCGATGTCGTCGCCGAGCGCCTTGCGGGCCGCCTGCACCCGCCGCACCGAGGCCTTGACGGTGGGGTCCATGGCGCCCACGCGCATCTTGACCGCGCGCAGCTTGCCGCGCTCGACGTAGCCGAGCAGCTGCTCGCCGATCTTGTCCTCCTGCTCCCAGCCGCCCGAGGCGTAGGCCGGCAGCCGGTCGCGGCACTTCCCGCCCAGCAGCCGCCAGATCGGCACCCGGAGCGACTTGCCCAGGATGTCCCACAGCGCGAGGTCGATGCCCGCCATGGCGACGATGGTGGCGCCGCGCCGCCCCAGGATGGGGAAGGTGCGCGCGCGCCGCAGCGCATGGTGGGTGCGCGGCCCGTTGTACATGGTCTCCCAGTGCTTGACGACGTCGCGCGCGTCCTGGCCGATCAGCTGCGGCCCCAGCTCCTGCTCCACCAGCGTCTTGAGCGTGAGGTAGGAGCCCGTGCCGCCCGTGTTCGACTTGGCCTCGCCGTAGCCCACCAGCCCGCCCTCCGTCTCGATGCGCACCAGCAGCGTGTCGAACGTCGTCGCCACCCCATAGTCGCTGTGGGAGAAGCGCTTGTCGGGCGGCAGGGGCACGTGGAGCCAGGTGGCCTGGATCGAGCGGATCTTCATGGCAGCCTCGGAGGATGCGGGTTGGAATGGCGCGCCCAGGCGCTAAGCCGGGCAAGCCCGCGGCCGACTCGGCGGGTGCGGGCCGATGGCCGTCACCGGTGCTGCCCGTTACCTATGGCGTTTCGCGGAGGAAGGGAAGTAGGTAGCGCGACGCGGGCACGTTCTGGCGCCCCATTGCGCCCGAGGAGTAATTCCATTTCCAATTCAACAATGCATGAACCCGCGTGCCTGAGGAGGCCCGCGCAGCGGGCCGTCTCGAAGGCCGCGCCCTGCGCCCCCGCGCCCTTCGAGACGCGCTTCGCTACGCTTCGCGCTCCTCAGGGACGCGGGATTTTCATCCACGATCGAATGCGAAATGGAATAAGATTGATTCGTTTCTCCGAGGGGGTTGCCCCATGGAACTGCCGGTTAATGAATGAAAATACCATACGCAAATGCGGCGGTTGTTCAGGAGGACAAGATTACCAACTACCTGCTCGCCGAATGGCATTCGCGCGGAAGTGATAAGGCGGAATTCTTCCAGCGGTTCGGCTTCCGGGCGGATCAATGGCAGGTGCTGGCGGACGCTTTGCGCAAACACGGGACGCAACACGAGGTTACCGGCACACGGGACTCTCCCTTCGGAACCCGCTATATTGTCGAAGGTGCGTTGGAGACGCCGCACGGCACGCGACCCCTCGTGCGAAGCGTGTGGATCGTCGAGACGGGAACGTCCTTCCCCCGCTTGGTGAGTGCCTATCCTTTGGCAGAGCGCACATGATCCGCGAACACGATACCGTGGTGCTGGCTTGCGACGTGCCAGATGAGCGCCTGAAGGAAGGCGACGTCGGGACGGTTGTCCACGTGTATCGCAACGACGCCGCGTACGAGGTCGAGTTCATGACCCTGGACGGGCAGACCGTCGCAATCGTGACGCTTGAGAAGCATCAGGTGCGCCCGGTCGGACGGGACGACATCCACCATGCCCGGCCCCTGGAGACCACACCCTGAGGCCGGCGCGACATTGTTCAATCCTTGACTCAATCACGGATGAAAACACCGTGTCCCTGAGGAGCGCGAAGCGCGTCTCGAAGGGCACGGGGGCCATCCGCGGCCTTCGAGACGGCCCGCTACGCGGGCCTCCTCAGGCACGCGGATTCTTCATACCGTTGAGACGGAATAGGAATCACGCCCCCCAGAAGGCGCTGCCGCCGGTGGCCTGGCGGGTGCGCGCCTTCAGGTCGTCGTTGTAGTCGGCCATGCTGGTGATGTAGTGGCCGTTGAGGCGCTCCCGGTAGCGCGACGAGCTGAAGATGTGCAGGATGCCCTCGAGCGGGAGCAGCCCCTCTTTCGCCTCTTCCTTGAAGCCCGACCAGTTCCGCGCGTGCCCTTCCGACCGGAAGAGGTTCATCCGGCTTCAGGAGTAGGGCAGGTTCTTGCGCCGCTCGCTGAAGGGCACGTCGAGGTAGGCGAACAGCCCCGCGGGGTCGGCGCGCAGGATCCTGCCGTCGCGGATCTCGATGCGGAGCGGCTCGCCGCAATCGAGGCAGGGGGCGTCGATGGTGACCGTCTTTCCGGGAAAGAGCCAGCAGACCGCCAGCGCTTCGAACCCTCACTGGGCGAACCAGAGGGTGCGCCCCTCGACCGAGATGCGGTAGTGGGTGGGCAGATTGTTGAACGGGGCGATCGAGGCGATCAGGTCGATGCTGGGGTGGAGCCACGCCGGGATGCCGGTGGCCATCAGGTCGTGCAGGAGCTGCTTGCCCGCCTCCGGCGCCAGGGCGAAGGTGCGTGCGATCTCGGTGTAGTGGGGCGCGAAGCCCCGCTCGACCATCGTCTGCAACGCGTAGTGGTACACGCGGTCCAGCGTGCCCGTATTGGCGGTCATGGTGCCTCCCCCCGGGTTGATGGTGCGTCCCCACCCTGCCCTGCGGGCAGCTCTCCCCACCCCCTGCCCCTCCCCACCCGGTGGGGAGGGGTGAACGCAGGGCCGGGTGGCGAGGTCTCGCCGAGGGCGCCGCCTCTACGCCGTGCGGCGGTAGCGGCGGGAGGTCTTGCCGGCGAGGGCGCGCGCGTGCTCCCGCGTCCGGTCCAGAAGTTGCTCCTCGCTGAGCCCCGCCTCGCGGAACTGCTCCTGCTGGCTGCCGAAGCTGATGAAGCGGTCGGGGATGCCCAGCACCAGGGTGGGGCGGAGCAGCCCCTCGCGGGCCATCAGCTCGAGCACGGCCTCGCCCAGGCCGCCCGCAACGACGTTCTCCTCGATGGTGACGACGCCCTTGGCGCGGGCGATCTGGGTGCAGAGCAGCGCCGCGTCGAGGGGCTTGACGAACCGCGCGTCGATCAGGGTGCAGGGGATGCCCTCGGCGGCGAGGCGCTCCGCCACCCGGCGGGCCGGTGCGACCATGGAGCCGATGGCGACCAGCGCCAGGCGCGGTTCCGGCGCGTCGAGCAGCAGCTCGCCCTCGCCCACCGGGATCGGGGCGAGGTCGCCCGTCCAGGTCATCTTGGCCGTATCGCCGCGCGGGTAGCGCAGGGCGATCGGGCCCTCCCCGTAGGCCAGCGCCGTGAGCATCATCCGGCGCATCTCCCGCTCGTCGCGGGGCGCCATATGCACCAGGTTCGGGATCAGCCGCAGGTAGCTGAAGTCGAACACGCCGTGGTGGGTAGGGCCGTCGCTGCCGACGAAGCCGCCCCGGTCCATCATCATGCGCACCGGCAGCTTCTGCAGCGCGATGTCGTGCACCATCTGGTCGAAGGCGCGCTGGGAGAAGGTCGAGTACACGGTCACGAACGGCTTGAGGCCGCCCACGGCCATGCCGGCCGCGCTGCAGTAGGCGTTGGCCTCGGCGATCCCCACGTCGAACACGCGGTCGGGATACCGCTCCTTGAGCGGCGCCAGGCCGGTGTTGCTGAGCATGGCCGCCGTCAGCGCCACCACCTTGGGGTCGCGCGCCATGATCTCCTGCATGCCCTGGGTGTAGACCTTGGTCCAGGAGACGACGGGCGGGGCGCTCGCCGACGGGGCGGCGCCCGCGGCAGGCGCGCGCGGGGAGACGGCGTGGGCCTCGAAGGTGTTCTCGACCTCCGGCCCCAGCCCCTTGCCCTTGACGGTCTTGACGTGCAGCAGCACCGGTCCGCGCATGGTCTTGACGTGGCGCAGCATCGAGACCAGCTCGGCCATGCGATGACCCGGCACCGGGCCCACGTAACGGAACCCCAGCGATTCGAAGAAGGCGGCGTTGGGGCTGGCGTAGTCCTTCACCGACCGCTCCATGTGCTTGAGCCCCCGCAGGATGCCGCCGCCGAACGGGACGTGCTCGGTGACCTTCTTCACCTCGTCGCGGAACGCGTTGTAGGAATCGGAGGCGGCGATGCGGGCCACCGTGCGTGCGAAGGCGCCCACGTTGGGGTCGATGCTCATGCCGTTGTCGTTGAACACGACCAGCAGGTTCAGGTCCAGCGCGCCGGCCATCCCGAGGGCCTCGTAGGCGAGGCCGCCCGTCAGCGCCCCATCGCCGATCACCGCCAGCACGTGGTGGCGCTCGCCCTGCACATCGCGCGCGATGGCCATCCCCAGCGCCGCCGAGACCGAGGTCGAGGCGTGGCCGGCCCCCATGTGGTCGTAAGGGCTCTCGCGCCGCTCGAGAAACTTGCAGAGGCCGTTCCACTCCCCGTACCGGCCGAAGTCGGCCATGCGGCCGGTGAACAGCTTGTAGGCGTGAGCCTGGTGGCCCACGTCCCAGGCGATGCGGTCCTGGAGGAAATCGAACTCGTGGAACAGGGCCAGGGTGAGCTCGACGACGCCCAGGGCGGCGCCCAGGTGGCCCCCGGTGCGGCTGATGCTCTCGATCAGGAACGCCCGCGCCTGTTCGGCGAGCCGCTCCAGTTGCGCGATCTCGCACGCCTGCAACTGGAGCGGATTCTCGATGCTCGCGAGGAGCGGGTAGGAGCGGTGGGTCATGGGAAATCGGAGGTGGGGTGGAAAACCGGCGTGAGGATTGCGCACGGTGTCAGCCGGTGAGCCATCAGCAGCCCCCGGCGGCGGCTCTGCGGAAGCCGGCGCTCCTGGCCGGCGACCCTGCCGTATCTTGCCGCCATCAATCCTACCATATTCGCCCATCAGGTCAGACGCAAGGCGTCCGCTGCACAGGGCAAGTCCAAAGTCGTCCGTCACCTCATGCCGTCTGTGGGCGTCAGGGTCGCGGCGATGGCCTGCGGAGCGCTGCCCGGCGCCCTCCGGCCTCCCTCCCCGGAGTGGATCGCTGTGGCGTCGGGCC
>JACQKK010000090.1 GCA_016204605.1 Candidatus Lambdaproteobacteria bacterium
CGGCGATCAGCGGGGCCTGCCCGCCCTCCGCCAGCAGCCCGCGTACCCAGCCGTGGATGGTCGAGACGCGGATGCGCTCGCGCTCAGGGCCGCAGAGCAGATCGCGTTGCTCCGCCAGGGCCTGCGCCAGCGTGCGCGAGTAGGTCGTCAGCACGACATGCTGCCCGGCCGCGGGCGAAAGGCCGAGCGCCAGGTGGCGCGCCCGGTGCAGGGCCACCACGGTCTTGCCGGTGCCCGGCCCGCCCAGCACCAGCGCCGGGCCGTCGTAGTCGCGCTCGACCGTGTGCGCCTGGTCGGGATGGAGGAACACCCGCCAGCGCTCGAGCGGCCCGTGCAGCACCTGCTCGAGCTCCGCCGCGCCGAAGGGGCGCGAGAAGCCCGCCCGGCCGGCCAGGTGATCCAGCGCCGCCCGCACCACGGTGCGCTCGGCCACCGTGCCCTGCGAGGGCGGAGCCGCCGGCTGCGCGGGATGGCCGGCGTTGTACAGCGCCTGCCGGGCCAGCACGCGCGACAGCGGCTCGCCGGCGAGCAGGGCGTGCAGGTGATCGAGAGTGTAGAAGGGCAGGCGGGCGCTCGCCTGCAGCGCCGTCAGGGCCTCGGCGCCGGCCAGCCCCCGCACGGCGGGCTCCCACCCTTCCGGGACGCCCAGGGCCTGGAGCGAGGCGTCGTCGAGCCGGGCGAGCGGCCCCTGCGCTGCCGCCGGCGCCAGGGCCGGCGCCGACGGTGGCGGCAGCGGCGACAGATGGAGCACGCCCTGCGCCGTCGTGGTCAGGCGGTGCTCCTGGGCCCAGCGCCGGGCCGCGGGGTCCGGCGCCGCGTGGAGCGCGATAAGCAGGTCGGCGCCCTCCTGCCACAGCACGATGGCGGTGTCCGGGGTGGCCTGGAGCAGCCGCCACTGGGGCGCCGCCGCCCGATCCGGCACGCGGAGCAGGCGCTCGGCGCCCTCGGGCTTGCGGGCCAGCTGGGCCAGCGCGCGCTGGGCCGCCGCGCGCTCGGCGGCGTCCAGGCCATTCAGGCTCTCGGCGAACGCCTCGGCCAGCGAGATTTCCATTGGGAAACAAGGGTGGCGCCACGGCCGGGGAGCGAGACACAGGCTCCACGCGCGGGCGGGAGCCCGGAGCCGGACCCCGTACGCGCGTCCGGCGAGGCCCCGACCCAGGGTGTGTGTTAATCCTTCGCTTTATCGCCGTAGGTGTAGGCGATCACCACCCCCACGATCGCCCCTTGGATCAGGACGAACGAGAACTCGGTGAACAGCCAGGCGATGGACTTGATCTTCACCTGCGCATAGATGATCGCGATGACGAGCCCGGTGAAAAACCCCATCAGCAGCCCGTACCGCATCCCTTCCGACCAATACTTCCCGCCGCGGTAGCCCAAAGGATAGATATACGCGAGCGTAATGCCCCGCAGCGTCTCGGCGAGGATCACGAGAAAACGGCTCGGTTTGGGCTGCGCGACTTTCTCGAGTTGCGCAACGTAGAAATCGTACAGCCACCCCACATGCCATAACCACCCTGTCAGCCCTAGTGCGGCCGTCGCGAAGACGCTGGCCCAGAAGTACCGGCGCCCGCGATCCTGTCTCTCCCACCATGTTGGCTGAGCGGCCGTACTCTCAACGGCTCCTGATTGACTCATCAGTTCCCCCTTTCTTGCCAGGTTGACCGGCAACGACTTCCCTCCCGCACGGTCGCACAGTCCGCCCACGACATCAATGAGCCGGAAGCCCCTGGCGGAAGCCGCCGACCCACCGCGACCGGGACGCGGCCGCTCACTCGGCCGCGGTCGTTCTCAGCGAGCGCCAGAGATACTGCGTGGCCAGGCTGCGGTAGGGACGGAACGGCTCCATCAGCGCCTCCTGCTCGCGGGCGTCGGGCGGATGCGCGAGGGCGAACTGCCGCTGCAACGCGATGCGCAGCCCCACATCGCCGACCGGCACGGCATCCAGGTAGCCCAGCCCGCGCATCAGCCCGTAGGCGGCGCTCCAGCGGCCGATGCCCTTCACCGCCAGCAGCGCCGCTTCGGCCTCCTCCGCGCTGTGGCGCTCGGGAGAGAGCCCGCCCAGGGCACCCTCCAGCAGAGCCCGTGCGGCGTTGGCCAGATAGGCGCTCTTTTGCCGGGAGAACTGCGCCCGGCGCAACGCTTCGGCCGGGATGCGCAGCACCTGTTCCGGCGAGGGGAACGGGAGCAGCGCAGGAACCGGGCGGTCGGGTTCCGCCGCCGGATCCTGGCCGAGCCGGATCAGGCGGTTGCGCAGCCGGTAGGCGAACGCCAGGTTGATCTGCTGGCCCAGGATCGCCCAGCACAAGGCCTCCCACAACGTGGGCGTCCGGATGATGCGCACACCGCGCAGCGCCCGTACGAGGGGACCCATCACCGGGTGCCGGCCCACGTGGCGGTAGAACGCGGTGAGCGGCTGATCCAGCCCCAGCACGCGGCGCACCAGGTCGTGCAGGTGCAGCCGCTGCCCTGCGGAGAGCCGGCCGCGCGGCGCGACCGCCACGCCCCGCTCGTCGAGGGTCAGGGTGACCTCGACCTGGCGCCCGCCCAGGGGCAGGTAGCGCCGGTAGCGGTTGCCCTCGCTGCGCTCGGCCTGGTTCGCGGGGTCGCGGGCGAGATACTCGATGGTCTTCGGCAGATGGAACGGCGCCCCGTAGACGAAGCGGTAGCGCCCGGCGCGACCGAACTCGCGGAACGCTTCCGCATCGGCGCCGAAGCGGTGCCGGAAGGCTCGGCGAAACGCCTCCCCCGTGCGGCCCCCCGTGAACCCGGCCGTGTGCCCGTTGGCGCGGAGCTCCGCTGCGGGCGCCGGCACGGCGCCGGCGTTTCCGGCGAGCAGCCGCAGCGCCGCCGCCTCGAGGTCGTCGCGCACCGCCATCACTCAGGCCGGCGCTTGCAGGGACGTCGCACCGAGGCCGCGCCGCTCGAGGTCGAGCAGCCCCGCCTTGAGGTGCACGCCGCCGCGAAAGCCCGTCAGCGCGCCATCGCTGCCGATGACGCGGTGGCACGGCACGACCACCGGCAGCGGGTTGCGCCCGTTGGCGGCCCCTACCGCCCGCACCGCCCGCGGCTCGCCGATGCGGCGGGCCAGCTCGGCGTAGCTGATGGTCTCTCCGTACGGAATCTCGCGCAGTGCCCGCCACACCCGCTGCTGAAAGGGCGTGCCGGCCGGCGCCAGCGCCAGGTCGAACCGCCGGCGCCGCCCCTCGAAGTACTCGTTGAGCTGGCGGAGCGCCCGGGCCAGCGGGTGGGCCGGAAAAGCGCCGGCGACGTCCCAGCCGGGCGCCGGGCCCATGGCCGCGGTGCCGTGCTGGAAGTTGATCGTCTTCAACCCCGCCTCGTCGCCGGCCAACAGCAACGGCCCCAACGGCGTGTCCAGGTACGTGTAGATCATCGCCCCTCCGTCCTTGGCTGCGTGGCCTCCGCCGGCGCGCTGCGGCGGGCCTGCCTGGTGTGGCCCGCCCTGGTGTGGCCCGCCCTGGTGTCGATGGCGCGCGCGCCGCGCGGCGTCGGCCGCATCGGCCCACCCTACCGGTTTTTCGCAGCGACTTCACCGGATTCTGCCGACCCACGCTCCCGTGGCCTGCGCCGGCTGCGCCGCCTCGTCTCATGCGCTATGGTGGAAGCATGAGCACACCCCGTCTGCGCAAGCGCCCTGCGCGCCCCGACCCGTCGACGGCGGCTCCCCGCCACGGCGTGAGCGCCGTGCGCCAGGCCGTGGTACGGGACTACCTGGCGTTCGAGCGGGGCGCCGAGCTTTCGCAAGAGGCGCCCGCGACGGTCACCCACGAGCCGGACCGGCGCCTGTACCTGCACCTGCTGCACGGGATGGTGCGCCACAAGCGCTATCTGGAGGCGGAGCTGGCGCGGCTGAGCGCACGCTCGCGCTCGACGCCTGCTGCCGTCGTGCGCACGCTCGCCCTGCTGGGGCTGTACCAGCTCCGCTTCCTGGAGCGCGTCCCGGCCCACGCCGCCGTGTTCGAGACGGTCGGGCTGGCCCCGGCATTCGGCCACGCCCGCGCCAAGGGCTGGCTCAACGGCATCCTGCGCAGCGCCGCACGGGAGGCCGCGACGGCCGAGGAGGCCCGGGCGACCCTGCCGCTGGCGGTGCGCACCTCGCACCCCGACTGGATGGTCGAGCGCTGGAGCGCCCGCTTCGGCGAGGCGCGCACCCGGGCGCTCTGCGAGGACAACAACCGCCACGGCGGCGCGACCGTGCGCCCGGAGCGCGGGCGGATCGGCCTCGCGGCGCTGCGCGCGCAACTGGAGGCGGAGGGGGTCGCGGCCCACCCGCACCCGCTCTTCGCGGGCGCGCTGCGGGTCGGCCACACGGCGGCGCTGCTGCGCGCGCCGGCCTTCCGGCAAGGGCTGTGCACGGTTCAGGACGTGGGCTCGCAGGTGCTGCTGAACTGGGTGGCGCCGCTGCTGGAAGGCCGCGTGCTCGATGTCTGCGCGGCGCCCGGCGGCAAGCTGACGCTGCTGGCCGGGCTGCGCGATGCGCGGCTGCGGCCGGTCGGAGCCGACCTCTCCCGTGCCGGGCTGGTGCGCGTGCGGGAGAACTTCGCGAGGCTGCGCCTGCCCGCCGTGCCGCTGCTGCAGGCCGAAGGCCGCCGCCTGCCGTTCGCGGCGGCCACCTTCGGCGCGGTGCTGCTGGATGTGCCCTGCTCGGCCACGGGCATCATCCGCAAGGCGCCGGAGGTGAAATGGCGGCGCCGCCCCGAGCATCTCGCGCTGCACGCGCAGACCCAGGCCGAGCTGATGGCGGAGGCGGCGCGGGTGCTGGCCCCGGGGGGGCTGATTCTCTATGCGACGTGCAGCCTCGAGCCCGAGGAGAACGAGAGGCAGGTCGGCGCCTTTCTCGCCGCTCGGCCGGGCTTCGTGCGCGTTCCGCTCGGCGAGACACCCGCGCCCGCCGGGCTGGGCCTGCCGCTGCGGCGCTGGCTCACGGCGGAGGGCGACTTCCTGCTGCTGCCGGGCGCGGAGAATTCGGGGATGTACGGGGCGCTGCTGCGCCGCACGCGAGCGTGAACCGCCCTGGGGGGCGCCGATGACGTTCGATCCACCCTTGCTGAAGGGCCGGTTGCTCCGGCGCTACCAGCGCTTCTTCGCCGATGTCGCACTCGACTCGGGGGAGGTCATCACCGCCCACACCCCGAACACCGGCAGCCTGTTGACGTGCACGGAGCCGGGCAGCGAGGCGTACGTCTCGCCTGCCGACAACCCGAAGCGCACGCTCAAGTACACCTGGGAGCTGGTGCGTTCGGGCCGGGCGCTGGTCGGCGTCCATACGGGTCGGGCCAATGGCTTGGCCGAGGAGGCGATCCGGGCCGGCGTCATCGCGGAGCTGGCCGGCTACGGTTCGCTGCGGCGCGAGGTGCGCTACGGCACCAACAGCCGGATCGACCTGCTGCTGGAGGACGAGGCGAGGCCCCGCTGCTACGTGGAGGTGAAGAACGTCACGCTCGCGCGCGACGGCATGGCCGCCTTCCCCGATGCGGTCACGGAGCGCGGCGCCAAGCACCTGCGCGAGCTGGCGACCCAGGTGCGCAAAGGGGCGCGCGCCGTGATGCTGTTCATCGTGCAGCGGGGCGATTGCGAGGCCATGACGCCCGCCGACGATATCGATCCCCGCTACGGGCGGTTGCTGCGCCAGGCAAGCCGCAAGGGCGTCGAGGCGCTGGCCTACCGCGTGCGCGTGCGTCCCACCGGGCTGCCGGTCGAAGCGCCCCTCCCGATCCGCTTCTAGCGCACCCGCGGTCGGGGTGGGGGCATACGGATGTGAGACCTCTGAACAAACCCGCGGCTTCGGCGACCCGCGCGGCCTCACCCTCCCCGGCCCTCCCTCTCCGGGTGGAGAGGGCGGGTGCCCTGAACAGCCCCTGGAGCCTTTTGCAGCCCCCCTCCCTCCGGAGAGGGGCGCGCCGGCGCGAGCCGGCGGGGTGAGGCCGCCGGGGCGATCCGCCTCTAGCGCGGTGCCGGGCTCAGCGGTACCAGACGGTCGCGCCCTGCACCGCCTCGCCCTCGTGGATGCCCTGCTCCCGCAGGCTGTTCCGGTGCAGGGAGACCTCGCGCAGCCAGACCAGGCTCTGGCGGCGGGTATCGTCGCTGTCGGTGGTGAGCCCCAGGCCGACCAGCGGCGGCAGCTGCTCCCCGGGAAACTGGGCGCGGAAGTCGCCGCCCAGATTCACCTCGACGACCAGCCAGGGCGCTGCAGGCGACGGTCCCTGGCCGAAGACCTTGCGCCGCACCCTGCGGAAATCGCCCCAGAAGTTGCGGTTCCCCGCGCTCCAGTGACCGACCGGCGTGCGTCCGCTCCAGACATAGGCCAGCGCCTGGATGGGCTCCTTGCGGAAGATGGCCACCAGCCGGAACGCCGAGTCGTCGAGCATGGGGTCGGTCTGGGAGGCACCCTCGGGCACCCGTTCCACCCGCACGCGAAAGCGCAGGAAAGGCATCCGCCCGATATCCAGCGGCGTGGCGGCGTAAAGATCGCGGGCGATCACGAACGCGTCGCCCGCGCTCTCCAGCCGGAGGGTGCCCTCCTCCACGCGGAAGCGGCTGCGGGAATCGGAAAAGGGCCGGTAGTCGCGCCACCCCTCGGCGGCCATCCAGTCCGGATAGTTGCGGGCGCCATTGAGACGCAGCAGATCCAGGTCGTCCTGCTGCGCCCGCGGGATCGTGGCCGCAGCCGTCAGCGTGAGGGCGATCAGCAGTGACGCCCTGAATGCAATGGTGACCGATGAACCGTGCACGGATGCCCTCTTCCGCTGAGCCCGAACAAACCGCTGGCCATCGTTCGATGCGAAACCGGCACCCCGCCGCCCGGGCACGGCCGGCGCAAATCGTGTCACATTCTACCATCAGATCGCGCACCAGTCGCAATCGGCAGGCACCTGGCGCCAGTCATGCACCTGGCGCCGCCCACGCCGCGAGCAGCGCCGGCCGCGCGAGGAGAACCGCCTCCAGCCGGCGCAGCTCGGCCAGGGAGCCCGTGGTGCCGAAGTAGGCCGACCCGGCGCCCGCCGCGCCCGCATCGAACGTGCTCACCCACCCGCCCGCCGCCACGGCATCGAGCAGGGCCTCGATCAGGTCGAACGACCCGGGGCGCGCCAGGTGCGGCCTGAACGCGGGGGCGAGCAGGGAGATGCCGTGGAAGGCCAGCGCGCGCAAGGCGCCCGCCGGCTCGACGAGCAGGCGCCGGTCGCTGCGGCGGCGGGAATCGATGCCGCACAGCCGGCCCCGCCCATCCACCAGCAGCCGCGAATCGCCCGGCCGATCCTGAACGACCAGCGTGGCCAGCGGCCGGGCCGCGTCCCCCGGGGCGGCCCCTGCCGGCGCGGCAGCGCAGGCAGCCCGAAGTGCGGCCAGATCGACTTCCGCGAGGATGTCGCCGTTCCAGACCAGCAGGGGCGCCTCGCCCCAGAAGTCGGCCACGTTGGCGATGCCGCCGCCGGTGCCCAGCAGCGTGGGCTCGTGGTAGAGGCGGATCGGCGGCCAGCCTCCGCGGGCGCGCGCGGCGGCGAGGTGGCGCTCCACCGCCGCGTGCAGGTGGTGGGTGTTCAGGGCGAACGCGTCTACCCCCTGTCGGGCGAGGTGGCCCACCAGCCGGTCCAGCATGGCCACGCCCAGCACGGGCACGAGAATCTTCGGCAGGCCAGCGGTGAGCGGCCGCAGGCGCGACCCCTGGCCCGCCGCGAGCAGCATCGCCCTCACGGCGCCCCGCCCCCCGACTGGCCGCCCGCGCCGCCGTTGGCCGCGGTGACGGCGTGGGCATGGGCCAGCTCCTCCGCCCGGTGGGCGTCGCGATGGCTCACCACCACCCGGAACCCCTCGCGTTCGAGCAGGGCGCGGACGCGCTCCGCCAGGTACACCGAGCGGTGGCGGCCGCCCGTGCAGCCGAAGGAGGCCATCAGCCGCGTATAGCCGCGGGCGGCATAGGCGCGACCGGCGTTCAGCACCAGCCAGCCCGCGTGCTCGGCGAAGGCCTGCACGTCGGGCGCCCGCTCCATGAAGGCCACGATGGGCGGCTCCGTCCCGGCCAGGTGGCGCAGCGACTCCTCCCAGAACGGGTTCGGCAGCGCCCGGCAGTCGAACACGAACCCGCCGCCGTTGCCGCCCTCGTCCGCCGGCGGCCCGCCGTACTTGTAGCCGAAGCTGTGCAGGTGGATGGTGAGGGGGGAGGATTCCATTTGCAGTGGCCAAGGGGTTATAGAAACGCATCACGACACAAAGCAGTGCTGCCGCGCTCGGGCGCTTCAACACCACCGAGGTACCCATGACCGCCAGAATCAAGGAAACATCCAAGTCCAAGGGGGACGAGTTCGAGCGGCGGATCGCGGCGCTGTTCGCTGCGCGGCAAATTCAGGTCGATTGGCCCAAGCCCAACAACAAACACTTCGACTTCACCCTGACCACCAAGCAAGGCACCCGCTATGCGGTGCAGGCCAAGGCCTACGAAAAATCGCTGCCGCTGAACTCTGTCAAGTCTTTCGCTGCGTTCATGAACAGCCCCGAAGCCGGCGTCTTTGCTCGGGGGCTGCTCATCTCCACCAGTGGTATCACGAGCGGCGGCAAGAAATTCATCGACCAGAACCCGCAGGCCCGGATCAAGTTTTACCGCTTCAGGGAAGACAACATCTACCAGACCGCCGGCGACAGCGAGGTGGAGCAGAAGCACATCGGCATCTACACATTCAAGGGCGGCGTGGGGAAGACCAAGGTCTGCCTGCTGTTCTCCGCGGCACTGGCGTACAAGGGAGAAGACGTGCTCGCCGTCGACCTGAACCGGGCGCACAACCTCACCAACCTGATCGGACTCGGCGGCATCTACGTCAAGGGGGAAAGCGGGAGTGGCAACACGGTAGTCGTATACACGAACGACGAATGGAAAAAAGAGCCGATCCGCAACATCAATTTCATCATCTACGACTGCCCCCAGTTCTTCGAAAAACCCGCGGAGCGGAAGATCATCGAGCGGTTCGACTACGTGCTTTCGCCGGTGAACCTGACCCTCGACAGCATGGGGCTCGACTACACCGTCATCACGGACACCATTCGGGAAATTCGCGCGCTCAACGATCACGCCCACATCCTGTTCTTCTGCAACGACTGCACGCCCGAGCAGACCGGGGGCATGCTGCGCAAGTATTTTCTCGGTGCCCAGTCGCATCTCGGTCCCAACCCGCGAGTGCACTTCATCGATCCCGCCCAGTTCTCGATCGCCCACAGCAAGGAGTTGGAGGAGATCGGCCTGAATCGGCTGATGGATCGCAGCCGCAAGATCGAGCTGATGTTCGCCAGCCATCCCTCGAAAGAGAGCCCCTGGGGCCGCCTGCTGGACCTGGCCGATTTCATCCTGCGCAGCACCAATCGCTTCAATCCGTAGTGTGAAGCGGCGATCGATGGCCCCGCGGCCGTGGTCGATATGCCGCGGCTCATCCTTCGCGGTCGTTCTCCTCCTCCGCTTCGTCCTCGTCGTCGTCGTAATCCTCGTCCTCGTCGTCCCAATCGGGATACTGGGGCGGGCTCTCGCCGACGCGCGCCGTCAGCTTGGGGTACTTGCCCTTCGGCGCCTCGTCCGCGATGGAGACCACCTTGAGCTTGTGCCACCAGTCGTCGCCGAAGTCGAACCAGTAGAAGAACACGCCCCGCGCCTTGAGCCCGAGGGCACCGATGGTGGTGCGGGTCACCGTGCCGTCGGCCTCGTCTTCAAAGAAGAAGTCGCCCTTTCCCAAAGATAAAATGTAGCGCCGCGCCTTCCGGTCGTGGGGGCGCTTGCCGCCGACCTGGAACTCGTACATGTGCTCGTCGTCCCGGTCGAATGCCTCGTAGATCGCCCAGTGGAGCGCCTCCAGCGTCTGGTCGCCCCGCAGCTGGATCGTGCGGGTGACCTTGGGGTTCTGCTGGATGAACTCCTCGGTCACCGGGCCATTGATGAGCAGCACCTCCAGCGTGAACAGCCGCGGGTCCTTCACGCTCGGGCGCGCAGTGGCCTTGCGCGGCGCGCGCGGGGTCGGCGGCATCCACACCTTGCGTGGCTTCTTCGGTTTGCGCTGGGCCATGGTGGCTCGCTCCTTTCGCGCGATAGTGGTCGTGACCGGAGCGCCGGCGCGCGCAGCACGCTCCGCCACCCGCGGACGTTACATCGTCTCCCGCCGGATGTGCGCCCCCAGGGCGTTGAGGCGGCGGTCGATGGCCTCGTACCCGCGGTCGATCTGCTGGACGTTCTGGATTTCGCTGGTGCCCTGGGCGCCGAGGGCGGCGATGAGCAGGGCCATCCCGGCGCGGATATCGGGGGTGGTGATGGTGGCGCCGGTGAGGCGCGAGGGACCCACCACCACGGCGCGGTGCAGGTCGCACAGCACGATCCGCGCGCCCATCCCGATCAGCCGATCCACCCAGAACAGGCGGTTCTCGAACATCTTCTCGAAGATCAGCACCGTGCCGCGGCAGCGGGTGGCCACCACGGTCATGATGCTGGTCAGGTCGGAGGGGAAGGCGGGCCAGGGGCCGTCGTCGATCTTGGGGATGGCATCGTCGAGGTCCATGCGGATCACCAGCTCCTGGTCGCCCGGCACGCGCAGGTGCGGGCCTTCTTCGACCGTGCGCACCCCCAGCCGGTCGAACATCAGGCGGATCATGCGCAGGTGCTCGAGGCCCGCCTCGCGGATCAGCAGCTCGCCGCCCGTGAAGGCCGCCAGGCCGATCAGCGACCCCACCTCCGTGTGGTCGGGCAGCAGGCTGTGCTCGCAGCCGCCCAGCCGGGCGACGCCCTCGATCTCGAGCCGGTTGGTGCCGATACCCGCGATGCGCGCGCCCATCGCCACCAGCAGTCGGCAGAGCCCCTGCACGTGCGGCTCGCTGGCGGCGTTCTCCAGCACGGTGGTTCCTTTGGCACGGGCCGCGGCCATCAGGGCGTTCTCGGTGGCCGTCACCGAGGCCTCGTCGAGGAAGATGTGGCGGCCGCGGAAGCCGCGCTTGGGCAGCTCCAGGCGAAAGGCGCGGTCCGGGTTCAGGGTCACCCGGGCGCCCAGTTGTTCCAGCGCGAGCTGGTGGGTATCGAGCCGGCGCAGCCCGATGCGGTCCCCGCCCGGCATATCGAGCTGCGCCGAGCCCAGCCGCGCCAGCAGCGGGCTCGCCAGCAGGAACGAGCCGCGGATGCGCCGGGCGATTTCCGGCTCGGGCCGGTCGCCGGAGAGCGTCGCGGCCCGGAGGCGCCAGGAGTGGTCGCCCAGCCGCTCCGTCTCGACGCCGAGCCCCCGCAGCAGCGCAAGCATGTCGCGGATGTCGCTGATGTCGGGCAGGTTGTGCAGGGTGACCGGCTCCGCCGTCAGCAGGCACGCCGCCAGCACGGGCAGCGCCTCGTTCTTGTTGCCGGCGGGGGTGAACTCCCCGGCGATGGCGTGCCCGCCTTCGACGATGAACTTTTCCAAGGCTCGGCCGCTGCTCGGGGGGAGGATGCCGTCGCAACGGGGGTGGCGCGCAGGCCCTCACGGGCCGCCGGGCACCCGGGTCGCCCTCAGGAGGCCTGCCGGCGCCGCGCGGCCTGGCCCTTGAGCCAGGCCGCCAGCACCGTGATCGCCGCGGGGGTGATCCCGCTGATGCGGGCGGCCTGGCCCAGGTTCGCGGGCCGATGCCGGCCCAGCTTCTGCACCACCTCGCGCGACAGGCCGGCCACCTCGTCGTAGGGCAGATCGTCGGGCAGGCGCATGGCTTCGAGGCGGTCGAACATGGCCAGTTGCGCGGCCTGGCGGGCGATGTAGCCCTCGTACTTGATTCCGATCTCGACCTGCTCCCGCACCTCGGCCGGGTGGGCCAGCACATCCACCTGCGCGCGCACCGGCGGCAGGGCGGCGAGCGTCTCCAGGCGCATGCCGGGCCGGCGCACCAGCTCCGTGGCCGCGGCGCCGGTCTTGAGGGCCGGCTGGCCCGCCGCCGCCAGGGCGGCGTTGACGGCGGGGGTGGGGGTGAGCCGTACGGCATCCAGCCCGGCGCGCAGGGCCAGCACGCGCCGCGCCTTCTCTGCGACCCGCCGCCAGCACGCCTCGGGCAGCAGGCCGAGCCGCCAGCCCTTTTCGGAGAGGCGCAGGTCCGCGTTGTCCTCGCGCAGCAGGATGCGGTACTCGGCCCGCGAGGTGAACATGCGGTAGGGCTCGTCGGTGCCCTTGGTGATCAGGTCGTCGATCAGCACGCCGATGTACGCCTCGTCGCGCCGGAGCACCAAGGGCGGCGCGCATTGAACCTGGAGCGCGGCGTTGATCCCGGCCATGACGCCCTGGGCCGCCGCCTCCTCGTAGCCCGAGGTGCCGTTGATCTGCCCCGCGCAGAACAGGTTCGGCAGATCCTTGAGCGCCAGGGTCGGGTGGAGCTGCAGCGGCAGCACGTAGTCGTACTCGACGGCGTAGCCGGGCTTGACGATCTCCACCCGCTCCAGCCCCGGGATCGTGCGCAGGAAGGCGAGCTGCACCTCGGGCGGCATGCTGGTCGAAAGCCCGTTCGGGTAGATCTCGTCGCTGTCGAGCGCCGTGGGCTCAAGGAAGATCTGGTGGCGCTCCTTGTCGGGGAACTTCACCACCTTGTCCTCGATGGAGGGGCAGTAGCGCGGCCCCACCCCCTTGATCGCCCCGCTGTACATGGCTGAGCGCGAGAGATTCTCCTGGATCACCCGGTGCGTGCCGGCGTTGGTGTAGGTGATGTGGCAGGAGACCTGCGGCAGCTCGATCCGGCTCTCCCAGAACGAGAACTTGCGCGGCGGGTCGTCGCCCCGCTGCTCCTCGAGGCCCTCCCAGGCGATGCTCTGCCGGCGCAGGCGCGGCACGGTGCCCGTCTTCAGCCGCCCCAGCTTGAGATCGAGCCCGGCCAGCGAGGCGGAGAGCCGGCGCGAGGGCGCCTCCCACATCCGGCCCGCCTCGGTGCGCCGCTCGCCCATGTGGATCAGGCCGTTGAGGAAGGTGCCCGTGGTGATGACCACCGTCCGGCCCAGGAACGTGCGCCCTTCGCCCGTGCGCACCCCGGCCACACGGCGGCCCTCGAGCAGCAGCTCGTCGACCGAGGCCGGGACGAGCGTGAGCCGCTCCTGGCGCTCCAGCTCGCGCCGCATGCGCGCCCGGTACTGCCACATGTCCGATTGGCAGCGGCTGCCTTGCACGGCCGGGCCCTTGGAGGCGTTCAGCACGCGGAACTGGATGCCGGTGGCGTCGGCCACCCGACCCATCGCGCCGCCCAGCGCGTCGATCTCCTTGACGAGCTGGCCCTTGGCCAGCCCGCCGATGGCCGGGTTGCAGGGCATGTGCGCGATGGTCTCGAGGCTCATCGTCAGCACCAGGGTCTCGCAACCCATGCGGGCCGCGGCCAGGGCCGCCTCGCAGCCCGCGTGGCCCGCGCCCACCACGATCACGTCGAAAGTCGTCAGGGTCGTGTTCAGAGTCATCGTGTTCAGAGGCATGGCCCGATCCGCAGGGTATACGGTCGCCCTCCCGCCGAGACGATCGCCGGTGGCAGCGACAGGGTAACATGATTAAATGCCACAGGCCGTGACGATCCGCCACCCGGGTCGGGCACGCCGGCAGGGCAAGTCCAAAGTCAGTCGCTTCGACGAGCCGTCACGAGCCGGATCGATGGTGCGATTGGCCTGGAAAACCTCTCCCCCGGCCCCTCTCCACATCGTGGTGCGGGGTGCCCGAAGGGCGGGGTGAGGTGCCAGCCCGAGGCCACTACAAACGACTCCGGAGGTCGAGGCCGGAGCGCCAGCCGCAGCGCTCCCAGCGCCGCTCCGCACGCGACCGGAACGGCGC
>JACQKK010000099.1 GCA_016204605.1 Candidatus Lambdaproteobacteria bacterium
ATTTTGGAGAAAGATGCAAGAAAACATACGAAGCGCTGGGCAACCCAGGGGCAGGGGGGCGTCAGCGCCCCCAGCGATCGGCCGTGCCGCCGGGTCGGGCGGCAGGACGCGGGTACCTGCGCTCCGCGGAACAAGGGAGCGCTGCGGCAGGGCTCAGAGGCGGGGGATGCGCGCGTTCTTGTCGCGGGAGGCCTGGGCCTGCGCGCGGCGGAAAGCTTCGAGGCGCGCATGCAGGGCGGGATCGCCTGTCGCCAGGATCTGGGCGGCCAGCAGCCCCGCATTGCGGGCGTTGCCGATGCCGACCGTCGCCACGGGGACGCCGGCCGGCATCTGCACGATGGAGTAGAGCGAGTCCAGGCCGCCCAGGGCGCCCGTCTGCACGGGCACGCCGATCACGGGCAGCGTCGTGTACGCGGCCGTGACGCCGGGCAGGTGCGCGGCGCCCCCCGCCCCGGCGATGATGACGCGCAGGCCGCGCGGCCGCGCCGACTTGGCGTAGTCGGCGAGGTCTTCGGGGGTGCGGTGGGCCGAGACGACGCGCAGCTCGTGCGGCACGTCGAGCTCGGCCAGCGCGTCCGCCGCGGCGCGCATCGTCTCCAGATCCGAATCGGAGCCCATGATGATGCCCACCAGCGGCGCCCTGGCGTCGCCCGGGCGTGGGCGCTGCCGCTTGCGCCCGGGTAGGCGGGGGGCTTTGGCCATGGCAGGTGCTCCGGCGGGTGGTGGTGCGGGCGGCTGCTCCCGAGGCCCCTCGGTTATAGAGAATCCGGCGCGGCGAGTAAATCGCCGCCGCGCACCCGCTCGGCCCCGAGCGGCGGCACCCGGCCGCGCGGCCCCCTCGCCTGTCGCGGCGGGGGCGGTTGCGGTTGCGGCGGGGTGGCCAAGGGGAGTATCCCATAGGCGGACGCAGCGGCAGGCATTGTCATGCACCGCCATGCACCGCACCGGGCAGCCGAGCCATGACCACCCCAGTCGAGCGGATCAGCCGGGTCGTCGAGACCTTCGATGGCCAGGGGGTTCACCGCACGGCCACCGACGTCGATGCGGCCTCCGCGGCGTGGCTGGCCGAGCAGGCGCGTTCGGCCGGGCTCGCTGCGGGGGTCGAGCCCTTCGCACTGGAGCGGCTGGATCTCCATCGGGCGGAGCTCGAGCTCGAGGGGCGGCGCGTCGAGGGCCTGCCGCTCTTCGACTGGGGGCTGACCGGGGCCGAGGGCACCCGTGGCCGGCTCGGCTTCCTCGGCGAGGTGGCGGAGATCGGCGTCGTCACCGTCGGGGCGCGCGGCGCCGAGCCCGCGCTGGAGCGTGCCCGCACCGGCGGACCGCACCGGGCGATCGTCGCGGTGACCGTGGCCCCGCAGCCGGGCCTGGCGCCGCGCAATGCCGAAGGCTACCTCGCGCCCGCGGGGCCGCCCGTGCTCCAGGTGGCCAGCGCCGCCTACGAGCACTTGCAGGGCGGCCTGGCGCGCGGCGCCGAGGCGCTGCTCTTCGCCCACGGCAGCCGGGTGCCGGCCGAGGCGCTCAACGTGGTGGCCCGCCTGGCGGGAAGGCGCAAGGGGCTGGCGCCCCTGGTGGTGATGACGCCGCGCAGCGGCTGGTGGCACTGCGCCGGCGAGCGCGGCGGCGGGATCGCCTGCTGGTGCGAGATCATGCAGGCCCTGCGCGGGGCCGCGCCGGCGTGCGACCTCTGGTTCGTGGCCACCAGCGGTCACGAGCTGGGCCATCTCGGGTTGGAGGCCTTCCTCAAGGCCCACCCGGAGCTGCCGGCGCGGGCGCAGTGCTGGGTGCACCTGGGGGCCTCGATCGGCGCGGCGCGCGAGCCGGCGCTCACGCTGTACACCTCGAACGACGGGCTGGAATCGCTGGCCGTGGAGGCGCTCGAACGCGCCGGGGCCGACGAGGTGGCCATCGCGGCGCGGGGAACCATGCCCGGCGGGGAGGCGCGCGAGATTCACGCGCGGGGCGGCCGCTACATCTCCGTCGCCGGGCAGAACGCGCTGTTCCACCTGCCCCAGGACCGCTGGCCCCAGGCCGTGAACGTGCGCGCCATCGCCCGCTACGCCGAGGCCTTCGCCGACATGGTGCGCCAGCTCGCCGCGGCATGAGGCGAGTGCCGCCTCACTCGACCTTCCGGCCCTGCTCGCGGAAGGGATACGGACCGGGATAGGCCCCGACGTGGGCCGTGTGGGTGACGCATCCGCCCGGGCCGTTCCAGAGGTGGAGCTGGTAGCCCGGCGGTTCGAGCACGAACCCCAGCGGCTGATCGGCCAGGTGCAGCGCCACCTGATGGGCCGTGCTGGGGGCGATGCTGGTCGGCACGCCCGCCCAGTGTGTGGCGATGGGGCGGTGGACATGGCCGCACACGATCCGCTGCACCTGGCGGGAGCCGGCCACCAGCGCGGCCAGGGCCTCGGCGCCCGCCAGCCCCTGCCGGTCCATGGCGGCGATGCCCGTGGCGAACGGCGGGTGATGCATGTAGATCAGGGTCGGCCGCGCCGGGGCCTCCGCCAGCCGCGCCCGCAGCCAGGCCAGGCGCCGGGGGCCGATCAGGCCGCTGACCTGGTCGGGCAGCAGCGTGTCCAGGCCGATCAGGCGCACCGGCCAGTCGTCGAGGCAGTGGTGCAGGAACTCCGCGTCCTGCCGGAGGTAGCGGTGCCCCGGGAACGCCGCCCGCATCGGCTCGCGCGCGTCGTGATTGCCCGGAATGAGCACGCATGGGATGGCGAGCGGCTGGAGCAGCTCGCGCAGCAGCCCGTATTCCCCGGCCGTGCCCGAATCCACCAGATCGCCTGTGGCCAGCACGAGGTCGGGGCGCGGCTGGAGCCCGTTCAGGTGCGCCACGCAGCGCTCCAGGCACGCGGCCGTGTCGATGACCCCGTAGGCCAGCCGGCCGCGCGGCTTGATGTGCAGGTCGGTAATCTGGGCGATCAGCATGACGGGCTCCCCTCGAAGTTCCCAGCGCCGCGGTCGCGCCGCAGGCCGGCCGGTCGCCGCTCCGCGCGGGCGCGTTCAGCCGTTGGCGACGCGGCGCCCCGCGGGGGCGGCGCCGAGACCGCGCTCATACCATGCACGGCTCCAGCCGGCCAGGCGCACCACGGAGAGCATGACCGGCACCTCGACCAGCACCCCCACCACCGTGGCCAGCGCCGCGCCGGAGTGAAACCCGAACAGGCCGATCGCCGTCGCCACGGCCAGCTCGAAGAAGTTGCTGGCCCCGATCAGCGCGGAGGGCGCCGCCACCGAGTGGGACTCCCTGAACGCCCGGTTGAGCAGGTAGGCCAGCCCGGAGTTCAGGTACACCTGGAGCAGGATCGGCACGGCCAGCATGGCGATCACCAGCGGCTGCGCCAGGATCTGGCCGCCCTGGAAGCCGAACAGCAGCACCAGCGTGGTCAGCAGCGCCAGCAGCGCGAGGCCATGGAACCGCGCCAGCATGCGCGCCAGGGCTTCCGGCCCGCGGCGCAGCAGTCGCCACCGCCAGGCCTGGCTGAACGCGACCGGCAGCGCGATATACAGCAGCACCGAGAGCAGCAGCGTATCCCAGGGCACCACGATCGAGGAGAGCCCCAGCAGCAGCCCCACGATGGGGGCGAAGGCGAACACCATGATCGTGTCGTTCAGGGCCACCTGGGTCAGCGTGAAGTGGGGCTCGCCCTCGCTGAGGTGGCTCCAGACGAACACCATCGCGGTGCAGGGCGCGGCCGCCAGCAGGATCAGCCCGGCGATGTAGGAATCGAGCTGGCCGGCCGGCAGGTAGGGGGCGAAGACGTGGCGGATGAACACCCAGCCCAGCAGCGCCATCGAGAAGGGCTTGACCCCCCAATTCACCAGCAGCGTGACCAGCGCGCCGCGCCAGTGGGCGCGCACCTGGCCCAGCGCCGCCAGGTCGATCCTGAGCAGCATGGGCACGATCATCAGCCAGACCAGCGCCGCCACCGGCAGGTTGACCCGGGCCGCTTCCAGCCGCCCGACGAACTGGAACGCCGCCGGAAACCAGGAACCGAAGGCGATGCCCGCCACGATGCACAGCGCCACCCACAGCGTCAGGTAGCGCTCGAACAGCCCCATGCCACCGGCCGCGGCGGCTGGGGCGGGGGTCTGGCCGGCTTCGATCTTCATATGCGATTCTCCCAGAGCCGGATGCGATCCGGCCGGAAAGCCGGTAGCGGGTCCGATTCAAATCGTGCCATGGCCACGGAACGGCAGACCCCTCGCGGAGCCTGCCCCGAGCCTACCGAAGGGCACGGGGTGACAAGGAAATGTCATTTCGAGCGCAGCGAGAAATCCGCTGTTGCTGCCATGCTGACCCAGTACCAGAATGCCTGCGCGGATGAATCTCCGCTGCGGGTATGGTAATTCTAGACCAGCATCGTTGGAATTACATGAGCGACGCGACGCCGGCCCGACCCCGCGGCGGGGGTGTACCGGCCGCACACCCCGGGCCGCGATGACCGAGAAGACCCTCACCTTCCGCAACGCCTTTCCCCCGCGCGGCCGGGCGGACTGGATGCGGCTGGTCGAACGCGACCTCAAGGGCGCGCCCTTCGAGCGGCTGGTGACCCGCACCAGCGAGGGGATCGACCTTCAGCCCCTGTACACGGCCGAGGACTGGCCGGTCGCGGGCGAAAGCGTGCCCGGCTCCGACCTGCCGCCGTACGCCCTCGCCCCATCCCCAGCCGGGGCCGGCCCGGAAGGCTGGCGGGTGTGCCAGGAGCAGGCCCACCCCAACCCCGAGCAGGCGCGCCGCGACATCGCGCAGGACGTGGCCGGCGGCGCCACGGCGCTGCGTCTCCAGCTCGCCGCCGCCGGGTCGGAAGCGGAGCAGGCCGATCCCGGCCCCGGCGTCTGGGCCGAGACGGCGGAGGCGCTCGCGGCGCTGCTCTCTGATGTGCCGGCTGACGTTCCGGGCGGTTCACCGGCCGATCCGCCTGCGCCGCCGGTGGCCCTGCTGCTGGCGCCGGGGGGCGACTTCCTGGCGCAGGCGGCCCTGCTGGCTGCGGCCCGCGGCTGGGGCCATGAGCACCCCGCCGCCTGGGCCGGGGCGTACGGCGCCGATCCGCTGGGGGCGCTGGCGCGGACGGGGCGCCTGCCGGGCTCGCTCGAGCAGGCCTGGAACCAACTGGCCCATCTGGTGAGCTGGAGCGCGCGCGAGACGCCGGCGCTGACCGCGCTGGTCGCCTCCGCGGCGCCCTACCACGATGCCGGCGCCGACAACGCCCAGGAGCTCGCGTTCGCGCTGGCCACCGCCGTGGCGTCCCTGCGCGAGCTGGAGGCGCGGGGCGTCGCCCTCGAGACGGCCCTGGGGCAGATGGCGGTCGAGCTGGCCCTCGACGACGAGCTGTTCCTGGGCATCGCCAAGCTGCGCGCCGCCCGCAGGCTCTGGGCGCGGGTGGCGGAGGCGTGCGCCGTGGCGCCCGAGGGGCGCGGCCTGCGGCTGTTCGCGCGCACCTCGGTGCGCATGATGACCCGCCGCGATCCCTGGGTGAACCTGCTCCGCACCACCGTGGCCGGCTTCGCCGGAGCCGTGGGCGGGGCGGAGCTGCTCAGCGTGCTGCCCCACGACGCCGCCCTCGGGCTCCCCGACGACCTCAGCCGCCGCATCGCCCGCAACGCCCAGCTCATCCTGCGCGAGGAAGCGCAGCTCCACCGCGTGCTGGACCCCGCCGGGGGAAGCTGGTACCTGGAGCGGCTGACCGACGAGCTGGCCGGGCGCGCCTGGGCGCACTTCCAGCGCATCGAGGGCGCGGGCGGGATGGTCGCCGCGCTGCTCGACGGCACCGTGCTGCGCGAGATCGACGCCGTCTGGGAGCGGCGGCGGGCCGACGTCGCCCGGCGCAAGCGACCCCTCACCGGGGTCAGCGCCTTCCCCGACCTCGACGAGCCCGCCGACACGCGGCCCGCCGCCCCCCGCGCGCGACCCGGCCGCCCCCCCGGCCGCACAGTGTCGCCGCCCGAAGCCGCCGAGCCCCTGCGGCGGCTGCGCGAGCTGGCGGCCGGCGGGGGGTCAGCGACGGGGGCGCTGATGGAGGCCACCCTTGCGGCCGCGCGGGCCGGCGCCACCCTGGCCGCGCTGGGCGAGGCCCTCCACCCCGCGCCGGCCGCAGGCGCGGCTCCGGTGCGGACGACGCCGCTGCCCCTGCGCCAGCTCAGCGCCGACTACGAGGCCCTGCGCGACGCGAGCGACGCCGCGGCGGCGCGACCGGGGGGTCGGCCCAAGGCCTTCCTGGCGGCGCTCGGGTCGCCGGCCGACCGCGGCCCGCGCAGCGAGTTCGCGCGCACCTTCTTCCAGGCGGGCGGGTTCGAGACCCCGGGCGCCACCGGCGGGAGCGATCTACCGGCCGTCGCGGCGGCGTTCCGGCGCAGCGGAGCCCTGCTGGCCGTGATCTGCGGCAGCGACGCCGCCTACGAGGCCCAGGCCGCCGCCCTGGCGCCCCTGCTCAAGGCCGCCGGCGCGCGGCGGGTGCTGCTGGCCGGGCAGCCCGGGCGCCGCGAGCCCGAGTGGCGCGCCGCCGGGATCGACGGCTTCATCCATCGCGACAGCGACGTGCCCGCAACCCTGTCGCACCTGCTGCGCCTGCCGGGAGTGGCGCCATGAAGCGCGTGAAGCCGCCGCGCACCGATCGCAACACGGGGCGGGACACCGTGCGCGGCCAGCCCGCGGGGCGCATCCCCGATTTCGCCCGCGTGCCGCTGGCGGCGCCGCGCGACGCCGGTGGCGGCGCCGGGAGCGGTCGCGAGCGGCCCCTGCGCCCCCACAGCCTCGATCCGGCGGCGCCCCCCTGGCAGACGCCCGAGCACATCGCGGTCAAGCCGCTCTACGAGCCCGGCGACCTCGTGGGCGTTTCGCACCTGGCCACGATGCCGGGGCTGCCGCCGTTCCTGCGCGGCCCCCACGCCACCATGTACCTGCTCCACCCCTGGACGGTGCGCCAGTACGGCGGCTTCAGCACGGCCGAGGAGAGCAACGCCTTCTACCGGGCCAACCTGGCGGCCGGGCAGCGCGGGCTCTCCATCGCCTTCGACCTGGCCACCCACCGCGGGTACGACTCGGACAACCCGCGCGTGGCGGGCGACGTGGGGATGGCCGGGGTGGCGATCGACTCGGTCGAGGACATGACGCGGCTGTTCGAGGGCATCCCGCTCGAGCGGATGACCGTCTCCATGACCATGAACGGCGCCGTGCTGCCGGTGCTCGCCATGTTCATCGCGGCGGGCATCGAGCAGGGGGTGCCCGTCGCGAAGCTGGCCGGGACGATCCAGAACGACATCCTCAAGGAGTTCATGGTGCGGAACACGTACATCTATCCGCCCGCGCCCTCGATGAGGATCATCGCCGACATCTTCGCGTACACGGCGGCGCGCATGCCACGCTTCAACAGCATCAGCATCTCCGGCTATCACCTCTACGAGGCGGGGGCGCCCGCCGACCTGGAGCTCGGCTACACGCTGGGCAACGGCCTCGAATACGTGCGCACCGGGCTCGGCGCCGGGCTCGCCATCGACAGCTTCGCCCCACGCCTGTCGTTCTTCTGGGCGATCGGGATGAACTTCTTCATGGAGGTCGCCAAGTTCCGCGCGGCGCGGATGCTCTGGGCGAACCTGCTGCAGCCCTTCGCCCCCAAGAGCGAGCGCTCGCTGGCGCTGCGCACCCACAGCCAGACCTCCGGCTGGAGCCTGGCCGCCCAGGACGTGTTCAACAACGTGGTGCGCACCTGCGTCGAGGCCATGGCCGCCACCCAGGGCCACACCCAGTCGCTGCACACCAACTCCCTCGACGAGGCCCTGGCGCTGCCCTCGCCGTTCGCGGCCCGCATCGCCCGCAACACGCAGTTGCTGCTGCAGCAGGAGAGCGGCACCTGCGCGGTGATCGACCCCTGGGGCGGCAGCACCTACGTGGAGCGGCTCACCCACGAGCTGGCCGGGCGGGCCTGGGCGCACATCCAGGAGATCGAGGCGCTCGGGGGCATGGCCAAGGCCATCGAGGCCGGCCTGCCCAAGCTGCGCATCGAGGAGGCGGCCGCGCGCACCCAGGCCCGCATCGATGCGGGCCGGCAGACCGTGGTCGGCGTCAACCGCTGGCAGCCCGCCCACGAGGCGCCGATCGAGGTGCTCAAGGTCGAAAACTCCGCCGTCCTCAAGGCGCAGGTCGAGCGGCTGCGCGCCCTGCGGGCCGCGCGCGATGCGGCCGCAGTCGAGCGCGCCCTGGCCGCCCTCACACGGGCGGCCGACGACCGCGCGGCGAATCTGCTCGAGCTGGCCATCGAGGCGGCGCGCCTGAGGGCCACCGTGGGCGAGATCACCGGCGCGCTGGAGCGGGTGTGGGGGCGCCACCAGGCCGCCATCCACGCCGTCTCCGGCGTCTACGGCGGCGAGCTGAGCGAGGCCGGCGGCGCCCTCGCGCGCGTGCGCCGGCAGGTCGAGCGCTTCGCCGAGCTGGAGGGACGCCGCCCGCGCATGCTGGTGGCCAAGGTGGGGCAGGATGGCCACGACCGCGGGCAGAAGGTGATCGCCAGCGCCTTCGCCGACCTAGGCTTCGACGTCGCTATCGGCCCGCTGTTCCAGACGCCGCAGGAGGTGGCCCGGCAGGCCGTCGAGCACGACGTGCACCTGGTCGGCGTCAGCTCCCTCGCCGCGGGCCACCTCACGCTGGTGCCCCAGCTCTGCGACGCCCTGCGCGGGCTCGGGCGGGGGGACATCCTGGTCGTGGTGGGCGGCGTGGTGCCGCCGCAGGACTACGCCGCGCTGCACGAGGTGGGGGTGGCCGCCGTGTTCGGCCCCGGCACCGTCATCAGCGAGGCCGCCGCCGACCTGCTGGCGCGGCTCGGCCGGAAGCTCGGCTTCCCCGAAGCGTCCGCGGACGCGGGCCGCCCTGGCACCCGCCCCGCCTAGGGAGCCGCCCGCCGACCCTGGACGCCCAGCGCATCCTGGCCGCCTTCGGCGCGTGAGCGCGAGCGCCGGGTACACGCCGGCACACCGGTCTTGTCATCTTCGCCCGGCCGTCCTACGGTGACGGCCGAGTGCATCAGCCCCACCCGCGCCCGACAGGAGCCGTGCCATGGCAGCCGCACGCGAGCCGACACCGGACGAGCGCAACCTGGAGACCCTGCTGCGCATGGCCGACGGCTTCAACCGGCGCGACGTGGCGGCGATCCTGCGCGAGTTCAGCGCGGACGCCGTCTTCGAGACCTCGCAGGGCCCCCACCCCTGGGGCGAGCGCTTCCAGGGGCTGGCCGCGATCCGCGGGGCCATCGAGGCGGTGTTCAAAACGCTGCCCGATATCGAGTTTCGCGATTCGCGCCGGTTCGTCTGCGGCGAGCGCGGCGCGGCCGAGTGGACCTGCGTGGCCACCACGCCCAAGGGCCACCGCTTCGAGGCGCGCGGCTGCGACCTGTTCGAGTTCCGCGGGGGCAAGGTCGCCCGCAAGGACACCTTCTTCAAGCAGGTGCTCCGCAAGCCGGCGTAGCGCCAGAAGGAATGGACGACGCGCCGCCTGATCGTGACGGGGGGAGCCACCGATGTTCATCGGCCACTACGCGGTCGCGTTCGCTGGGCGCAGCCTCGCCCCGCGGCCCTCGCTCGGCACGTGGGTGCTGGCCGCCCAGGCCCTGGACCTGCTCTGGCCCGTGCTGGTGCTGAGCGGGGTCGAGCGGGTGCGGATCGACCCCGGCAACACCGCCTTCACACCGCTCGACTTCGAGCACTACCCCTGGTCGCACAGCCTGCTGATGAGCGCGGTCTGGGCGGTGCTGGTCGGCGCGGGCTACGGCCTGCTGCGGCGCGACGGGCGCGCGGCGCTGCTGCTGGGGCTGGGAGTGTTGAGCCACTGGGTGCTGGACTGGGCCAGCCACGGCCCGGACCTGCCGCTCTGGCCCGGCGGCGCCAGCGTGCCGTTGGGGCAATCGCGCGTGGGGCTGGGGCTATGGCACTCCGTGCCGGCCACGGTGCTGGTCGAAGGGGTGCTGTTCGCCCTGGGCGTGTGGCTCTATGTGCGGGCTACGCGACTGGAGCCCGGCGACCGGCTGGATTGGCGGCTGGCGTCCTTGGTGCTGGTGCTGGCGGCGATCTATGTCGCCAACCTGCTGGCGCCGCCGCCGCCCGCGCCGGGCGCCGTGGCGGTCGCAGGGCTGGGCCTCTGGCTGTTCGTGGCCTGGGCGTACTGGGTGGACCGCCGCCGCACGGGGCCCTCGGGCGAAGCCGCCGCGGCCGTCACGGCCGGCGGGCCGGCCTGAACTCGACACCATGAACGATGCACCCGCGGGCGTGCGAGGGCTCGACCCGCGCCGCCGCCGCGGCACTGCGCCGGCCGATCCCGGGGAACGATGGCGGACCTGAAAGACCAACTGCTCAAGGCCGGGCTGATCGACGAGAAGCAGGCCCGGCAGGCGCGCCACCAGCGCCGCGTCGAGACCAAGCAGCTCGGCCGCGAGGAGCTCGAGCGCCGCCAGTGCGAGGAGCAGGAGCGGGCGCGCCGCCAGCAGGCCGAGCAGGCCGAGGCCGACCGCCAGCGCGCCGCCGAGGCCCAGGCCGCGCTGACCACCCGCGAGGCCAGGCTGCGCGAGCAGCAGAAGCGCGAGACGGCCATCCAGGCCGCTTACCGCGAGGGTGAGCTGCCGAGCTGGGAAGGCACGCGCATCTATTACTTCGTGGACGGCAAGCGCGTCGAGATGCTCCAGGTGACCGAAGACGCCGCGCGCCGCCTCGCCGAGGGCGGGGTCGCCATCTGTCGCCGCGAGGGCCACGGGCGCGGCTTCACGCTGCTCAACGCGGGCGGCGCCGAGAAGCTCCGCGCCGCCGCCCCCGAGCGCGTGGTCGCGTTTCACCGCGGGGGGGCGTGAGGCGGGCCGGCGCGGCACCATGAATCCCCGGTAGCGAGAAGCATTGCCCGCAAGGTGGATCGGCCGCTCTTGCGCCCGCGCCTCGCACTTGCCAGTTATATCGCAAGTCGATATCGTAACGCGATGTATAAGCGCGTGCGCTGGCAAAACCAATGGGGGAGGCAAGACGACTGTGGAACCGACCCAGGAGATAGAAGTCGGCAGTGACGTGACCCAGAGCCGATGGCTCGAGGTGTTTCTCGCGTTCCTGAAGCTCGGCCTGACGTCGTTCGGCGGGCCTATCGCGCACCTGGGCTACCTGCGGGAAGAGTTCGTGGTGCGTCGCCGCTGGCTGGAAGATCGCGCCTATGCCGATCTTGTCGCGCTGTGCCAGTTCGCCCCTGGCCCGGCCAGCAGCAAGGTCGGGTTCTCGATCGGTCTCTCGCGGGCGGGCTATCTCGGGGGGCTCGCCGCATGGGCCGGATTCACGTTGCCATCCGCGCTCGTCCTCGTGCTGTTCGCCTACGGTGCAAGCGCGCTGAGCGGGCCGGTCGGCACGGGGTTGCTGCACGGCTTGAAGCTGGTGGCGGTGGCGATCGTCGCCCAGGCGGTATGGGGCATGGCGCGCACGCTGGCTCCCGACCGCCAGCGCGCATCCATTCTCGCCGTTGCGACGCTGATCGTCCTGCTCAGCACGTCCGCGTTCTCGCAACTGGCCGCCATCGTGCTGGGTGGAATCGCCGGGCTGTGGTTTTCCCGCACGGATCAGCCGCTGCCGGCCGGGCAGGTGCGG
This sequence comes from Candidatus Lambdaproteobacteria bacterium, assembly GCA_016204605.1. Taxonomy (GTDB): domain Bacteria; phylum SAR324; class SAR324; order SAR324; family JACQKK01; genus JACQKK01. The sequence goes on from JACQKK010000099.1 coordinate 11,605, forward strand.
ATCAAGATTTCGCGGCGTGTGGGGATCGTGTCGGGCGTGGTCTTCCTGGCGCTGCTGGGCGGGCTGCCCCTGCTGCGCAGCCTCGGCAGCTCACAGGGCATCGCCATGTTCGAGGCGTTCTATCGCTCGGGCGCGCTGGTGTTCGGGGGCGGGCATGTGGTGCTGCCCTTGCTGCGCGAGGCGGTGGTCGCGCCCGGCTGGGTCAGCGACGATGCGTTCCTGGCGGGCTATGGAGCGGCCCAGGCCGTGCCGGGGCCGCTGTTCACGTTCGCCGCCTACCTCGGAACCGTGATCGGGCCGTGGCCGAACGGCCTGGCGGGCGCCCTCGTGGGTCTCGTGGCGATCTTTCTGCCCGGCATCCTGCTTCACATGGCCACGTTGCCGTTCTGGGAGACCTTCCGGCAGCGCGCGGGTACGCAATCGGTCATGCGGGGCATCAACGCCGCGGTGGTCGGCCTGCTGGTCGCGGCGCTGTACGATCCGATCTGGACCACTGCGGTGCGCACGCCTCAGGACTTCGGGATCGCGCTGGTGTCTTTCATCCTGCTGGTTGCGTGGCGGACGCCGCCTTTGGTCGTCGTCGTGATCAGCGCCCTCGGGGGCATCGCCTTCTCCGGGAACCTGTGATTTCCTGAGCGTGCGTTGAGTCGGGTATCATCGGCTCCATGCGGCTCGCCCGGATGCGCCTCGGCCCGTTGCGCGAGGCAGCGATCCGCGCAGGGGCGGTTTGCGGCGATTTGACCACGGACGCGAAGAGCGCCCACCATCGACAGACGAAGACCGCAGGGATGGAAGACAAAGACCTCTATGCTGGATTGATTCGCCTGCACATCCTTCATCATGCGCAGCAGGCACCCGTGTTCGGCCAGGGCATCATGGAGGAACTGCAACGCCATGGGTACCGACTCAGCCCGGGAACCATCTATCCGATGCTCCACGCCATGGAACGGGCTGGGTACCTGAAGTCGCACAGGCAGCACGCCGGTAGACGCGTGCGCCGGCCCTATGCCATCACCGCAAAGGGTGCCGCTGCGCTCAGCCTTGCCCGGCAGAAGGTGTGGGAGCTGTTCGGGGAGTTGTTCGAGGAGGGCCCACGATCGGGCAGACCCCCCGGCGGAAGCCGTTGACGGGCGCCCCTGCCCCCTCCTGCGGATGGAGCGAGGTGGCACCCCCCGGCGCACTTCCCTTTTCGTGTTGCGCTCCTGGTCGAAGCGTCACTACACTGTTCCTTCCGAGTATCCCTTTCAGCCCCCGAGATTCCGGTTCGTGCACGAATGGCGCGACCTGCCGGCAGCCGGGGCTGATGCCGAGATCGCTTGAAGCCGAGGAGTCCCTGTGCAACCGCTGCAATTCACGACGGCCGCGACGTTGGAGGACGCGCTCGGCGCGCTCGGCGCGCTCGCCGGCGCAGACGGCCAGACCGCGCTGCTCGCCGGCGGCACGGACCTGATCATCCAGTGGCGCGCCGGCCGCAGGCCGCTGCGCCAGATGGTGGAGCTGAAGAAGATTCCCGAGCTGAACGTGCTGGAGTTCGATCCGGCGCGCGGGCTGCGGCTGGGGGCGGCGGTGGCCTGCCACCGCCTGGCTGAGTTCGAGCCGGCGCGCCGCCACTACCGGGCGCTGGTCGAAGGCGCCGCGCTGATCGGCTCGACCCAGATCCAGAGCCGGGCCAGCGTGGGCGGCAACGTCTGCAACGCCTCGCCCGCCGCCGATGCCATCTGCGGGCTGATCGTGCACGAGGCCCGCTGCCTGGTGCGCGGGCCGAAGGGCAGCCGCGAGGTGCTGGCCAAGGACTTCATGCTCGGCCCGGGCCGGAGCGCGCTCCAGCCGGGCGAGCTGCTGGTGGAGCTTCGGCTGCCGCCCCCGCCGCCGCGCAGCGCCAGCGGCTACCTGCGTTTCATCCCGCGCAACGAGATGGACATCGCGGTGGTCGGCGCGGGGGCCTGGCTGGCCTTCGCCGCCGACGGCAAGACCTGCACCGCCGCGCGGGTGGCCCTCGGCGCCGTGGGGCCCACTCCGTACCTGGTCGACGCGGCCGGCGCGGCGCTCATCGGCAGCACGCTCGACGAGCCGGCGCTGCGGGCGGCAGCCGAAGCCGCCACCGAGGCGGCTCGCCCGATCACCGACGTGCGCGGCACCGCGGAGTACCGGCGCCACATGGCGGGCGTGCTCACCCGGCGGGCGATCCTGCGCGCCGCGCAAGCTGCGAGACAATCCACCAGGGAGACCCACGCATGACCACGAACCGCGTCGTCACCGCCACCATCAACGGCGTCGAGACCCCGCTGCTGGTGGACACGCGCATGAGCCTGCTGGAAGCCTTGCGCGACGCCGCCGGGCTGACCGGCACCAAGGAGGGCTGCCTGACGGGCGACTGCGGCGCCTGCACGGTGATCCTCGACGGCCGGCCGGTGGACTCCTGCCTGGTGATGGCCGCCGAGGTCGAGGGCGCCGCCATCACAACGGTGGAAGGACTCGCCCGCAACGGCGCGCTGCACCCGGTGCAGCAGGCATTCCTCGACCATGCCGCGCTCCAGTGCGGCGTGTGCACGCCGGGTTTCCTCGTCTCCGCCAAGGCGCTGCTGGACAAGAACCCCGCGCCCACGGAGGAGCAGATCCGCTACTGGCTGGCCGGCAACCTCTGCCGCTGCACGGGCTACGAGAAGATCCTCAGCGCCGTGCAGGATGCGGCACGCAGCCTGAAGACAACCCGTTAGCTGCCCGACCCGCGGTATGTTCGGAGTCCATTGGTCCAAGGGCGCCTGGTGGATGGCTATGGCAGCGGTTGGAGGGCCAGCTTCGACCGGCAACCGCAGATTCCTCATTTCATTCGGAATGAGCGCGGGCTGGGTAGTGTCTCAGTTTGCCGGATTCATGCGGGTATTGCCGCAGCGTCACCCCCGCCGCGGGTGCGGCGTCCCCACCCCTGCCCCTCCCCACCAAGTGGGGAGGGGTGATTGCATTCCGCGCGGGTGGCTGGTGCGGGGCTCCCTCCCTCTCCTGAAAGGAGAGGGAGGGTCGGGGAGGGTGAGGCCGCCGTGAGGGGCGTCCCGTTTCGGACCGAGGCAGAACCGCGGGTTGTCATTCCGAGCGGCAGCGAGGAATCTGTTGTTGGGCAGGGGGGGGCTGATGGCGGCCCAAGATTTTCCACCTGACGAACCACTGGCACTGGAGGAGACGACATGGAACGACGCAGCGACGCTCCCGCCTCTCCCTACAAGGTGATCGGCACCCGCCCCATCCGCCACGACGGGGAGGACAAGGTGACGGGTCGCGCGCAGTTCGCCGCGGACGTGAACTTCCGCGACCAGCTTTACGGCAAGGTGCTGCGCAGCCCGCACGCCCACGCGCGCATCCTCGCGGTCGACGTGAGCAGGGCCCAGGCGCTGCCGGGCGTCAAGGCCATCGCCACCCACCAGGATCTGCCCACCCTGGGCGAAGCCATGCTGGAGACCGGCGAAGGGGCGGAGAACACCAAGTACATGACGGACCGCATCCTGGCCTCGGACAAGGCGCTGTACAAGGGCCACCCCATCGCCGCCGTGGCCGCCACCGACCCCTGGACGGCCGAGCAGGCGCTCGGGCTGATCGAGGTGCGCTACGAGCCGCTGCCGGCGGTGGTGGACGTGCTCGACGCGATGCAGCCCGACGCGCCCCTGCTCTACCCGGACGTCACCACCTCGACGCTCGGCAAGAGGGAGCGCAAGGCCACCAACGTCATCCGCCACACCCGCCACCAGCGCGGCGACATCGAGAAGGGCTTCGCCCAGGCCGATCACGTGATCGAGCGCGAGTTCCGCACCGCGACGGTGCACCAGGGCTACATCGAGCCCCAGGCCTGCTCGGCGCTGGCGCGCAGCGACGGCCAGATCACCGTGTGGACGGGCACGCAGGGGGCGTTCCCCGTGCGCGAGCAACTGGCCACGCTGCTCAAGCTGCCGCTCTCGCAGATCAAGGTGGTGCCGATGGAGATCGGCGGCGGCTTCGGCGGCAAGATCCAGGTGTACCTGGAGCCGCTGGCGGTGATCCTGAGCCGCAAATCCGGGCGCCCGGTCAAGCTGGGCATGACGCGCGCCGACGTGTTCCAGGCCACCGGCCCCGCGCCCAGGGTGGTCTCGCGCATCAAGCTGGGGGTGAAGCGGGACGGCACGCTCACCGCGGCCAAGGCCTGGCTGGTCTACGAGTGCGGGGCGTTCCCGAGCGTCTACGGCGTGATGGGGGCCAACATGGTGCTGGCGCCCTACCGGCTCGCCAACGTGCAGGTGGATTCCTACGACGTGCTCACCAACACCAGCAAGACGGCGGCCTACCGCGCCCCGGCTTCGCCGCAGGCCCTGTTCGGCACCGAGGCGGTGATGGACGAGCTGGCCGAGCGGCTCGGCATGGACCCGCTCGAGCTGCGCCTGAAGAACGCCGTCGAGGAGGGCGATGCGCGGGTGGACGGGCTGGTCTACCCCCGGCTCGGCTTGAAGGAGTGCCTCCGCGCCGCCCTGGCGAGCGACCACTACCGGAGCGCGCCGCCCAAGGGCCCCAACCGGGCGCGCGCGGTGGCGCTGGGCTACTGGCACAACAACTCCTTCACCTCCAGCGCCACGGTCGGCGTCAACATGGACGGCACGGCCAGCGTGGTGACCGGCTCGACCGACATCGGCGGCTCGCGCGCCTCGATGGCCATCATGGCCGCGGAGACGCTCGGGCTCAAGGCGGAGGAGGTGCGCCCCTCGGTGGCGGATACCGACTCGATCGGCCACACCGACGTCACCGGCGGCAGCCGCACCACCTTCGCCACCGGCTACGCCGTGTACGAGGCGGCCCAGGATGCGCTGGCCCAGCTCAAGACCCGCGTGGCCAGGCTCTGGGACGTCCCGGCCGATCAGGTGGAGTTCCGCGAGGGGGCGTTCCACGGCACGGGCGATGGCAAGGGCGATGGCAAGGGCAACGGTCACCCGCCGCTCACGGTGCGCCAGCTCGGCAAGGAGCTGGCCCGAGTGGGCGGCCCGGTGCTGGGCAGCGCCACCGTCTCCCCCAAGGGCGTGGGGCCGGGCTTCGGCGTCCACATCGCCGATATCGAGGTGGACCCGGAGACGGGCAAGGTGACCATCCTGCGCTACACGGCCGTGCAGGACGTGGGGCGGGCCATCCACCCGGCCTACGTCGAGGGGCAGATGCAGGGCGGCGTGGTGCAGGGCATCGGCTGGGCGCTGAACGAGGAGTACGTCTTCAACGACCAGGGCGAGATGCTGAACCCCGGCTTCCTCGACTACCGCATGCCGACCATGCCCGACGTGCCGCGGATCGAGACCATTCTCGTCGAGGTGCCCAACCCGGGCCACCCCTACGGCGTGCGCGGCGTGGGCGAGACGCCCATCGTGCCGCCGCTGGGCACGCTCCACAACGCCATCGCCCGGGCCGTCGGCGTGCGGCTGCGCTCGCTCCCCATGTCGCCCCCGAAGGTGGTGCAGGCGCTCCAGGAGAAGGCCCGCGCCGAGGCCGTGGCGGCCAGGCCCGGCTGAGGGCGCGAGGGTTCGCAGCGTCGGCCTCACCCCCGCCGCTGGCGCGGCTGCCCCCTCTCCTGGGGGAGAGGGGGCTTTCGTGACCCCTTGCCGGTGGCCGGTGCGCGGCGGCCTCACCCCCGGCCCCTCTCCATCGGTGATGGAGAGGGGAGACCGCAGCGGCACATCGGGCCAGTTCGCGGAGCTGAACGGATCGCCCCTCTCCATGAAATGGAGAGGGGACGGGGGTGAGGCGGCTCGACGTGCCGCGGCCTGGGCTCCCCTGGCAAATGGTGTCGCGGAGGGAAACCCATGGCGATCGTGTACGTCCCCGCCCTGATGCGCGACCTCACCGGCAACGCCGAGCGGGTCGAGGTCGAGCTGCCGCCCGGGGCGCGCCTCACGGTCGGCGCGCTGCTCGACCGGCTCGACGCGCGCTATCCGGGCTTCCGGGAGCGCCTCGTCGAAAACGGCGAGCTGGTGCCGAACATCGCCGTGTTCGTCGATGGCGAGCAGAGTCGGCTCGGGCTGCGGGAGCGGCTGGGCGCCGCAAGCGAGCTTCACTTCGTCCCCCCCACCATGGGCGGCGGGTGATTCCATTACCATTTCGAACGTGTAAGGGGTCCGCGTGCCTGAGGAGGCCCGCGCAGCGGGCCGTCTCGAAGGCCGCGGCTGGCGTCCCCGCCCCCTTCGAGACGCGCTCCGCTTTGCTCCGCGCTCCTCAGGGATGCGGAATTTATTGTGATCATAGGCATGCAGCTTGGCATCACGCTCAGCGCTCCGCCGGTGGCTGGCCAGCGACCTCCGCCAGCAGCGGCTCGCGCGCCACCAGGTCGGTGCCCGCGAAGCGCTCGATGGTCACCACCGCCTGCCGCATCGCCCGTTCCACCCGCAGGCGCGCCTGCTCGGGCTCCTCGTCGCGCGCGACGGTGATCGGCGTGCCCACGTGGATGAACACCCGCGCGAAGGGCTTGGGCAGCTTGGTGCGGTCCCAGCTCCCGAACTCCCAGCGCCGCAGGGTGGCGCAGGTGAGGGGCACGATCGGCACGCCGCGCCGCTGGGCCAGCGCCACCGCGCCCGGCTTGAGCACGTAGCGCGGCCCCCGCGGGCCATCGGGCATGAGCGCCAGGCTTCGGCCGGCCGCGAGCAGGCGCAGCAGCTCGCGGGTGGCGCTCAGCGCGCCCTCGGAGCGGGAGCCGCGCACGGCGCCCACGCCGAAGGCCCGGGCGATGCGGGTGATCTTCTCGCCGTCGCGGCTGCGGCTGGCCATGGTGGTGAGCCCCCGCCAGCGCATGACGAACATCAGGTAGAGGAGGCTGTCGTGCCAGACGCCGAGGATGTAGGCCTGCCCCTGGCGTTCGAGCCCCTGCAGGATGTGGCGGTTGATCCAGGTCTTGCGGGTGCTCCAGCCGACGGCGTAGAGCAAGAGGATCAGCAGCGCGGAGTACACACGGTCGGCGATCGCCCTGCGCAGGCTCTTGAAGGTCAGGCTCTTGAAGGTCAGGCTCTTAAAGGTCATGGAGCGGGCGGGGAGGCGGTTGGTTGACGGGCGGAACCACTCGGGAGCGGCGACCCATGGAGCCATTACAGGAGCTGTTCGGATTGCGGGGCAAGGTGGCCCTGGTCACCGGCGCGTCGAGCGGCCTGGGGGTGGAGTTCGCCCGGGCGCTGGCCACGGCCGGCGCCGATGTGGCCATCCTAGCCCGGCGGCAGGATCGGCTCAAGGCCGTGGCGCAGGAGATCGAGGCGCTCGGGGTGCGCTGCCTCCCGGTCACGGCCGACGTGACCGACGAGGCCCAGCTCGACCGGGCGCTGGCGGAGATCGAGAAAGCGCTCGGCACGGTGGACATCCTCGTCAACAACGCCGGCATCGCCCCCGCCGCCCGCGCCGAAAAGCACGGCCGCAAGGAATGGGAGCAGGCGCTCTCGGTCAACCTGACCGCAGTGTTCCTGCTCAGCCAGCGGGTGGCCCGCGCCATGATCGCCCGGGGCAAGGGCGGGCGCATCATCAACATCTCGTCGGTGATGGGCGAGCTGGGCAACCCGGTCTTCCCCACGGTTTCATACAATGCCACCAAGGGGGCCGTGACGACCCTCACCAGGCACCTGGCGGTCGAGTGGGCGCAGCACAGGATCACGGTCAACGCCATTGCCCCGGGGTGGTTCCCCAGCGAGATGACCATCGACCCCAAGCTCGGCGACGTCGCCCCCCGCTTCAAGGAGAAGATGGAGTCGCGCACGCCGCTGGGGCGGCTGGGCGACCCGCGCGAGCTGGCGGGGGCGGTGATCTTCCTGGCCTCGCCGGCGGCCTCCTACGTCACCGGCGCGGTGCTGGCGGTCGATGGCGGCTGGAGCGCCTGGTAACCCCGGCAGCGCGGGAGTTTCTCGCCAACGTCAAGGCGACCGTGCGGCACGGCGGAGACCGCGCCTGCTACATGCCCACACCGGACGTGATCCTGCTTCCGGCACCGGAGAGCTTCACCGGCCCCGAAGCCTACTACGCGACCAGCCTGCATGAGCACATTCACTGGACAGGCCATGCCTCACGGTTGAGCCGTGTTGAGAAGTGGGCACCGTTCGGCAGCGAAGCCTACGCCTGCGAAGAATTGGTGGCCGAGCTTGGGGCCGCGTTCCTGTGTGCCGAGCTTTCCATCAAGGGCGAGCTCGAACACCACGCGAGCTATTTGCAAAACTGGCTGACCGTGCTCAAGCAGGACAGGACCACCTTGTTCCGTGCCGCAGCCGACGCGAGCCGGGCAGCGGAATACCTCCATTCCCTTCAACCCGCCAGCACCGTAGACCGGGCAGAGTGAGCGGCCCGAGAAGAACGCGGCGCTCCGCATCCGAGCGCCGCGTTACTGCTTGAACTGAATCACGAAAACCGCTCCAATCACCCAAGAGATTTTTCACGTTTCTATGGAAAAGTTTCTGCACAGCAGCTACACAGGTCATTTTCGTGTCGAATAACTGTTATAAATCAATTCAATATAATAGTCTGTTACTACCTTTGGGAGAGTGCGGGACCCCCGCACCCGCTCCCAGCGCGGGCGAGCGCCGCTTTCCCCCTCGCCACTTGGTGGGGAGG
>JACQKK010000100.1 GCA_016204605.1 Candidatus Lambdaproteobacteria bacterium
CGCCTGCGGTGATGGTGTGCCATGGCCTGTGCTCCTCCTCGCTGGCGGTGTCGCGGCGCCCCGTGGGCATATCCCCCCCGCACCCGACTGCCGCATCCGGCTCGTGTCTGCTTCAGTTCACCCGGGTCGCAAGCGAAACTCCGTCGCCAAGACTACCATTTCTCCGCGAACGGGCGCAGATCGACCTCGTGGCTCCAGGCGGAGCGGGGCTGGTGCACCAGGTGCCACACCGTCTCGGCGATGTGCGCCGGCTGGAGGAACGACGCCTCCGGCTGGCTGGAGAGCCGCGCGCGGCTGCGCGGGTTGTCGATCACGCCGTCGATCACGACGTGCGCCACGTGGACGCCGTGCGGGCCGAACTCGCGGGCCAGCGATTGCCCGAGGGCACGCAGCCCGAACTTGCCCGCCGCGAACGCGGCGAAGCCCGCGCCGCCGCGCAGCGAGCCCGTGGCGCCGATGAGGACGATGGCGCCGCCGCCCCGGGCGACCATCTCCGGCAACGACTCGCGGCAGCAGTGCACGGTGCTCATCACGTTGAGCTCGAAGCCCTGGCGGAACGCGTCCGGGGGCACGTCGAGGAAGGCGCCGCGCACCATGAATGCGGCATTCTGGATCAGCATGCCCACCGCCCCCAGCTCCCGGCGGATGCGGCGGAAGGCGTGCGCCACGGCGTCGGGGTCGGTGAGGTCCACCGCGAGGCCGAGCGCCGTGCCGCCGCCGGCGCGCAGCTCATCGGCCAGCGACTGCACGGTACGCTCTGTGCGGGCCAGCAGGGCGACGGGGTAGCTCCCCTGCGCGAACCGGCGTGCGAACGCGGCGCCGTTGCCCGGTCCTGCGCCGGCGATCACGACGACGTCACCCATGGCGGCGTTCCTGGCGTGTGCGTGCGGTGCGGGGAGCCGGGCCTGTTTCCGCGACCGGCGGACACCCTTCCCCGGAGGGGAGGATACGACGCCCGTTTGCCCCCGTCGACCCCCCCGGCAGGGGGAATGTCCTCGTGGTGAGCACCGCCGCGAACGGCGTCACCGTCCGGCGCCGGCCAGGGTGTTTCCCGGGGTGACGGCGAGTGCGGGCGAACCGGGGATGGGCGCAGCCCGGGTTCTGGGCGCCGATGCGTGTGGTGAGCCTCCCCGTCGGGGCCGACGGCGCTGGGAATTTGGAATTTTCGTGAACTTGCCGCGCAGGACAAGGCACATGCTATGGTAGCGCCGGCATGGACACGACTCCGAGGGCCGCCCCGCTCGGCCGCGCCCTGGGTGGGGGGCCGGGTCCATACCCTTCAGGTGCGCGATTCTCCGCCGGGTGTGCCCGTGCAGCCGGACAGCCTGCCCCAGCGCGCGTCAGGCCCGGTGTCGCGACACGCGCTGCACCGCGGCGGGGCGGTGTCGCATGCAGGGGTACACGCCGCCAGACGGGGGCACCGCTCCTCGCGGGGAGCCACGCGCTCCGGCGCCGACCACCCGCGGCCACCCGCGACCGGTACGCCATGATCCATTACGAGCTGTACTCGAACGTCGCGAGCACGGAGCTGGGCTTGCAGCACAATCCCGAGCTGCAGGAGCTGGTGGATACCTTCGCCATCGCGAACATCGAGGTTCGCGTGGTCAAGCAGGTGCACCGGGAGGAGGACGAGGTCAACGTCGCCCAAGGCAAGTTCGCCAAGGGGGTGACCGCCAAGGCCACGGCCGTCAAGCTGGGCCAGCCGCAGACCCACCTCAAAGGCTGCATCGCCTGGCTGCGCGCCGTGCTGACCCGCCCGGACCGCGGGCTGCATTTCCAGCCGGAATCGGTGCGCGCCACCAACGGCACCGCGCTGCTGCTGGGGCGGCTGTATGAGCGCAACCAGCGGGCGTTCCTCAGCGGGGTCACGGGCGCGATGCTGGGTCGGTTCACGGCGCTGGCCGATCCCGCCATGGCGCGCATCCCCGCGGAGATCGCGGACTCGGCCGAGCTCAAGCAGGACTATCTGGCCCGGGGCGCGCGCACGGGCGGCTTCCTCACCACCCTGCAGCAGATCGAGCCGCTGGAGTTCATCCCGGAAGCGCTCCGTGCGCACTTCCACCAGATCATCTCCGCCCGGGACACTGCGGCGATCGGCAAGCTGCCCCCAGCCGTCGTGGTCAACGCCGCGCTGATCGCGGAGGCGCTCGAACGCTACCAGCGCCTGCTGGAGCAGTTCCTCGGGGCCCTGGCGGTGGGTGAGCTGGGCGGAGACCTGGCCCCGATGTTCGACCTGCTGACCCACGGCCTGCCTTACCCCGGCCTGAAGGAGGCGTTCGAGCGGTACGCCCTGGAGAACAAGCGCGAGGCCATCACCGACCGGCGCAGCCTGCTCAACGAATTGCGGATCGGCCTGGGACGCGCCGAAGCGGCGGCCAACGTGCGGTTCCAGCGCCAATTCACGGCCCTGGTGATCGGGCACCGCCTGCAACGGGACCCGGAGCTGTACCGGCGCGCGATCCGGCTGAAGCCGGTGGATGCCCAGGCCGTGGACGTGCTCGGGCGCGCCCGCAAGCTCTATCTGGGGTTCGCGGAAGACCTGGCGACGTTGCGCGGCAAGGGTGCGGCTGCCACGGCGCCGGTCGAGGCCCCGCTCAAGCAGAAGGTGTTCGAGCTGGTGGTCTCGCTGATTTTCGACAGCCAGTTCGCCGCGCCGCAGGGCAAGGATGTGCTCACCCCCGGCCCCAACCTGGCGCGGCAACTGCTCACCGGCTTCACCTTCAAGGCGTTGAATCTCCAGCAGATCCGCTCTCTCAACCCGAATCTGCCCATCCGGGGCGTGGCGCGCAGCCTGGCGGAGAAGGTGCCCATCGCGCTGGGCGAGCTGCTCGATGTGGATGCGCTGATGTTTCCGGCGCTGTTCCCCCAGGGGCCGCTGGCGCGGGAGCTGGCCGCCTTCATCCAGCAGCGCTTCCGCGATGAGGAGGCACAGCGTCGGGTGCGCGAGCTGCAGATGTTCGTCGGCGGCGCCCACGCGCTGGTCGGGCTCACGAATTACGTGCTGGGCCGCGCCGGGCTGACGCCGGTCATGCGACGGGCGCTGATCGCCGCGGGGGAGAATCTCGGTATCGTGGTGCTCGAATCGCGCGACCAGATCCGCAACCCGGCGGAGCTGGAGACCTTCCGCGCCGACGGCCGCGAGGAGGCCGAGGGCTACCTGCTGCTGATGAACCGCGACGAGAGCAGCCTGTTTCCCACCGTGGCGGAACCCGATCTGCTCGCCCGCAGCTACCAGTACCTGGTCGCCGAACGGGTTGCCGCGATCGTGCGACGCTTCGTCGCCCAGAAGATCAAGTACCTGTTCGATCGCCACGGGGCGGGGCTGTTCGATGTGATGCACCAGCACATCGTGTGGGATCACGGCATCAGCCTCTCGCGCAACCAGCTCGCCCTGACGCTGCTGCGGAACAAGGTGTTCGACCAGGAGCGGCTGAAGGCATTCGGATTCGTGCCGACCCCGGCGGCCGGCAGCCCGGAGGCGGACAACCGCTGGCTCGCCTGGCGCCCCTCCCAGGAGCCGGACGACGAGGGGAAGCACCCCTTCGGCCGCAACCGCGTGGAACAGATCTTCAAGGCCTCCGCCCGCACCATGGTGGAACTGCTGGAAAGCTGCCGCAGCCGGGCGGCCGCCGACGCCACCGGGGATGGGCGCAGCCTGGAGCGCGCCCTCGCCGAACTCGCCGAGGCGGATCTGTACGACCTGCGCCACCCCGCCGCCGCGGAGGCGCTGGCCTCGACCACTGCGGCCGCGCAGCTCCGGACGCGAGTCGCCGAAGGGCTGACCGCGGCGGCGAAGGCGGGCGCTCTGCCCGCCGATCGGGGGGAGGCCATCGAAATCGCGCTACCTGGGCCGTTGGCCCAGCTCGCCTGCCTCGGCAGCGCCCTCACGGCGCAGGTCGAAGGGCAGCCGGTGCTGGTGCACCTCGTGCCGGCCTGGGAACGGCGCGGCGCCGACCTGGACCCGGCCAGCCAGCAAGTGGTTGCGGTGCTGGGCGCGGAGATGCAGGGCGGCGCGGGCGCACCCGCGGCCGGCTCGGCGCTCCGGCAGGCTCTGGCCCTGCTGCAGAACCATGGCAAGGCCTGGACGGTGCTGGTCAACGTATCGGCGCTGCTGCTGATCGACCAGATGCTCCAGGAGTCGGTGCTCAAGCTGATCAGGCCCGCCGGTCCCTACCCGAAGGATCTGGCAGGCTTGCCGGAGGAAAAGCTGCTCTGCCTGGGCACCTCCTCGATGGACCAGGCCAAGTTCCACCGCATCCTGGCCCACCCGGAGCGCAAGGAACTGTTCGCCACCCTCGCCGAGATGGCGAGCTGGATGTTGCGCTTTCAGCGGATGCGGCAGGAGCTCGAGTTCTACCGCGACGTGCTGGACGATATTCTCGGCATCGTGGCGTCGTTCAATCTGTCCGTGTTCGACGCACCCCAGCTCGCGCGCCTGACCACCCAGACCCGCAAGCTGAAGGCGGCGCTGGATCTGCGGCCGGAGGATCTCACCCCGGCGGATCTCAGGCGGATCGAGGACGAGGCCCGCGCCATGACGGCGCTGATCCGCGACCTGTTCGAGCAGGAACGCTCGCTGGCCTTCCGCGATCGGGCGGTCTCCCGCGTCGCGATCCGCCTGCGGCTGATCCACCCGACCATCCCGCTCACTTTCGTGCAGCGGCTGCACGAGCAGCAGGTTGCGCCGGACGAGCCGGGCGCCGCCCCGCCGCAGGCCGAGGCCACGGCGGAGGATGCGGCAGGCGAAGAGGCCGCGGCCACCGGCAGCAAGGAGTACCAGACCTTCAGCGAGCGCGTCCGCAACGTGATCGAGCTCAAGGAGCGCCTGACGAAGAAGGAGGTGTTCGTCCTTTCCCCCTCGAACACCCAGGCGCGGACCACGCTCGCGGTGATCGAACGCCTGTACCGGCTCAAGGGCCTGTTCGTCCCGATCCTCTGCGATGTCTCCGGCTGCGAAAGCTTCGTGGACGACCTCCGCGCCCGGCTGCCGCCCCACCGCCTGTTCAACCTCAACCAGCTGTAGGTTGATGCTTCTACAGGCCTTCGGCCAGACGAGAGGCTGCGGAGACGGCCGCTCCCGCCGAATGGCCCGTCGCGGGGCTCTCGACGTGGTCGACCGGGCGCCCTACTTCCCGCCGGCGACCCCGCTGATGGGCAGGCTCGAGACCAGCGGCTTGAGCTTGTCCTCGTTGAAGCGGATGCCGATGCCGAAGAAGACGTCGCGGAACTCGGCGCGGTTGCTGAGGAAATCGTCGACCCCCGCCGTCACGAACGCGTTCGAGAAGAAGCGCCATTGGCCGTAGGCCTTGGCGTGGGGGCCGAGGGCGCCGCCGAAGTCCCACACGTCCAGCCCGAACCGGTACTGGTCGGCGCTGCCGAAGTACTGCTCGACGCCCAGCCCGAACTTGTTCTCCATCAGGCCGCCCTTGAACACCGTGTCGTAATACCGCTGGGCCACGATCAGGCTGAGCTGGAGGGCCTCGGTGGTCTCCACTTCCTTCTTGGTGCTGGTCACGCCGCCGGTGGTGGTGGCGGTGGTCTTGGTGGTGCTGGTGCCGCGCGGGTTATCGACCAGTTGCAGCAGGTAGTAGCGGTCCCTGAGGGGCTGCAGGTAGACGCTCAGGTACGACTTGTAGGCGTCCTGCTGGCCCAGGTACTCGGTGTGCACGCCGATATCGAGCTTGATGCGATCGAGATCGGTCAGGTACTTGTTCAGCCCTTCCAGGGCCGAGTTCAGCTCGTCGACGGTGGTTTCGTCGTTGAACAGCCGCCCGAGCGTGCCCTCGCCCCGTTCGAGCTTGCCGGTGACCTTCTGCAGGTTGGCCATGGTCTGGTCGAGCTTGGCGAAGGAGCGGTCGATGTTGGCCACGGCGTCGGTAAGCGACTGGCGGTTGTCCTCCAGCAGCTTGCGCAGGTCTGCCGTGATGGCGGGGCCGTCCTTGCCGAGCGCGCGGGTGAAGGTGTCGAGGTTCGCGATGATCGCATCGAAGCTTTCGCGGTTGTTGCGGGTGATCTCCTTGAGGTCCTTCGAGAAGCCCGCCAGGTTGTCCAGGGTCTCCTTGATGTTCTGCCGGTTCTCGGCGGTGATCGTGTCCAGCGAGCCGGTGAAGCGGTCCAGGTTGGCCAGGATCGAATCGATGCGCTCGTTGGTCTTGCGGGTGATCTCGTTCAGGTCGTGGGTGGCGGAGGCGACCTTGTCCAGGATCGCGTTCAGGCGATCCTGGCCCTTTTGGCCCCCGAGCGTGTCGCGCAGCGAGGCCGTCACCTGCCGGATATCCTGCAGGATGCCGCTGGTCGATTCGATCAGGCTGTCCAGATCGGAGCCCTTGCTGACGAAGACGATGGAATCGCCGTCCTTGAGGGCGATCTGGGTCGAGCTGCCCAGGATGACGTCCACGTACTTGTCGCCGAGGATGCCGAGCGACTTGATGGTCGCGCGGGCATCCGCCCGCAGCACGTGGCGCCTGATGATGGCCAGCCCCAGCCGCGCCCTGCCGTCGGTGAGCGCGATCGAGTCCACCTGGCCGATGCGGATGCCCGAAACTTGAACGGGGGAGCCCACCAGCAGGCCGGCCACGTTGTCGAACTCGACGTACACCGTGTACGTATCGCCCTGGCCGGGGCGCCACCCGGTCACCACGATCGAGCCGTAGACGATTACCCCCACCCCCGCCAGGATGAGCAGCCCCACCTTCAGCTCGGTGCTCAGGTTCCTCATGGGAGGCGCTGGCTCCGCAGGGGGGAAAGGGCAGTCGGGGCGCGCTCGCTCAGGACTGCCAGAACACCGTGATCAGGTAGTCGGAGAACAGGATCAGCACGGCGGACATGACCACAGCCTCGGTGGTCGCCCGCCCCACCCCCTCGGCGCCCCCGGTGGCGTTGAATCCCTTGTACGCACCGATGTGGGTCAGGATCGCCCCGAACACGACCGCCTTCACGGAACCCTGGGCGATATCCCCGAACTTGAGGAAATCGATGATCTTCGCGAAGAAGATGCCCGGATCCACCCCCAGCAGGCGCACGCCCACCATGTAGCCGCCGACGATCCCCATCAGGTCCGCGATGGCGGTGAGCAGGGGCAGCATGATCATGCCGGCCAGCACGCGCGGGGTGAACAGGTACTGGATCGGGTTCACGCTCAGCGCCATCAGGGCGTCGATCTGCTCGGTGACCTTCATCGAGCCCATCTCCGCCGCCACGGCCGAGCCGGCCCGCGCGTTCACCATCAGCGAGGAGAGCACCGGCCCCAGCTCGCGCACCATGGACACGGCCACCAGCCCGCCCACGATGGATTCCGAGCTGAAGTCGCGCAGGGCGCGGTAGGTCTGGAAGGTCATCACCATCCCGGTGAACAGGCCGGTCAGGATCACCACGCCGAGCGACTTGTTGCCGATGAACTCCAGTTGCTTCAGCAGCAGGCGCACCCGGAACGGCGGGCGGAACGCCCAGACCAGCGCCTGCCCGAACTGGATGCCGCAGCGCCCCACGCCGTTCACGGACGTGATCGCGCCCGCGCCCATGCGCTCGATGGAAGCGGTGAGGAACTGCGCGAGCTGCATCATCAGCGGTGCGTGCGGTGGGGGCGCCTGCGGGCAGGTCGGCGCATCCATTGCGCCATTGCGACCAGCACGCGGTTCCACTGCGGAAGCAGTGCCCGCCTGGTGCGGGCGCCAAATACCTGATCATGCCGTCCCTCCGTGAAACCGGAAAGCAAAATCAGGCCCCATTCGCCATGATAGCTGCCGAGCTCCGGGGTGAACAGCCCCGCGAACGCCAGCAGGAACACCGAGAGGGCCGCGAGCGCCCAGCCCAGCCGGCCCGCGGCGTTGGGCGCCGCACGGCCCAGTGCCGCCGCCTGCGCAGCGATCCGCCAGCCCCACCACCCGGCGAGCAGCACGCCCAGCAGCCCATACTCGTGCAAGAGCTGCGCCCAGAACGACCGTCCTGCGCCGCTGCCCTGGTACAGGAACGGCCCCGCCTTGCGCGCGGGGTCCACGCGCTGGCCCCACAGCGGCGAGAACACCAGCGTGTCCAGCACGTCTCCCAGGGCCGAATCGCGGCGGAGCAGCCTGCCGCGGGCGGTGGCGGTCGCCTCGCTGGAACGGAGCAGATCGCGGCTGCGCTCGGCCAGCGCCGAGAGCACGTTTTCCGGCTCCTGCGTCAGATCGCGGAAGTGGCTGTTGCGGAACCGGAACCCCAGGCTGGAATCGTCGGTGAGGCGCAGGTCGGTGCCGGAGGGGGCTTCCACCCCCCAGACCAGGAAGCCCTCGTCGGCCCAGGGCGGCAGCCGCAGCGGCAGGTCGAGCTCCACCGCCCCTCCGGCCACCAGCACCTCGGTCAGGGGCGCGCGGGCGATGATGGCGGTCACCGCTTCGCTCCGCTCGGGCTGGATCAGCACGCGGGCGAACAGCCAGGCCGGCCGCGCGGGTGTCGCCTCCAGCGTGAAGGGTCCGGGATTGGCCACCCGCACCGCAAACGGGGTCGCCAGCAGGGAGGAGAGCATGCCCTGCGGCGGCGGCTGGGCCAGCACCCGCAGGCTGCGCCCTTCCTCCAGGTTGCGGGCCAGCAGGTAGCCCTGATATCCCGGCACCAGGCCGTAGAGCACCACGGCCGCGTATGCGTAGAACACCGCGCTGCCCTTCAGCAGCAGCCGGTCCGGCGAGTGGCGCCGGGTGTCCAGCAGTTGCGCCACGCCCCACCAGCCCGCCGCGAACAGGGCCAGGTACCACAGGCGCGCGCCCGTCAGCAGCGCGAGGCCGGTGGCGGCCGCCAGCGCCAGCAGCACCCGCCCCGCCGGTCCGCCGCGCCCGCTGCGGTTCAGCACCACCAGCGGCACCCCCACCACCGGCAGCAGCAGGATCGCCATGACCAGGAACTGCTGCGGCGCGTTGAACCCGCCCTCGAACAGGAACAGCGTCGCGTCGTGCGCACGGCAGTTGAGCACGGTGCAAAGCGGCGACCAGAGCCATGCCCCGAGCCAGAGCGCCACGCCGGCCGCCAGGGTCGCCCCGAGCAGCAGGATCAGCCCATCCTGCGCCGGGCCGGCCGCGCCGGATCGCCCCAGGCGGTGGGCCGCCCAACCCCAGGCGTAATTGGCGGTCCCGGCCCCCGCCCACAGCGCCGCCGGCGCCCACTGCCGGCGCAGCAGCATCGTCACGAGCAGATAGGTCAGCAGCGGCAGCGCGGCCCGCAGCGGCGGCGCCGCAGGCGCCCGCGCCCCGCGGCTGCCCGCCAGCGCAATGGCCAGCAGCGCCGCCAGCAGCAGGTGGCCAGGGTAGAGCACCGCCGGCCCCAGCGGCAACCGCAGCCACGGCAGCGCCAGCGCCAGCAGCGGCGCCCAGCCCCAGGGGGAGCGCGGCCGCAGGGCCCGGGCCAGCAGCCCCGCGAGCGGGAACCCTCTCCCTGGTTGAGCTTGCTGCGCCATACCGGTTCTTGCTATGCGGATCTTTGGACTGCGGGTTGTCGGGTTTCCTCGCATGCCGATGGCGGGTTTGGGCCCACCCGCCGCAAAGCCTTTCCGCACGCGGCTGCCAGCCCCGCAGCGCCGACGGGGCCGCGGAGCGACCCCGGGCCGGCTCGAAGCGAGCCCTACCCTATAGAATTCCTGTTGCAAAGGGAATTCGGCCCTGTTAAATTGTGGGGTTCTGAAAGCAGTACACCGCGAAATGGCGCGCGGCGGCGCTCTTCCGTAAGGGCGGGGCGGTGTTTGGCCTGCGCTCCTGGCGTTGACGCGGGCGCGAGCACCGAGGGCGGTACGCGAGACAGGGCCCCCCTGCCGCAGCTCGATGTCGAGCACGGTTGGAGCCGACAACGGTCGGAATCTGGAACAGGCGGGGCCGGCCACGCCGCAGGAGCGCGGCCGCCCCGGACATCTGGAGAGCGAATTCACATGCCGACGCTGAACCAGCTCGTGCGCAAAGGGCGCCGGAAGAAGCTCTACAAGGACAAGACGCCGGCGCTGCAGGCCTGCCCGCAGCGACGGGGGGTGTGCGTGCGCGTGTACACGACCACGCCGAAGAAGCCCAACTCGGCCTTGCGCAAGGTGGCCCGCGTGCGGCTCACCAACGGCATCGAGGTCAACAGCTACATCCCCGGCATCGGCCACAACCTCCAGGAGCACTCGGTGGTGCTGGTGCGCGGCGGACGGGTGAAGGACCTGCCCGGCGTGCGGTACCACATCGTGCGCGGAACGCTCGATACGGCGCCCACGGCCAACCGCAAGAAGGGGCGCTCCAAGTACGGAACCAAGCGCGGCTGAGGCCGCGCGTGCCACGGCCGCGCCCGGCATGAGGGCGCTCGCCGGCGCTGCTGGCTGCAAACGACGGCGCCCTCGCGATCAGGGGGCGCCTGCACAAGGGTGCGAGGTATGTCGCGACGAAGGGCTGCGGAGCCGCGGATCATCGAGCCGGATCCCAAGTATAACGATCTGCTGATCGCGAAGTTCGTGAACGTGCTGATGCTCACCGGCAAGAAGAGCGTGGCGCGGAAGATCCTCTACAGCGCGATGGAGCTGCTGGGGGAGCGCGAGCGCGAGACCCCGGCGCTCGAAGTGGTGCGCACGGCCGTCGAGCGGGTAAAGCCCTCGGTCGAGGTGAAGTCGCGGCGGGTGGGCGGCTCGACGTACCAGGTGCCGGTCGAGGTGCGGCCCCAGCGCCGGCAGGCGCTCGCGATCCGCTGGATCATCCAGAACGCCAGCGCGCGCGGCGGCAAGACCATGGAGAGCAAGCTCGCCGCGGAGCTGCTCGATGCGTTCCAGAGCAAGGGCGGCGCGGTGCGCAAGCGCGAAGACGTGCACCGCATGGCGGATGCCAACAAGGCGTTCGCCCATTACCGCTGGTAGAGTCCTTCGGGGCAGGCCTGAACCCACTCGGTGAGGAGCGAGGTCCGCAGTGAGCAGAACATTTCCGCTGGCGCGGGTGCGCAACATCGGCATCATGGCGCATATCGACGCCGGGAAGACCACCACGACCGAGCGCGTGCTCTACTACACCGGTCGCAGCCACAAGATGGGCGAGGTGCACGAAGGGGCCGCGACCATGGACTGGATGGAGCAGGAGCAGGAGCGGGGGATCACCATCACCTCGGCCGCCACCTACTGCCAGTGGAAGGTGGACGACGTCGTGCACGGGATCAACATCATCGATACCCCGGGCCACGTCGATTTCACCATCGAGGTGGAGCGCTCGCTGCGCGTGCTGGATGGCGCGATCGCCGTGTTCGATGCGGTGGCCGGCGTCGAGCCGCAGTCGGAGACCGTCTGGCGCCAGGCCGACAAGTACCGCGTGCCGCGCATCGCGTTCGTCAACAAGATGGATCGGGTGGGGGCCAACTTCGACCGCTGCGTGACGATGATGCGGGAGCGGCTCAAGGCCGAGCCGGTGCCGATCCAGATCCCGATCGGGGTCGAGGACAAGTTCCGGGGCATGGTCGACCTGGTCCGCATGCAGGGCATCGTGTTCCACGACGAGACCCTGGGGGCGGAATTCGACGTGATCGAGGTGCCGGCCGAGCTGCAGGCCGACGCCGAGCGGTACCGGGAGCGCATGCTCGATCTGGTGTCGAAATACGACGACGACCTGACGGAAAAGCTGGTCGAGGGCAAGCCCGTCACCCCGCAGGACATCGACGGGGCGATCCGCCGCGGCGCGTGCGCGGGCAAGCTGCACCCCGTCATCTGCGGCGCGGCCTTCAAGAACAAGGGCGTGCAGCAATTGCTGGACGCGGTGGTGCGCTACCTGCCCTCGCCGCTCGATGTGCCGCCGGTGCAGGGTCTGGAGCCGAAGACGGGCAAGCAGCTCACGCGCAAGGTGGACGACGCGGAAGCGTTCTCGGCGCTCGCGTTCAAGGTGATGACCGACCCTTATGTGGGCCAGCTCGTGTTCTTCCGGGTGTACTCGGGCCAGATCGCCCAGGGGGCGGCCGTGCTCAACGCGACCAAGGGCAAGCGCGAGCGGATCGGGCGCATCATGAAGATGCACGCCAACAAGCGCGAGGACGTGAAAGAGGTGCTCTGCGGCGACATCGCGGCGGCGATCGGCCTCTCCGGCACCTTCACCGGCGACACGCTCTGCGTGGCCAGCCACCCGATCGTGCTCGAGAAGATGGAGTTTCCCGACCCGGTGATCGACATCGCCGTCGAGCCCAGGACCAAGGCCGATTTCGACAAGATGGGCCTCGCCCTGCAGAAGCTGGCCCAGGAGGACCCCTCCTTCCGCGTGCATATCGATAGCGAATCGAACCAGACCATCATCTCGGGGATGGGCGAGCTGCACCTCGAGATCATCGTGGACCGCCTGCAGCGCGAGTTCAAGGTCGAGAGCAGCGTCGGCAAGCCGCAGGTGGCGTACCGCGAGACGATCACCGTCCCGGCCGAGACGAATACCAAGTTCGTGCGCCAGACGGGCGGGCGCGGCCAGTATGCCCACACCAGGCTCACCGTGGAGCCGCAGGCGCCGGGCGCCGGCTTCGAGTTCGTGAACAAGATTGTGGGCGGGGTGGTGCCGCGCGAGTACATCCCGGCAGTCGAGGCCGGCGTCAAGGAGGCGATGCAGACCGGGGTGCTGGCCGGCTTCCCCATGGTCGACTTCAAGGTGAGCCTCACCGACGGCTCCTACCACGAGGTGGACTCCTCCGAGATCGCCTTCAAGATCTGCGGCTCCATGGCGCTCAAGGAGGCCGTGCAGAAGGCGAAGCCGGTGCTGCTCGAGCCGATCATGAAGGTGGAGGTGGTGGTGCCCCAGGAGTATCTCGGCGACGTGATGGGCAACCTGAACTCGCGGCGGGGGCATATCAAGGGCATGGAGGAGCGCTCCGGCGCGCAGGTGGTCAATGCCGAGGTGCCGCTGGGCGAGATGTTCGGGTACTCGACCGACCTCCGCTCCATGACCCAGGGACGGGCGACCTTCACGATGCAGTTCGCCCATTACGCGCGTGTGCCGGCAGGGGTATCGGAACAGTTGGTGACCCGCAAGGCGGGCTGAGCCGGAACGGCGCCTGTCGTTCGCGCCGCGAGAACCCGAGAGACGCAACCGATCAAGCTGGGAGGCCTCTGAAGATGGCTAAGGAAAAATTCGACCGCTCCAAGCCGCACGTCAACGTCGGCACGATTGGCCACATCGACCACGGCAAGACGACGCTGACGGCCGCCATCACCAAGACGCTGGCGATGAAGAAGCTGGCCAACTTCATCGCGTTCGACCAGATCGACAAGGCGCCCGAGGAGAAGGCCCGCGGCATCACCATCTCCACCTCCCACGTGGAGTATGCGAGCGAGAAGCGCCACTACGCGCATGTCGACTGCCCCGGCCATGCCGACTACATCAAGAACATGATCACCGGCGCGGCGCAGATGGACGGCGCGGTGGTCGTGGTCTCCGCCGCCGACGGCCCCATGCCCCAGACCCGCGAGCACGTCCTGCTGGCCCGCCAGGTCGGCGTGCCCTACATCGTCGTCTTCATGAACAAGGTGGACATGGTGGACGACCCCGAGCTGCTGGACCTGGTGGAGCTGGAAGTGCGCGAGCTTCTCTCCAAGTACGATTTCCCCGGCGATAGCATCCCGATCATCCGGGGCTCGGCGCTCAAGGCACTGGAATCCGCCAGCACCGACCCCACGGCGCCCGAATACAAATGTATCCTGGAGCTGATCCATGCGCTCGACACCTACATTCCGGAGCCGCTGCGGGCCGTCGACAAACCGTTCCTGATGCCGGTCGAGGACGTGTTCTCGATCTCGGGGCGCGGCACCGTCGCCACGGGCCGCGTCGAGCGCGGCATCGTCAAGACCGGCGACACGGTCGAGATCGTGGGCATCCGCGCCACCCAGAGCACGGTGGTCACGGGCGTCGAGATGTTCCGCAAGATCCTCGACGAGGGCCGGGCCGGCGACAACATCGGCGTGCTGCTCAGGGGCGTCAAGCGCGAGGAGATCGAGCGCGGCCAGGTGCTGGCCAAACCCGGCTCGATCACGCCGCACACCAGCTTCAAGGGCCAGGTCTACGTGCTGACCAAGGAGGAAGGCGGGCGGCACACGCCCTTCTTCGACAACTACCGTCCGCAATTCTACTTCCGCACCACCGACGTGACCGGGATCGTGCACCTGCCGGAAGGCACGGAGATGGTGATGCCGGGCGACAATATCGCGATCGCCGTGGACCTGATCACCCCGATCGCCCTCGAGCCGGAACTGCGCTTCGCGATCCGCGAGGGCGGGCGCACGGTCGGCTCGGGCGTCGTGGCGGAAGTGACCAAGTAACGCTCAGGTGCACCGGGGAACGAGGGTCGGGCCATGAAGCAGAAGATCAAAGTGCGATTCAAGGCGTTCGATACGAACCTGCTCGACCAGACGGTGCGCGAGATCGTCAATGCCGTCAAGCGCACCGGCGCACAGGTGGACGGTCCCATTCCCCTGCCCACCCGCAAGACCGTGGTCACCGTGCTGCGCTCCCCGCACGGCGACAAGAAATCGCGGGAACAGTTCGAGACGCGCATGCACAAGCGCCTGATGTACATCATCGACCCCTCGCCGCAGACCATGGACGCGCTGATGAAGCTCGACATCTCGGCGGGGGTGGACATCAGCATGAAACAAGTGTAATGCTTAGCGCTTGCCGTGCAGCGCCCCGGCGGAATGCCGCAGGCGCCCGGCGGCGAGGCTCCGGCCCTTCTTGGATAAGGCGGCGAACGTCATGGCCCAGGTGAAGGTATTGACGCTGGAGGGCGCGCAGGCGGGCGAGATGGAGCTCGACGACCGCATTGCCGCAGCCCCCTACCATCCGTTCCTGGTCAAGGACGCGGTGGTGTACCAGATGGCCAAGGCGCGCCAGGGTACCCATGCCACCAAGACCCGCTCGATGGTGTCGGGCAGCACCAAGAAGCAGTACCGGCAGAAGGGCACCGGTCACGCCCGGATGGGCGACCGCAAGGCGCCCCAGCGGCGCGGCGGAGGCATCGTGCACGGGCCGCTGCCGCGCGACCACGCCACCGAGCTCAACAAGAAGGTGCGCAAAGCGGCGCTCAGGACGGCGCTGGCGGAACGGCTGCGCAGCGCGCAGGTGCTGGTGCTCGACGGCCTGGAGCTGTCGACCCACAAGACACGGGGGCTGATCGAGATCCTGGCGAAGCTCGAGGCGCCCAGCGCGCTGATCGTGGTGGACGATATCGGCCGCAACCTGGCCCTGGCCGCGCGCAATCTGCCCGAGGTGGAAGTGATCCACTTCTCGCAGCTCAACGTCTACAACCTGCTGCGCTTCGAGAAGGCCCTCGTCACCAAGGGGGCGCTCGCCGCGCTGCAAACCCGGCTGGCGTCATGAACCTGCAGGTGTTGAGAACTCCGCGCTTGACGGAGAAGAGCATCAACCAGAAGGAGGTCGCCAACCAGGTGACGTTCATGGTGGCGCCCGAGGCGAACAAGATCGAGATCAAGGCCGCCATCGAGCGGCTGTTCAAGGTCACCGTGCTCAACGTGCGCACGCTCAACATGCGCGGCAAGACCAAGCGCGTGGGCCGCTACAGCGGCAGGCGCCAGGACTCGAAGAAAGCCGTGGTGACGCTCAAGGCAGGCCACAAGATCGAGTACTTCGAAGGCGCCTGATCGCGCGGGTCGCACCGGGCAACGGCGCACAACGGCAGCGAGGATACGACGCACCATGGGCATTCGACGCTACAATCCGGTCACGCCGTCGCGGCGCGGCATGAGCGGCTCCGACTTCGCGGAGCTGACGACCGACCGCCCGGAGCGCGCATTGCTGGAGCCGCTGCCGCGGCGCGGCGGGCGCAACAACCAGGGCCGCATCTCGACCCGCCACCAGGGCGGCGGCCACAAGCGCCAGTACCGGATCATCGATTTCAAGCGCGACAAGCGGGGCGTGCCGGGGAAGGTGGCCACCATCGAGTACGACCCCAACCGCACGGCACGCATCTCGCTGGTGCACTATGCCGATGGGGAGAAGCGCTACATCATCACCCCCGATGGGCTCAAGGTGGGCGACGTGATCACGTCGGGCGAGGGCGCCGAGATCAAGGTCGGCAATGCCCTGCCGCTCCGGAACATCCCGCCCGGCACCATGGTGCACAACGTCGAGCTCAAGCCGGGCAAGGGCGGCCAGCTCGCCCGCAGCGCCGGCTCCTCGGTGCAGCTGGTGGCGCGGGATCAAGGCTACGCCCAGATCAAGCTGCGCTCGGGCGAGATCCGCATGGTGCGGCAGGAGTGCATGGCGACGATCGGGGCGGTGGGGAACGCGGAGCACGCCAACATCGAGGTCGGCAAGGCCGGCCGTTCGCGCTGGCTGGGTATCCGGCCCACCGTACGCGGCACGGCCATGAACCCGATCGACCACCCCCACGGGGGCGGTGAAGGGCGCACCAAGGGCGGCCGCCACCCGGTGAGCCCCTGGGGCGTGCCGACCAAGGGCTACCGCACGCGCAACAACAAGCGCACCGACAAGTTTCGCATCCGGCGCCGCGCGAAGTGAGCCGGGGCGGCCGGCGGTTTACCGGGTCTTGAAGGAGGCCACGTGCCACGATCGATCAAGAAGGGGCCGTTCGTAGACGACCATCTGCTGGTCAAGGTGCAGCGGGCGAAGGAGACCGACGACCGCCGCCTGATCCGCACCTGGTCGCGCCGCTCGGTGATCCTGCCCGAGTTCGTGGGGCTGAACCTGGCGGTGCACAACGGCAACAAGTTCATTCCCGTGTTCGTCACGGAAAACATGGTGGGCCACAAGCTGGGTGAGTTCTCCCCCACCCGCACGTACCGCGGCCACACCAGCAAGACCGACAAGCGTGCGGCGGTGAAGCGCTAGGCCGTCGCGACAGGAAACCTTGGACGAGAACAAGCCGATGGCCCACGCCATCCTGAAGGGGCTGCGCATCTCGCCGCGCAAGGCGCGCCTGGTGGTGGACCTGATCCGGGGGCGCAACGTGACCCAGGCCCTCGGCATCCTGGAGAACACGAACAAGCGTTCCGCGCCCCACGTGCGGGCGCTGCTGAAATCGGCAGTGGCCAACGCCCAGGAGAAGGCCGGCGGCGAGCTCGACGTGGACGGGCTCAAGGTGCAACAGGCGATGGTGGACGTCGGGCCGACCCTGAAGCGGTTCCGGCCGCGGGCGATGGGTCGCGCCACCCCCATCCGCAAACGCACCTGCCGGATCACGGTGGTGGTGGGCTAGACGCAGGCTAACCGCGCTTCGCAGGTCGCGCCCCGCGCGGGGCGCGTGGATTGAAACGCAGCAGGAGTGAGCCGTGGGACAGAAATGCAATCCGATCGGGCTGCGGCTGGGCATCACGCGCACCTGGAGCAGCAAATGGTGCGCGGAGGCGCCGGAGTATGCCTCCCTGCTCGAAGAGGATCTGCGCGTGCGGCGGCTGGTCAAGGAGCGCCTGAAGCACGCCGGCATCTCGCAGATCGAGATCGAACGCTCCTCGCAGAAGGTGAAGGTGACGATCCACGCGGCGCGGCCCGGGATCATCATCGGCCGGCGCGGCGAGACGGCGGACCAGCTCAAGAACGAGCTGGTCAAGCGCACGGGGCGCGAGATCACGGTGAACATCAAGGAGGTCAAACGGCCCGAGATCGACGCGCAGTTGATCTCGGAGAACATCGCCAGCCAGCTCGAACGGCGGATCGCCTTCCGCCGCGCCATCCGGCGCACGCTGGCCTCCGCGATGCGCCTGAACATCCAGGGCTGCAAGATCATGGTCGCAGGCCGCCTGAACGGCGCCGAAATGTCGCGCACGGAGTGGGTGCGCGAGGGGCGCGTGCCGCTGCATACCCTGCGCGCCGACATCGACTACGGCACGGCCGAGGCCCTCACCACCTACGGCATCATCGGCGTCAAAGTGTGGGTCTACAAGGGCGAGGATTACAACCAGCCGCGCGGCCTGCGCCGTCGCACGGGCGGGCGCGGGGAGGGCAGGGACCGCGACCGTGACCGCGACGCGCGGGGCGGCGAGCCGCGGCCCCGTGAGGCTCCGCCCGCACCCGCGGTTGCAGCGCCGGCAGCGTCCGCCGCGCCCGCACCCGCGGCCGCCGCCCCTGCCGCAACGACCGCTGCGTCGGCACCCGCCGCGCCGACCGTCCCAGGAGGCGAGTGATGCTTCAGCCAGCCAGGACCAAGTATCGCAAGGCGATGCGCGGCCGCATGCGCGGCCAGGCCACGCGGGGCAACCAGCTCGATTTCGGCGCCTACGGCTTGCAGGCCACCGAGTGCGGCTACGTGACCAACCGCCAGATCGAGGCGGGGCGACGCGCGCTGACCCGCGAGATCAAGCGCCGGGGCAAGATCTGGATCCGCATCTACCCCGAGAAGCCCCTCACCAGCCGTCCGGCCGAGGTGCGCATGGGCGGCGGCAAGGGCGAGGTCACCTCGTGGGTGGCGGTGGTCAAGCCGGGCCGCGTGCTGTTCGAGATGGACGGGGTCGACGAGGCCGTCGCGCTGACGGCGTTGCGACTGGCCGCCTACAAGCTGCCGGTCAAGACCACCATCGTGCGGCGAGGAGCCTGAGCCCGTCATGAAATCCCAAGACATGCGCCAGCTCTCCCTGGAGGAACTGACCGCCAAGGTGGCCGGCTGGGAAGAGGAACGCTACCGCGCCCTGTGCAGCAAGACCATCGGCCAGCTGCAGAACACCGCCAGCCTGACGGACCTGCGCCGCAACGTGGCGCGGGCCAATACGATCATCAACGAGAAGAAGCGCGATGCCGGAAGCCAGTCCTGAGCTGCCCAAGCGGCGCGCCGAGCGCAAGGTGCGTCAGGGCGTCGTCGTCAGCGACAAGATGGACAAGTCCATCGTGGTGCAGGTGGAACGCACCGTGCGCCATCCGCTGTATGCGAAAATCATGAAGCGCACCAAGAAGTACGTGGTGCACGACGAGGAGAACGGCGCCCATGAGGGCGACGTGGTGCGGATCATGGAAAGCCGCCCCCTCAGCCGGCGCAAGCGCTGGCGCCTGATCGAGGTGGTCAGCCGCAAGGCTGAGCTGTGAGCCCGCACCACCAGCGCGGATAGAATGCCATGATCCAGATGCAGACCATGCTCCGGGTGGCCGACAACACCGGAGCCAAGAAGCTGATGTGCATCAAGGTGCTGGGCGGCACCAGGCGCCGCTATGCCACCATCGGCGACGTCATCGTGTGCTCCGTCAAGGAGGCCCAGCCGAACAGCCGCATCAAGAAGGGCGATGTGGTCAAGGCGGTGGTGGTGCGCACGACCAAGGAGCAGGGTCGGCCGGACGGCTCGTACATCAAGTTCGACGAGAATGCCGCCGTGCTGATCGACGCCAAGAAGGAACCGCTCGGCACGCGCATCTTCGGCCCGGTGGGACGGGAGCTGCGCGCACGGCAGTTCATCAAGATCCTGTCCCTGGCGCCCGAGGTGCTCTGAGCGCCTCCGGGCGCGGCAGAGGGCGACGGAACCAGCGAGGACCGAACGCGGAAGCCATGAAACAGGCAGCGACGAAGACGCCTCCCCGGCCCCACGTCAAGAAAGGGGACCAGGTGCAGGTGATGGCAGGCAAGGCCAAGGGCCAGGTGGGCGAGGTGCTGCGCGTGGACCGGCAGCGCCAGTTCGCGTACATCAAGGACGTGAACCTGCAGAAGCGCCACACCAAGCCCCGCCGCCAGGGCGAGCCCGGCGGGATCATCAGCATCGAGGGACCGATTCACCTTTCGAACGTGCTCGGGTTCTGCCCGGTCTGCAACAAAGGCGTGCGCAAGCTCGCGGCCCATACACTCGCCCGGCACGAGCAGCGGGATTGAGGCGCCGCGCAGATGCGCACCATGGGATGATGACGCGACATGTCCAGGCTGGCTGAAAGGTACAAGGCGGAGGTTGCGCCCACGCTGATGCGGGAGTTCCAGTACTCCTCGCAGATGCTCGCGCCCCGCCTGATCAAGATCACGGTGAACATGGGGGTGGGCGAGGCGGTGGCCAACCCGCAGGCGCTCGACCACGCCGTCACCGACATGACGAAGATCGTCGGCCAGAAGCCGGTGATCACCCGCGCCAAGAAGTCGATCGCCACCTACAAGCTGCGCCAGGGGATGGCGATCGGCTGCATGGCCACCCTGCGCCGGCAGCGCATGTGGAACTTCCTGGA
>JACQKK010000101.1 GCA_016204605.1 Candidatus Lambdaproteobacteria bacterium
ATCCCGCCCTGCGGGCACCCCTCCCCACCTGGTGGGGAGGGGAAGGACCCAGCATCCCCATCCCGCCCTGCGGGCACCCCTCCCCTCCTAGTGGGGAGGGGCTGGGGGAGGGGAGCCGCGCCGAGCCTACCCGGCGTGCTCGGCCAGCCAGCGCTCGGCATCCATGGCGGCCATGCAGCCCGTGCCCGCCGCCGTGACGGCCTGGCGGTAGATGTGGTCGGCGGCGTCGCCCGCGGCGAACACCCCCTCGACGCTGGTGTAGGTGCGGCCAGGCTGGACCACCAGGTAGCCCAGGTCGTTCATCTCGAGCTTGCCCTTGAAGACCTGGGTGTTCGGCTCGTGGCCGATGGCGACGAACATCCCCTTGACGGCGAGGGTGCTCGTGGCGTTGGTCTTGACGTTCTTCACCTTGAGCCCGGTCACGCCATCGTGGGGCGTGCCCACCACCTCCTCGACCGTCGTATCCCAGAGGAACTCGATCTTGGGGTTCTTGATGGCCCGCTGCTGCATGTATTGGCTGGCGCGGAGCTGGTCGCGCCGGTGGATCAGCGTGACCCTGGTGGCGAAGTTGGTCAGGTAGAGCGCCTCCTCCAGCGCCGTATCGCCCCCGCCGATCACGGCCAGGGGCTTGCCCTTGAAGAAGAAGCCGTCGCAGGTGGCGCAGGCGGAGACGCCCTTGTTGCGGAAGCGGGTCTCCGATTCGATGCCCAGCCACTTGGCCGAGGCGCCCGTGGCGACGATCAGCGCGTCGCAGCTCACCACCTCGCCCCCGTCGAGCTTGACGACGAACGGGCGCTTCGAGAGCTCCACGTCCACGGCGGTGCCGTTCAGGTAGGTGGTGCCGAAGCGCTCGGCCTGCTTGTTGAGGTCCGCCATCATCTGCGGGCCCTGGACGCCCTCGGGATAGCCCGGGTAGTTCTCGACCTCGGTGGTGATGGTGAGCTGGCCGCCGGGCTCGATGCCGTTGACCACCGCCGGCTTCAGGTTGGCGCGGGCCGCGTAGATGGCCGCCGTCAGGCCGGCGGGCCCGGAGCCCAGGATCAAGACGCGATGATGTTCGGGTGCTGCCACGGTGTGTCCTCCCAGTCCCAATATCCGATCAAGCTTCCCTTGCCGCTCCAGGCCATGGATGTCGTCGGAGCCGCCCAGGCCCTTGCCGTCCACGAAGATCTGCGGGACGGTCCTGCGGCCCTCGCTCCGTTCGATCATCTCCTCCCGGCGCTCGGGATGCAGATCGAGGTTGATTTCGGTCCAGGTCACGCCCTTCCTGCCGAGCAGGGCCTTCGCCCGGTCGCAGTAGGCGCAGACCGTCTTGGTGTACATCACGATATCCGGCATCGCCAGCTCCGACCATGATCTTCCCCCCCGCGCCCGGCGGCGACGATCTCGCCCCTCCGCACGATCATTTGCAGCCCATCATTATGCGGTGCGACCGGCCGTCTCGTCCAGTGCCCCAGGTCACAAAACGGCGAGGGCGGGAGGGGAACCCGCGCCGCGACCTCGCCCCCTGGCCCCTTCTCCAACTTGGAGCGGGGGCAGACCATTTCACGAATTGCGCGGCCGCGAGCGGTCGCCCGCGCAACCCCTCCCCCGGCCCCTCCCCGCCATTGGGGGGCGGGGTGGCCGCAGGCCGGGGTGGGGTGCCCGGGCAACGGCCGACGCCGCTCGCAAGTGAGCGAGGTCGCGACTCGCTCCGGCATGCTGCTCGGGCGGCTTCGCAGGGCACCATCGGGCCGTTGTCGCCGGCGGGCGGCGCGAGCATGCGGACGTTCTTGCGTTTGCCCAGGTCACAAAACGGGAAGCATGCGGAGGGGTGCCTCGCCCCCCGGCCGTCCTCCGTGGCTGGACAAGGAAAGGGTCGGAAGTTGATTCCGCAACGGGGACATGCAGAGTTCACCCGCGCCGTCGCCGGCCGCCCCGGCCGCTCACAGCTTGCGCAGGCGGACGCCCTGCACGCCATGATCGGGCCCCTTCTCGAGGATCAGCCGGGCGCGCTCGCGGGAGGGCAGGATGTTCTCGACCAGGTTCACCTCGTTGATCTCCGTCCACACCTTGAGGGCGTGGGCGCGCAGCTCCTCGTCGCCGAGCTCGGCGAAGCGGTGGAACATCGAGGTGGGGTCGCGCAGGGCCAGCGCCCGGAACCCCGCGAACCGCTCGACGTACCAGGCGCGGATCACCTCGGTCGGCGCATCCACGTACATGGTGAAGTCGAAGAAGTCGGAGACGAACACCTGATGCTTCTTCCAGGGCGACGGCACGCCCGTCTGCAGGACGTTCAGCCCCTCGACGATCACGATGTCGGGCCGGTCCACCTCCTGGTGCTCGCCGGGGACGACGTCGTAGACGCGGTGGGAGTAGACCGGCACCCGCAGATGGCGCCGCCCCGCCTTGAGGTCCGCCAGGAAGCGGATCAGCGCCGGGAGGTCGTAGCTTTCCGGGAACCCCTTGCGCCGCGTCAGCCCAAGTTCCGCCAGCGCCTGGTTCGCGTAGAGGAAGCCGTCGGTGGTCACGAGCGCCACCTTGGGGTGATCGGGCCAGCGGCAGAGCAGCGCCCGCAGGACGCGCGCGGTGGTGGATTTGCCCACCGCCACGCTGCCGGCCAGGCCGATCACGTAGGGCACCTTGGGCGGGCGCTTGCCCAGAAACGTCGCCGTCACCTTGTACAGGCGCTGGGTCTCCGCCACGTACAGGTTCAACAGGCGCGAGAGCGGCAGGTACACGTCCACCACCTCCGCCAGCGAGACCGACTCGTTGAAGCCGCGCAGCTCCGCCAGCTCCGCTTCGGTCAGGGTCAGCGGGGTGCCCCGGCGCAGCCCCCGCCACTCCTGCCGGGTGAAGCGGATGTAGGGCGAGACGCGCGCGCCGAAGCCGGCTTCGATGGCGGGCGGCGCGGCCGGGAACTCGGCCGGAGGCTCCGGCAGTTGGATGGGCGCCCGGGGGTGGGCTTTGGCGCGTACGGTCATGGCTGGCGTACCGGGTTGGCGACCCTAGTCGTGCGACAGGGAGAGGTGGCTTTCGGGGTGCGATTTCCAGAAGTTGAAGCGGGTGCGCGCCTTGAGGTAGCGGCGGACATCCTCCGCCTCGGCGCCGTCCAGCTCGAGCCCCACGTTGATGGGCCGCTTCTGCCCCGTGCGGTGGTAGTTGAGCAGGAAAAACTCCACCGGGTTGAGCGGATACGATTCCCCGTCGAGGGTGTGCACGACGAGGTCGATCGAGACTTCCAGGCTGTGGGTGCGCACGTAGCTGACCCGCGCCACCATCTCGATGTGGTCGCTCTCGTACAGCGGCCGGCGGAACAGCACGTCGTTGACGGAGATGGTGACGACGTGGTTGCTGCGCGTGAACTGGCGCGCGGCATAGGTCGCCACGCGGTCCAGCATCATCATCAGGTCCCCGCCCTTCACGCGCCCGTCGGGCGAGCCCACCGCGGGAATCTGCGACTTGACGCGCACGATCGTCTCGGACGGCCGCAGGCAATACAGGCGCGGAATGGGGTCGGGCTCCCGCACGTCGCACGCGTTGAGCGCCTCGCTGCTCTCGATCCAGGCGAGCGCGTGGCGGCGCTCCTCGAGCTGCGCCTTGCGGTGGGCCGCCAGCGCCTTGGCCTCGCGCCCCTGGGGCGAATCGTAGGAGAGGCGGGGGATGTCGCGGACGGGCTTGCGGTGCTCATCCACCGCCACCATCATGATGTAGCCGACGTGGGCGGGGGTGTATTCCTGCTCCGTGGGGCGGCGGGTGAAGCAGCGCACCTCGATCACCATCGAGGACTTGCCGACCTCGATCAGCCGTCCGTCGAACCGCACCAGCCCCATGTGGGTGACGGTGCGGGTCAGGTCCAGCCGGTCCAGCCCGAGCAGCATCGGGCGCCGCCCGGAGTGGCGCCACGCCACGGCGTGGGCGCAGTTGCACATCAGCTTGAGGATGGGGCCGGCCGGCATGCGCTCGCCGGTGCGGCTCTCCTCCCCCACGATCTCGGAGAGGAAATCGGCGGAGCGCTCCACCGTATGCAGACCGGCGTGGAGACCCGCCCCCGCGGCCTCGCGGCGGACCGGCGCTCCGGCGATCGATGTCCCAGGCGCGTCGGACATGTTCCTCCTCGGCAAGGATGCGTCACAACCGCACCACCACCCACATCCCCCCGAGCCCACGGCCACCGGCCGACCCCCGCAGGCGACGCACCCTTAGAATCCATCACAGGGCGCGTCCGGATGCAAGGCGCTGCGCTCCCGGGGGCGGGTGCGGAGGCAAGCCGGGGAGCCGACCTGCCCTTCCCTATCACGCTGCCCCGCTGTGTCAATTCTTGGCGTAGTTGGGGTACGCGCCCGATTTCCCCCTCTCCGTCCACGGAGAGGGGGACTGAGGGCACAAGGTTGCGCGGGGGAACCTCCCAAGAAACTGACCGTGTCCTGGGCGTGTCTCGCTGGTTTGCGATCATGCTCCGACGCCGTTCTCCCTCCCCCCTTGCGGGGGAGGGCCGGGGTTGGGGCCGCGCCGCAGGATCAGCGACGACCCCAAGGGCCCGGCGGCCGGGGCCGCGCAGCTACGCCGGACTTCCCGCCTGCCGCGCGCAGGGTGGTCGTGCCGCCCGTTCCGCCGGCGGAGTTGAAGCTCTTCATTACCGAATTGCCCAGGCTCTCCTTGACGAACGAACTCAGGGTCTTGGCGCCACCGAAGCTCGAGATCGTCCCGCTGGACAGGGTGGTGGTGAGCGTTCCCGACGCGCTGAGATCGAAGCTGAAGTTGGCGTTGCCCCCGGATGTGTCTGACACGTTCACGAACTGTTCGTGGGCAACCATGCCCGTTGTTTCCCAGTCGCTCCAGGAGAGCGTTGCCGTCGAGCCCGAGCCCGTCACCGTCACCGTGCCCGCGCTCGAAGGCGGCGCGGCGGGGATGGTAACGTCCTGGCTCAGCGTCCCGCCCGACGTCGTCGCGTTGATCGTCAGGGTCGAGGTCAGATCCGTGATGCTGGAGGACTTCAAGGAGCCGGGCCAGGAGAACCGCCCGTAGCCGTCGTTGGACAGCGTCACTGGGGAGGTCTGCAGCGCGTCCGCGGAATTGTACGCCGCGATGGCGCCGGTGAACCCCAGCGTCACGCCGGTCAGGTCCCGTCCCCGCACTTCGTCCATGTCCACGGACACGGTGGTGGTCGTGGTCGGGTCCGGGGCAGATGTGGTTTGGAACCTGCTCTTTTCCACCTCGATCCTGAAGAAGGCGCTGTGCTGCCGCTGGTTGCCGTAGAACTTCGCCGTGTTGGTGACGGTATCCACGATGAGCGGCGGAAAGCCGGGACCCCCGTAAGTGGAGAAGGTGCCCATGCTGCTCGTGATCTGGATGCCGCAGTGGTACACGTCGGTCGTCGCCGTGGAGACGCAGCGCGCCGAGTTGTTGACGTAGGTGCCGCCGAACAGGGTCGACAGCGCGTTGGTGTTGTCGACAGTCTGCACCTTGACCGTGTACGAAGTGCTGGGGCTGCCGACGTTCTGCTGCATGAGCAGGTACATGGTGCCGGCGGCGGGCTGCACCACCACGTAGGACTCGCCGGTGGCGTCGTCGAACGAGCCGTTGCAGCCGTTCATCCACTCCACGCCGGCGCTGGTGTACAGCGTGAAGTCGCATTCGCCGTTCGTGTCGGTGAGGCCGACCCGATAGCGGCTTCCGTCGGCGGTGAACGAATAGGCGATGTAGGCTCCGGGCGTGGCCGAGGCCGGCCAGTTGGCGGTCACCCCGACGGTGCCCACCGTGATCGGCGTGGCGCCGCTCGTGGCTGCCGCGAAGGTGCCGGGGCCAGGGAAGGTGAACAGGTTGGCGTAGGTATCGCCCTGGTCCAGGAAGCTCGCATGAACCAGTGGAAGCACCGAGGAATTGTCGGTCACCAGCACCAGGGCCCGCATCATGGTCTCGATGGCGGACGGCGCATTGGGATTCACATCCGCGGGCGGAGTGGTGCAGGTGACCGCGACGTTGGTGACGTTGGCGCCGGCGATCGTGCCCGAGGCGTTGGCGACGGCGCAGGTCTGCCCGCTGGGCTGGGTGACGATTGCGACCGTGTAGGTGCTGCCGTTCGAGAGCGTGGTGCCGAAGGTGAACGTGCCGTCGCCGGTCATGGTCGCGTTGTTGCCGCCGTTGAGGCTGAGCACGAGGGTGCCGGTCAAGCCGGTCACCGTGCCGCCGACCGTGTAGGCGGTGGGTGTTGTGCTGGTCTTGCTCGAACTGCCGCCGCAACCGGCCAGCAGGAGTGCTCCCATGATCAGGACGCCCGTGGCCCACAACGCCCCTGGAAAACGCATCGTGATACGCATGGCTCGCCTCCCTGTCGTGCGAGTTCACCTGGTCCGCGCGAGTCGGCGCCGCCCGCGGAGGCCCTGCCCCTGCGGTGCGCTCGCCTCACCGTCGGGATTTGTGACTTCCATACCATGACTCGGGGCGAAGGTTGTAAGGCGACATTTGGCCGAATTGCGCCCGATCGGGTCCGCTGTGGCGCGGCTTGGTCCGACCCTCCGGGACGCGGCGCCGGTTGCGCTCCCCATGCGGGATGGCCTATGCATCGCAAGGCGCCGGTCCCCGTCATCCGGGCACTTGGGGATGCCCAGGCCTGCTGCTGCGCGGAAACGTGGACGAGAGGGTGGGCGTCGTGAGCGAAGAACCCGTCGTCACCGCCGAGACGTACGCCCGCTGGCGCGCGAGCACGCTCGGCCGGATCACCGAGCGCGTCGAGACCGAGGTCGTGTTCGCGCTGGCCGGCGAGCTCGCGGGGCGGCGCGTGCTCGACGTGGGTACGGGAGACGGAACGTACGCCCTCGAGGCCGCTGCACGGGGCGCGACCGTCACCGGCCTCGACCCCGAGCAGGAGCTGCTCGACGCGGCCGGCGCCCGCGCGGCTGAGCGTCGCCTCCCCCTCGCGCTGCGGACGGGGCGTGCCGAGGCGTTGCCCTGCGCCGACGGCGCCTTCGACCTGGTGCTGGCGGTGACGGTGCTCTGCTTCGTGGCGGACGCGCCGGCGGCCCTGCGCGAGATGGCCCGCGTGCTCGCGCCCGGCGGCCGGCTGGTGCTCGGGGAGCTCTCCCCCTTCAGCCTGTGGGCGCTCGGGCGGCGCGTGCGGGGATGGCTGGGGGCGCAACCCTGGCGCCGCGCGCACTTCCGGTCGCGGCGCGCGCTCGGCGCCCTCGTCACAGCCGCGGGGCTCAATGTGGCCGGCGTCCGCGGCGCGGTTTTCTTCCCGCCCTGGGGCCCCGCGGCCCGCGCCCTCGCGCCGATCGAGCCGCTGCTGACCCGGCTCG
Organism: Candidatus Lambdaproteobacteria bacterium; assembly: GCA_016204605.1. GTDB lineage: Bacteria > SAR324 > SAR324 > SAR324 > JACQKK01 > JACQKK01. The sequence goes on from JACQKK010000101.1 coordinate 7,278, forward strand.
ACGCGCCCGGCGCGGCGTTTCTCGCGCTCGCCGCCGAGAAGCCCGGGCGCTGACGCCGCAGGGCCTTACCCTCCCCGGCCCTCGCTCTCCGTTGACGGAGAGGGAGGGAGCCTGTTCTCGGTCACCAGAGCGGATGAGCGCGCTTCCCCCTCCCCCTCGGTGAGGCGGGGCAGGGGTGGGGACGCGGGAGAGACCGCCCCCCATTCAGCCGGGGGATTCAGAGGCTTCGAGTTCGTGTGGAACCCGATCAGAAGCGCAGGTAGACCTGGGCGATGGTGACCTGCTGACTGCTCGGGTGCCGTTGCAGCAGGGCCAGCGACGTCAGGAAGTTCCACCAGTAGTGCACGGCCACCCCCTGGCCGATCCGGTAGTCGTTGCGCTGCTGCAGCCAGCCCAGATACAGGCCGAACAGGCTGGCGGCGGCCGGCTGGGCCGTCGCACCCTGGCCGTTGTGCGCCAGCCCGAACAGCGCCGAGGAGGCCACCAGTCCCCAGAACTCGCCGATGCCGCTGCTCAGGCCGTTGTTGAGCACCCCCCGGAAGAACGCCTCCTCCCCGACGGCCACCATGTTCATCTGCACGAAGAACACCCCCGCCATCTCGCCGCGCGAAATGGAGCTGTCGGGCTGGTAGACGAGCTGGGTGCGCTCCGGCGGGGTCAGGGCGATGTACAACGGCAGCAGCAGCGGGATGTAGCTGGACGGTCGCGACAGGTGCTCCCAGCGGAACGGCGCCAGCGCCAGATCGACCAGGCTCTCCTGGGGCGCCGGAGTGCCGTAGCCGGCGTTGCCGCGGGCGGTGCGGGCGTCGCGGTATGCCCCGTAGGACGAGTACAGCGCCAGGTCGCCGAGCGCGGTGATGTAGAAATCGGCGTAGAAGGACGCGCGGTTGGTGAGCAGGACGTGGCGCTGTGAATCCTCCCGATCCTCCGGCTGGATGTAGCTGGGGTCCTCGATCAGGATGCCGTATTGCCGCGAGAGCACCATGGCCAGCCCGAAGTGGCCGCCGGCCGCGGCGTAGTCTCCGTTGACGAGCTGCCCCACGCCGGGGAGCAGCAGGCTGCCCGCCGCGGCCAGCTCCGGATTGGCGGCGCGCGCGGTCAACGCGGGCGCCAGGCTCGCCAGCAGCAGCGCCGCAGCGATGCGCGCGCGGCGATCGGGCCGCACCCCTCGGCGGGTGATGCCGATCATGGCCACCCGGGCCGCGCGGCGCGGCAAGGGCTAACGCTCATCGGACGGACCTTTCGTGGGTGGAGCACCCGCTGCCGCGGCGGCACCGCCGGGCAGGCCGGCGCGAGGCAGCGCCAGCACCGGCCGTTCCGGGTGTGCCCGGTACAGCAGCACCGTCCGGCCGAGCTGCTGGGCCACGGTGCCGCCCGTGGCGTCGGCCAGTGCCGCCGCGCAGGCCAGCCGGTCGAGCGGGCAGGTCTCGAGCACCTTCACCTTGATCAGCTCGTGCTGGAGCAGTTGGGCGTCGATTTCGGCCAGCAACGCCGGCGCCAGCCCCTGCTTGCCGATCTGGACGGCAGGGCGCAGCCCGTGGCCGAGCCCGCGCAAGGTGCGCTTCTGCTTCCCGGTCAAGGCAGCGGCCATGGGTCTTCGGCGGGGGCGGTGATGCGGTGCGCAGGTGCGGTGCGCCTGGCAGGGTTCCCGCCCGTTGTACCACAGGCGGGCGCCGTTGCCATGCCGTGCCGGCGGGGCGGGTAATGGGTCAGTGTGGTGGAATAGACTTGGCTCTCGCCGTGGACTCACCCCCGCCGCTGACGCGGCTGCCCCCTCTCCTGCGGGAGAACAGGCGCGTATCGGCGCGGACGCGGCCGATGAGGGTGGTCACGGCCGGCAGGTCGCGCAGCACGTTGCGGTTGGTGCAGCTGCCGTCCACCGTGGCCAGCAGCGTGCGCGGGCGCCCTGGCGCATCCCGATCCAGATCCGCCCGCAACTGGCGCAGCAGGCCGGCGCCCTGCCGACTCAGGTTGTGCTCGCGCTGCTGGCGCTTATACTCGGCAAGGCGCTCGCGGCTGGCGTGCTTGCCCGGCTTGCGCACGGAGGGGGCGTGGTCGAAGCCGATCGGCACCATGCGGCAGGGCCCCGGCCCGTCCTGGGGCAGCAGCGCCGCGGAGCGCTGGATGAAGCGTTGCGCCAGGATCCGGTTCGTCTGGAACGGCGGCCCCAAGGGGTCCCGGCGCCAAGCTACGCCCTCGATCTTGCGACCCGACTTCGGCAGCAGCGTGTCGTCCATGGCCACCACCAGCGGCGCCTCCGGCCCGAGCTCTGCCAGCACCCCCCGCCGGTTCACCGCGAACAGCGCCTCGGGATCGACGCGCGCGGCGGAGAACAGCCGGTAGTCGGCCGACCAGTCGCGGAACTGCCGCCCGGCGGTGGTCACGATCCCGGTAATCGCGTGCCGGTACAGGCAGGCCAGCACGCTCAAGG
>JACQKK010000104.1 GCA_016204605.1 Candidatus Lambdaproteobacteria bacterium
CCCGGGCCGAGGCGCTGGGCTCCTACGACGTGCTGCCCGCCAGCGCCAGCGTGCCGCCTTCGAGCGTGGCCGCGCAGGCGGGCCCGTTCCGCACCTCGCTGCGGGGGCGCGATCGCTTCGCCATGGGGCTGGCGTTCGCCCGCAGCAGCACCGAGTCGCTGCTGTTCGGTGTGGCCACCGATGAATCCGCCGTGCGGACGGACGACGCGGTGTTCCGGCGGGTGGATATCGGCACGCTGGGGCTTGGCTACAGCCGCTCCCTGGGCCGAGCGAGCTTCACCTGGGGGCTCGTGTACCAATTCACCCTCGGCCGGCCCGTGCAGCTGCCGATGCGAAACGACGAGGGATCGCGCGAAGAACGCCTTTCCCTTGAGAGCCTCCAGCTCCGGTTGGGCGCATCCGTATTCCTCTAGGGGCGGCAGGCCACCGGGGCACGCTTGCCCGTCTCGGCCTGGAGGGCCGCACCCGGGCAGCAATGCGGATTGCACCAGAGCGGGCGTCGCGGGGCGGGGCGGATCGAGGTGGCCAGCGAACGAGGTCAGACATGACCGCGGATCGGCTTGATGCCAGGTTGCATTCGAACGAGGATGTGAGCTCCCGCGTCCTCGAGGTGCGCGGAGCAAAGCGGAGCGCGTTTCGATGGGCGCGGGGGCGGGCCGTGGCCCCTTCGACGTTGCTCAGGGCAGGCTTCGAGACGCCCTGCTCCGCAGGGCTCCTCAGCCACACGGCTATTTCGACACCATCGGACGCACTTTGGTATGACAGCCCGGTGGCCCAGGCGCCCAGACGCCCGAGCCGGCCCCTGGTGCCCATCCGGCGGGCCGTGCTGGCCGCGGCGGCGGCCATGGCGTGGTGCGCGGCGGCGCTGCTCGGCTGCGCACCGGCCGCGGAGCCCCCCGGCACCGACGCGCCGCTCGCGGGCGCCTGGACGTCCGACGATGGCGTCTGCGTGCAACGTCTGGTGTTCGGCGCGTCAGGGCGGTTTCAGCTCGGCGGCACGTTCCACCTCGACGGCCGCACGTTGAGCCGTGTCGTCGAGGGCGACTATGCCACCGCGCCGGGGGCCGATGGGCGGCGACTGCTCACGGCACGGCCCGACCCCGGCGGGCTCGCGGACACTCCGCTCTACTGCCGCCAGTGGCGGTTGCGCCGGCAGACGGCCCTGCCCCATGCCACCCTGCAACAGCTCGCCGGGATCGACCCCGCGGCGCTGGCGTACAGCGGCATGTCCTTGGCCGGGCTCGGCAAGGTGCTCGTGGGTACGGATGCCGACCGCCACGACCGGCTGGTGCTGTATCCCGACGGCGAGGGCAACCTCAGGGCATTCAATCCCACCGAAAGCCCCCGGCTGTACCGGGCGTTCCCGGACGACCCGAGCCTTGCGCCCGGGGCGAGCCTCGCGGCGGGTGCGGCGGGTTGGATTCCCGTGCTGAACCTGCCCGAGGGGGTGCTGGACATCGGCTTCTCCGCAGACACGGGCGGAGCCGGCCTCTCCCAAGTGCTGCTCAATGTCACCGCCGCATCGGAAGTCACCTTCGGCGATACGGGCAGCGAGGCCCCGGCGTGCACATTCGCCCTGTACGAAAATCTGGCCTTCACCCCGCCGAGCACCCCGCTGCCGTACCTGGACGGCGCGGCCAAGGCGGTGCTGGAGCTGAACCCGCCCGATCCTCAGGCGGGGCTGCTCGAATACCCGGTGGCGGCGGGCGCTCCGGGCGGCACGGCGTATCTCTGGCCGGTCGGCATCTTCGCGCCCCAGCCCGGGGGCTGCCGCGCGCGCATCCGGGCGCGCCCCCTGGCGGCGACGCGGGTGCGCGAGCGACGGGAATCGGGCGCGTACGCGCTCGATCCGGCGTGGGCGCTGCCCGGCACCGGCAGTTGGGCCACCCTGGACGCCGACCGGTCGGGCCTCGCGCTGCGGCTCGTGCCGCTCGCGGCGGGGGGCATCGAGACGGGGTTGGGGGCGTTGCGCCCGGCCCTCCTGGAGTTTCCCTCCGCCCGGGAGCCGGGGTCGCTCGATGCGCTGGGCCTCTATGGCAACGTGGCGGCGCCGCGCTCCGTCGCGGTGAGCACGACCGCCGCCGGCACGGTGTTGAACGTGCTCTCCGGCGGCGCGGGCGCCGGGCCGTTCACGCCGGAGACCCTGGCGCCCGCAGCGGAGATCGCGGCCCTTCCAGCCACGCTCACGGACGTTCCGCTTTCCGCCGGCGAGCGCCGCGCCTACCGGATCGCGCTCGCCCACGGCGCACGGGTTTCGATCGCCGTGGACGGTGCGGTTCCCATCGCGGCGCGGCTCTTCGACGGCGCCGGGTTCGAGCTTGGCGCCGCTTCTCTGCGGGCCGATGGCTCGGGGAGCCTGTTCGTGCGCGACCTCGCGGCAGGCTCGGCCGTGCTGAGCCTCCAGGCCGGCCCATCGGACGGGACCTACACGCTGCAGATCGCCGAGCTTTCGCCCGGCGGCGCGACCGATCCGGCGCTGACCCAGTGCGCCACCGCGAGCGCCCTCGCGAACCAGGCGGCGCCCGCCGCGCTCGCCTGCCGCGCTGCCGGAGTGCGCAGCCTCGCAGGCATCTCCACCTTCACGGCCCTGCGCACGCTGGACCTTTCGGCGAACCGCATCGCCGACGTGACGCCGCTTGCGGACATGCGGCTCTGGACGCTGGATCTGGGCTACAACCGGATCGGCGACCCCACGCCGCTGCTCACGGTGAGCGAGCTGCGCCGGCTTTCCCTGGCCGGCAACCCGCTCGATCCGAACCGGCTGGAGTCGTTGGCTGCGCTGTCGGATCGGCTCTCGTATCTGGATCTCTTGGGCGTTCCCGACCTCTCGGAGGCCGCCGCCGAAGGGCTCAAGGCATTGATGCCGGTCACCACGATCGTGACGCCGGCGGGAACTGTGCTGGAGTAGGTGCGGGAAACCCTCGCCAGGGCCGCTCACGCGGCGGGCTCGGGCGCGTACCGGTGGGCGTGCAGCGTATCGCACGCCAGCACCTGCCAGTCGGGCTCCGCCGCCCGGAGCCGCTCCGCCGCGCGGTCGCGGGCCGCCTCCTCCGCAAACACGCCGAACAGGGCGGAGCCGCTTCCGCTCAGCAGCGCCCCCGCCGCGCCTTCGGCGAGCAGCCGCGCGCGGACGGCGGCGAGCTCGGGGAAGCGCGGAAACAGTGCCGTCTCGAACGTATTCTCCAGCGCCGCCAGCACCTGCGCGAGCGTCGCGAGCGGGGCGGCCCCGGCGTCCGCGCCGAGGGGTCGCACCCACCGGTACGCCTGCGCCGTGGCGATCGAGAGCGGCGGCTTGACGATCAGCAGCCGCAGCGCTGGAAACGCCGCCATCGGGGCGAGCACGTCGCCGCGCCCCGTGGCCCAGGCCGGTCGCGGATCGAGAAAGAACGGCACGTCGGAGCCCAGCGCACCGGCGATCTGACGCAACCGCGGCGGCGGGAGGGGCCTTCCGTGAAGCTCGTTCAGCGTCAGGAGCGTCCCGGCGGCGTTGCCGCTGCCCCCGCCCAATCCCGCGCCGGCCGGAATGCGCTTGGTGAGGCGGATCTCGTACCGCACCGGACGGAGTGTATCGGCTTCGAACATCCGGACGGCCCGCGCGACGAGATTCTCCTCGATCGGACCGAGCGCTTCTCCCCCCTCCACCAGCAACCGAAATCCCTCCGCCCGCGCAAATTGCAATTGATCGAACAGCGAAATCGGCACCAGTGCCACCCGGACGTCATGGTATCCATCCGTACGCCTGCCCAGGACGCGCAGCAGGGGTGTCACCTTGGCGGGGGTGCTGATTCGGAATGGCGCTTGTGTTTCCAATTTGAAAGGACTTATAGTGTGGCGTCATCGGAAGAGGACTGTCACAGTCTCATTCCGATTACAGTTGGCCTTCTCAGGAACCTCAGGTCGGCGGCCGTTCCCGACCCGGCATCCCAACACGCCAAGGAGCGTATGTAATTCGACGTCACCCGATCCCTCAATTCCCGTTGAGACCCCAACCAGGAGGGAGGAAAGATATGTTCGAGCCCGGTGAGAAGGTGGTCTATCCGCGATTCGGCCTCGGCACGATCGCGGAGGTCACCCAAAAGCAGGTCGACGGCACCAGTCTGAGCTTCTACAGGCTGGAATTCCCGATCAAGCAGATGGAAATCCTGGTACCGGTGAAGCGAGCGGCCGAAAATGGCATGCGCAGGGTCCTGCCTCTGAAGAAGGTCGAAGAACTCATCAAGCACATCTGCTCCGCCTCTCTGCTCTCCAAGCCTCAGCAGTGGCACCGCTGGCGCAAGAAAACGCTCGAGCAACTGAAATCGGGCGACCCGATTGAGATCGCGAACATTTATTGTTACCTGCGCGCGCTGGAATCCCGCAAAGGTCTTTCCTTCACCGAACGCAAGATTCTCCTCCAGGTCGAACGGATGCTGATCTCCGAGATTTCGGTGGCCAAGCAGATCACCGAGACCGAGGCGGAGCGCTTGATCAACTCGCCGGACAGGCAGAAGAAGGCCGCAGGCTGAAAGCAGGCCACGCGTCAACGCGTCGCGCCCAGTTCCGTCAGCAGCATCGTCCCGCCCCGCCAAGGAAGGCATCCGGTGGCCCGCAGCAACGGGCAGTCGCCCTTCGCCGTGCGAAGCGCGATCGCCGCGCGCAGGGAGCCCCCGCGGCCGTGGTCGGCCTGCGCGGCGCGGAACAGGCTCGCGGCGCAGCGCAGCCGGCGGGCCGGTACAGGGCTCACATCAGGGCCTTGGTGATCTCCTGCTCCTCGAGCAGCTCTTTGACGGACAGGTCGATCTTCTGGCGGGCGTAGTCGCCGACGGCCACGCCTTGGACGATCTCCCAGGTCGTGCCGTCGCTGCGTACCGGGAACCCGCAGACCAGTCCCATCGGGATGCCGTAGCTGCCATCGGAGCGCACCGCGGCGCTGAACCAGTCGCCCTTTGGGGTGGCGACCAGCATCGACTTGACGTGATCGATGGCGGCGTTGGCGGCCGAAGCGGCGGAGGAAAGGCCGCGCGCCTCGATGATGGCGGCCCCGCGTTTCTGCACGGTCGACACGAACTCGTTTTCGAGCCACTTGCGGTCCCGAATCACTTCCGGGGCCGGCTTGCCGCCGATCTTCGCGTTGAGGAAATCGGGGAACTGGGTGGCGCTGTGGTTTCCCCAGATCGTGACGTTGGTGACGGCATTCATCTCCACCCCGGCCTTGACGGCGAGCTGGCCTTTGGCGCGGTTGTGGTCGAGCCGGGTCATGGCGGCGAAGCGCTCGGCGGGGATGGCCTTGGCGTTGTTCATGGCGATCAGGCAGTTCGTGTTGGCCGGGTTGCCGACGACGAGGATGCGCACATCCTTGGCGGCCCGCTCGAGCGCGTTGCCCTGCTCGACGAAGATCTTGCCGTTGTCGCGCAGCAGGTCCCCCCGCTCCATGCCCTTCCCGCGCGGCTTACTGCCGACGAGCAGCCCCCAGGAGATGCCGTCGAACGCCTCGGCGGCCTTGTCGGTCAATTTGACGCTCTTGAGCAGCGGGTAGGCGCAGTCGTCGAGCTCCATCCCCACGCCGCGCAGCGCGTTCATGGCCGGCGGAATCTCCAGCAGGGTCAGGTGCAGAGGCTGGTCGGGGCCGAACACCTCGCCCGAGGCGACGCGAAAAGTCAGGCTGTAGGCCAACTGGCCGGCGGCGCCGGTGATGGCCACGCGGATGGGTGCTTTCATGGTGTCTCCTGGTGTGACGTGCGGCTGATCTTCATCTTCAGTCAAGGGTCGCGCCCGGCGCGCCTGCGCCGGCTCAGCGTGGCGATGCGTAGGGCGGCACGCCGATCTCGGGCGCGCGGAACCGCATGGCCGTGCGGCGAGCCGAGGGCCGGCTGGCGCGGCTCAGTAGCTCCAGTTGCGGGTCGCGTTCAACCGTTCCTTTTCGGCCAATGCCGCTTCGAGGTCAAGACCGTAGCTGTGGCACACGGCCAGCACCGCATCGACGAGCGCGACCACGCGCAGCACGGCTTCGGCGGGGTCGAGCTTGCGCTTCCAGTGCCTGCGCAGCGCGGTCGCCAGCTCGCCGGCGGCCGCCCAGAGCCGGTGCGCCAACTGCTCGGGCGCTGCCACCGGAGCGCCGGCGACCCGCTCGCCGAGGGCCGGCGGTGGCGGGCGCCTCCTACTATCGTACCCTTCCCCGCCGTTTCCCGCATCGAGATCGAGCCCGAGCCCGTTGGCCACATCGAGCGCGTAGAGCAGCACATCGACCGCTTCGAACGCCAGCGCCCGGCGGTACGCGGGATCGCTCGCCGCCGGCGCCAGCCGCAGCTCCCCGCTCAGCTCGCCCACCTCCTCGACCAGCAGGATGAACACCTTGTTCAGGTCGGTGGTGAAGTTGCGCGCGGAAACCACCGCGCGCACATACTGCTGCAGCGCGGAAAGCGTGACGGGTGACGGCAGAGGGATGGGGTGAACCATGCAGGGAGATCCGCCGGCGGGTGCCGTCAGGATTCGACGACGTGTTCGAACACCATCAGCGAGGCCACCAGGAAGATGGCATCGTAGGCGCCCAGGAACTGGAGCAGGCCGGCATGGCGGGCCAGCGGCTCCCCTTCGAGCACCGCCTCCGTCAATTGCACCACCACCACCAGCAGGGGCACCAGCAGGGGGAACAGCAGCAGCGGCAGCAGCACCTCCTTGCCGCGCAGCGTGGCCGTGACTCCGCCGAGCAGCGTGCCCAGCGCCGAGTAGCCCAGCACCCCGGCCAGCAGCAGGCCGGCCAGCGGCCCCAGCGCCTCCGCCACCGGCACCTGGAAGAACAGCGCGAACAGGGGGAGCAGCAGGGCCAGCATGGCCAGCAGGAACACCGCGTTGCTGCCCATCTTGCCCAGGTACAGCACGCCGCGGCCGACCGGGGTCAGCAGCAGGCCATCCATGCAGCCGTTCTCGCGCTCCTGGCCGAAGGAGCGGCCCAGGCTCAACACGCCGGCGAGCAGGAACGTCACCCAGAGCAGCCCCGCCGCCAGCTCCCGCGCCGGCGAGCGCCGCCCCAGCTCCAGCAGCGCGATCCGCTCCTCGACGGTGGCGCGCGCGCCGCGCAGGGCGTCCATGGCCTGGAGCAGCTCCGTCTGCCCGGAAAAGCTCCGCCCCACCAGCGAGCGGAAGCGGCGCGCGGCTGCGGCGGGCACACCCCGCTGCTCGAGCGCCTCCAGCGTGCGCGCCGTGATGCGGTAGCGGGACGTGCCCGTATCGGTCAGGGCGAAGTTGAACAAGAGCAGCGTCAAGAGGGCGAAGAAGAACAGCGCCACCAGATTCTCCTTGCGGCGCAGGTCGATCACCACATCCTTCCAGATCAGCACGCCCAGTTGGCGTAGCGCGAGCATCATGCCGGGGCTCCGGCCGTGGCGGGTTCCGCGCTCAGGCCGAGCCCGGCGAACAGGTTCAGCGCGGCCTGGCCGAGCGACGGCACGTGATAGCCGCCCTCCTGCACGATCAGCAGGGGGGCAGCGACCTGCGCCAACAGTTGCGCGATGGCCCGGCCCATGGGCAGGAAATCGCCGACCTCGAGCCGGAACGCCCCGATCGGGTCCTGGGCCAGCGTATCGAAGCCCAGGCTGAGCAGCAGCGCCGCCGGCCGGAAGCGCTGCACGGCTTCGAGCGCCGTCTCCAGCGCCGCGGCGTACCGGGGCCAATCCGCCCCGGCATCGAGCGGCAGGTTCACGTTGTATCCCCGCCCGCGTCCCGCGCCGGTCTCGTCGTGTGTGCCGGCCACGTAGGGGTAGGCCTGCTCGGGCCGGCAGTGGATCGAAACGTAGAGCACGTCGTCCCGCTCGTAGAAGATGTCCTGGGTGCCGTTGCCGTGGTGGAAATCGATGTCGAGAATGGCCCGGCGACCCAGCGGCGCGAGCAGCTCCGCGGCCAGCGCGGCGTTGTTGAACAGGCAATAGCCCGCGTAGCAGGCGCGACCCGCATGGTGGCCCGGCGGCCGGCACAGGCTGTAGGCCATGCGATCGCCCGCCAGCAGGGCCCGCGCGCCCGCCGCGGCGACGGCCGCCCCGCCGAGCGCCGCCGCGTACGATTGAGCCACGAGCGGCGTGGTCGTGTCCAGCGCATAGTAACCGGCCTGCATGCGGGGATAGGTCGAGGCGAGCAGCAGCGGATAGCGGCCGAACACCGCCGGGAAGAATTCCTCGTCGGGCTTCAATCGTGCGCACAGCGTGTCGAGCATGGCAATGTAGGGCGCGCTATGCACCAGCCCCGGCACGCCAGGCCCCACCGGCTGCGGCACCGCGAGCGCGAACTCCTCCCGGGCCGCGAGCGCCGCGCGGATCGCCGCGGTGCGCTCCGGCACCTCGGGGTAGGGCGTCGGCCGCCCCTGGAACAGGCTGTGCGTGGGCCGATACCCCTCGCCGCCCGGCAGGTGGAACACCTTGAGCGGTGGCCGCGGCGGGAGGCCAGCCCGCCCACCGCGGCCTGTCGCGCGGGCGGAAGCGGCGGGGGCGGTCATCCGATCAGCGCGATCAGGAGCGACTTCGGTCCGTGCACCCCGATGGTCAGGGTCAGCTCGATATCGGCGGTACGCGAGGGACCCGAGATCATCACCAGGTTCGAGGGGGGCGTCGTGACCAGAGGCGCAGCGCTCCCGGGCGTGCCCGAGCCGAAAGCGCCCGATTCCAGGAAGGCCGCCATGGTGGGATGGAGCGCGCGGCGCTCCAGCAGCGCCAGATGGATCGGCGGGGCCAGCGAGAGCAGGCGCGGCTCGGCGGGGGAGGGAATCAGGATCAGCGTGCCCGTCTCCGCGATCGCGCCGAGGACGGTGGTGATGCCGCAGTCCACGCCGAAGATCGCCGCCCGCTGCGCCTCGATCTCGCGATCGTAGGTGAGCACCCGCACCCCCAGCGCGCCCGCCAGGTGGGCGCGCAAGGGATCGAGCCGCGGCACGGCGCCGGTGGCGGCGCTCCCGATGGCGAACTCCCGCACCCAGGGCGCGACGGCCGCCGGCACCTGATCCCACCCGGCGACGGGCAGCACGCGGCCCCCCACCAGCTCCTGCTCGCGCGTGAAGCGCGCGGCGAGATCGCCCAGCGCAGGCTGCCGGGCGAGCCACTCCCGCTCGCGCGCCGGCTCCGTGTTGGCGTAGTACGGGCGCACGCTCTCCGCGCGTCGCAGCCGCTCCAGGATTCGGGTGCGTGCATCGCTCATGGTGCCCTGTCACTCGCCCGGCCGGTCGCGCAGCAGGCGGTGCAGGCTGCGCGGCGCCGGGCGGGGCAGCGCCCGGTGGCGCGCCCAGGCCTTGAGCGGCCCGAACGCGGGCAGCCGGTCTCCCGCCAGCGCCGCCAGGCGCGCGAACACGCGGTACGCCGCCGCGGAGTCGTGGAGCACCTGCCAGCCCTTCCAGACCATGGCCTCGGCCGGGTTGCGCGCGCCGCCGGCGCCCCGCACCAGCGCCCGGCCGGCCGGGCTGGGCTGGCTGGCCTCCTGCCGCAGCCGCAGCAGCAGGGCGGGGATGGGGATCTGCACCGGACAGACCTCGAAGCAGGCGCCGCAGAGGGTCGAGGCGCCGACCAGGTGGCCGGCCTGCCCGAGCCCCGCCATCTGGGGGGTGAGCAGCTTGCCGATCGGCCCCATGTACATCGAGCCGTAGGCATGGCCGCCGATGCGCTCGAAGACCGGGCAGATGTTGAGGCAGGCGCCGCAGCGGACGCAGTCCAGCGTCTCGCGCAGTTGGGCGTCGGCGTAGATGGCCGACCGGCCGTTGTCGAGGATCACCAGGTGCACCTCGCGCGGGCCGTCCTTCTCCCCCGGCCGGCGCGGGCCGCTGATCCAGTTGAAGTAGGTGCTGATGGGCTGGCCGGTGGCGGAGCGGGTGAGCAGGCGCATCAGCGGGGGCAGGTCGGCCAGCCGGGCGATCACCTTCTCGATACCCATCAGCGCCACGTGGACGGGCGGCACGGTAGTGACCATGCGCCCGTTGCCCTCGTTCTCGACCAGGCACAGCGTGCCCGTCTCGGCGATGGCGAAGTTGACGCCGGTGATGCCCATGCCGGCGCGCTGGAACTTCTCGCGCAGGATGCGCCGCGCCAGGGCTGTCATGGCTTCGATGTCGGGCACGTCCGGGGCGCCCAGCTTATCGTGGAACAGCGCGGCCACCTGGTGGCGGTTCATGTGCATGGCCGGCGCCACGATATGCGAAGGGGGCTGGCCGGCGAGCTGCACGATGTACTCGCCCAGATCCGCCTCGATGGCTTCGATGCCGTGCTCAGCCAGGAACGCGTTCAGCTCCATCTCCTCGGAGACCATGGACTTGCCCTTGACCGCGAGGCGCACGCCGTTCGCCCGGGCGATGGCGAGCACGATGCCGTTCGCCTCCGCGAGGGTCTCCGCCCAGTGCACGCGCACGCCGTTCCGCACCAGGTTCGCTTCGAGCTGCTCGAGCAGCCGCGGCAACCGGCGGAGGCTCTCCTGCTTGATGGCGTTGCCGATGCGCCGCAGAGCTTCCACGTCCTCGATCGCGGCCAGCGCCTCGGCGCGCCGGGCGCGGATGCGCCCCAGCGTGTGGCGCAGGTTGGCGCGCAGGGTGGGGTCGCCGATGGCGCGGGCGCTGTCCTGCCGGAACTGGCGGGGATCGGCCTTCATGCGGTGCGTTCCTTCAGGAACAGCGGCAGCGGCAGGCAGCGGATGGCGTGACCGGCTTTCGCCAGCGCCCCGCCGATCTGCAGCAGGCAGCCCGCGTCCAGCGAGAGCAGCACCGTGGCGCCGCTCTCGACCACGGCGCGGGCTTTGTCGGCCAGCATAGCACCGGAGATGTCGGCCTGCTTCACGGAGAAGGTGCCGCCGAAGCCGCAACACTCCTCGGCGCCGGCCAGCGCCGCCAGCTCCACCTGCGCGAGCTGGCCCAGCAGGGCCAGCGGCGCCTCGCGCACGCCCAGCTCCCGCAGCAGGTGGCACGAGGGGTGGTAGGCCACCCGCACGGGCGCGCCGCGGTCGCGCAGCCGCACCCGCAGCACCTCGGCCAGGAACGTGCTCCACTCGACCACGCGCCCGGCGAAGTCGCGGGCGCGCGCGGCTTCGGCGGCCGTACCTCCCTCCGCGAACAGGGGCGGGTAGCAGCCGTGCAGCATGGCGGCGCAGGAGCCCGAGGGCACCACCACCGGGATCGGCTTGGCGAAGTGCGGAAGCTGTGCAGCCGCCACCCGGCGCGCCTCCCGGCGATAGCCCGAGTTGTACGCGGGCTGGCCGCAGCAGGTCTGCGCCTGGGGATAGATCACCCGCACGCCCTCGCGCTCGATCAGCTCGACGGCGGCGAGCCCGGCCTCGGGGTAGAACAGGTCCACCAGGCACGTGCCGAAGAAGTAGACCTCGGCCGGCCTGCCGGCAGCGGCGCGCTCTCCGGCCATGCCCATCGCAGTCTCCTCCGTCGGCGGTGCCGTACGGGCTCGTGGGGTGCCGTTACTGCGGAGGCGGCGGCAAGCGCCGCACGGCCTCCGCGAACCGCGCGCTCGGGCGACCCTCCACCAGGATCGCGTGGAAGTCGAGATAGAGCGCGGTCGCCGCCTCGAAGTAGGGCGGGCTGAGCGGCTCGGGCAGCACGCGCAGCTCCTCGCGCACGATGCGCTTCCAGTCGGCCGTGCCCCGCTGCTGGGCCAGGGCCTTGGCCCGCACCACCGCCCGCTCCCAGGCCGAGCCGAGGTAATAGTCGCGCAGGAACTGCTTGCTGAACACGGCGTCGCCGAGGCTCACGCGCAGCTCGTCGGGGCCGATGCTGTCGACGAGCGTCAGGCGCCCATCGACCATGCCCCATTCGAGCTTGCCGTCCCAGAGCTTCATCCCGCGCGCCTCGAAGGTGCGGCGCAGGAACAGCGCGACGGCCAGCGTGCGGGCGTGCAGCTCGGCGAGCAGCGCCGCGCTGCCCTTGAGCACCAGCGCCGCCTCCTGGTACGTCAGCACCCGATCCTTGGTTTCGAGCTTGGTCGAGAACTCGATCAGCGGCGTCTCGAACTCGGCGCCGGGGTGGATCGGAAAGGCGTACCACTCCTTGCGCGCCAGCACGCTCGACCCCGCCGGCGAGCCGAACCGGAAGATCACCTCCAGCGGCAGAAGCTGGCGGGGGGCGGCCGGGTAGCCGTAGTCGTAAATCAGCGTGCCGCCGACCGTCCGCGGGCGCACGGGCGGAATCTCGACCCGCGTCATCAGCAGGCGCCGGCCCTCGCGGCGCAGGAAGTGGTGCGGCACGGGGAAGCGGCCCCGGGCCTCTTCCAGCGCGTCCAGCCCGAGCGCCTGCCAGCGCGCGGCATCCTCGACCTGGCGGAAGAACCACTCGCCGATGGCGGCCAGGGCGTTGCCCTTGCCCGGAATCGGGTCGGGCATCTTGCCCCAGTCGAACACCGAGTAGTCGTCGGTGTACTCGAACCAGACCCCGTCGGGCTCGGCGGCCCGGTACAGGTTCTTCACGCTCCCCGCGTAGATCAGCTCCATGGCGCCTTCGGCTGAACACTCCTCATTGTTGAGCGAGCAACGGCGCTCCGCCAAGGCGCGGAGTGCGGCTCGCTCGGCCGGCGCTCCCGGCGCCGGCCGCCTGGGGATTCTGACAAACCCCCGGCGGCGGGGCAATGGATTTCCGGGATCGCCCAGGTCCCCGTGCCCGGCGGGCCCGGGCAGGCGATGGCGCGTCCGGCAGGACTCGAACCTGCGGCCCTTTGCTTCGAAGGCAAATGCTCTATCCGGCTGAGCTACGGACGCGTGGCGAGGTAAGAGGCGGGCGACGCGGGTGGAATCCGACCGCCGCACCGCCGCTTGACGCTATCAGTCCTGGCGGACCGAGGCAATTGGCCGGCGCAAGCGGCCCGCTCGCCGGCGCCCGCCACCCCCGTTGCCGAAGCATTTGCGCGCGCGAGTCAAGGGGCGCGCGGTCGCGGAGGAACCGTTCAACGCCGTCGCTTGACGACCAAGCGTATATATGAAATATATATCCTCAGGAACCGCAAACATGCGATCGATGGAGCCGATGATCCACAGGAGATGAGCCATGAAGAAGGTCTTGTTCAACCTCACCGAGGAACAATATGCGCGACTGGAGCGGCTCGCCGACAGGATGGGCGTCTCCAAGTCCGAGGCCCTGCGCCGCGCCATCGAGCTCTACCAATACGTGAAGGAGGCACAGAAGGAAGGCGCTGAGATTACCAAGCGAAGCAAGGAAGGGCAGGAGAAGGTGGTGGAGATTCTGGGATGAAGCCCGTTGAAGTCACGGTCCCTGATGATCTCACGAAGCAGCTTGGGGACCTTTCACGGAAGGAGCTGGATATCGCGTTGGGCTTGCAGGTCTTGGCCGAACGGCAAGATGTCGCCATCATGCGCAAGAGCGTCAACCGCTTTCTGCTCTGGAGCGGTGGAACTGTCCTGGGCGTCTCACTTTTTCTGATCGTGTGCCAGGCGTTCGGGTGGTCAAACTTGCCCGATGCCGCCATCACCACGCTGATCGGCTCTGTCGCCGTCGAGTTCGTCGGGATGCTCTGGATGGTCGTACGCTACTTGTTCCAGGGAGGGAATCGCGATGAGAAACGGTAGAACTAAACATGACCGAATCGTCGTTCTTCAGTCTGGGCACAGATTCATCTGCCGCGTTCCGAAATATGCGAAATGCGATGGTTTTGGCGAATTGATGAGCCGGACCGAAGAACGATTCAAAGAGTCAGAGCCGATGCGAGCGATTGATGCGAGCATGGAGTCGGGATCCCAGGGCCTGCGCAAGGTTGCCGAACCGATCACGGCAGTCAGGCAGGCGGTCTTTGGCGACTCCGAGGGGCTAATTGATGAAATGCGGCGACGTGCACAAATGGTTAGTGACTTCGCCAATCAAGCCAATGCTCACGCGCAGGCGGAATTGGCATGCTTAGCGACATTGAGGGAACAGCTTGAGCAAGTTGGCAAGGCTCTGCAGGCAGACGCACAATGGGCAGAGGAACTTCGCAAGGCAACTCAGCCCTATGCAGACTGGGCAGAGGAATTTCACAAGGCGGCGCGCCCTTACGCAGAAATGCTGGACCAGCTTAACAAGGCGGTGCGCCCGTACGCAGAGACGACAAGGGCCATGACGCAACTTGCGGGGCCGCTGCTGGATGCTGCTGTGCGCATTCGGAAGTGAAGCTACGGTGGCTCACCCCCTCCCCTCCCCCATCCCCTTGATCCGTTCCAGGAAGCGGCCCTTGGCCTCCTCGGTGCGGCGGGCCTTGACGGGGGCGCCGCCCACGTAATCGCCCTGGGGCGATTCGCCCTCGAACAGGCGCGCCTCGATCTCCAAGAGGAAGCGCGAGGGCTGCTGGCGGAGGGTCTCGCCGTAACGGCGGCGCTGGCGGGCCATCGAGAGCACGAGCTGGCGCTGGGCGCGGGTGACGGCCACGTAGAACAGCCGCCGCTCCTCGTCCTCGCCGCCCTCGGCCAGGGAGCGCTTGTGGGGGAAGACCTCGTCGGCCAGCCCCACCAGGTAGACGTAGGGGAACTCGAGCCCCTTGGCCGCGTGGACGGTCGAGAGGGTGATGGCGCGGGGGCGCGAGTCGGCCTCCTCCTGCTCCGGCATGGCCATCAGGGCCACGTGGTCGAGCAGCTCCTTGAGCCCCGCCTCGGGGCGGGTGCGGGCGAAGTAGTCCAGCGTGCGCTCCAGCTCGACGATCAGCCCCGCAGCCTTCTCGCCGCTCTTGGGGTCGGCCCGCTCCTTCTCGACCGCGCGGTGGAAATCGAGCTCGGCCATCAGCGCGCGGAACGCCGCGGGGAGCGGCTCGTGGGCGAAGCGCTCGCGGAAGCGCCCGATCAGGGCGGCGAAAGTCTCCATGGAGCGCGCGACGGGCCCGGTGAAGTCCTGGAACCGGCTGGCCTCGCGCAGCACGTCGATGCAGGGGCGATGCTGGCGGGCGGCGTACTCGGAGAGCTTGGCTTGCGACGTCCGGCCGATGCCGCGCCGGGGAAAGTTCAGGATGCGGAACAGGCTCACCTCGTCGCTGGGGGCGGCGATCACCCGCAGGTACGCCAGGGCGTCGCGCACCTCCTTGCGGTCGAAGAAGCGGGTGCCGCCCACCAGGGTATAGGGCAGCCCCTCCTCGCGCAGGTTCTCCTCGATGGCGCGCGACTGGTGGTTCGAGCGGTAGAGGATCGCCGCGTCGCCCGGGTGGCCGCCATCCTGCAGCAGCGTGCGGCGCAGGTGGGCCACCACCTTCGTCAGCTCGTCGTGCTCGTCCTCCCCGAGCAGCCACTCCAGCGGCCGGCCCGGGCCGCGATGGCCGCGCAGGGTCTTCTCCTTGCGCGCGGCGTTGTGGCGGATCACCTGGTTCGCCGCGGCGAGGATGGTGTCGGTCGAGCGGTAGTTGCGCTCCAGGCGGATGGTGCGGCAGCCGGGGAAGACGCGCTCGAAGTCGAGGATGTTGCCCGGCTCCGCCCCGCGCCAGCGGTAGATGGACTGGTCGTCGTCGCCCACCACGCACACGTTGCGCCGCCCGCCCGCCAGGGCCTTCAGCAGGTCGAACTGGCAGCGGTTGGTATCCTGGTACTCGTCCACCATCACGTAGCGGAAGCGCTCCAGGAACGGGCGCGTCTCGGCGGGAAACTCCCGGCACAGCCGCAGCGAGAGCCGCAGGATGTCCTCGAAGTCCACGGCGTTCATGCGCTTGAGCGCCTGTTCGTACTCGTCGAGGATCGCGCCCAGCGCCAGCTCCGCGGGGTCCCCGCGCCGGGTGCGCAGCTCCTGCGCGGTGAGCCCCTTGCCTTTCGCCTGCTGGAGCGCGAAGAACGCCGACTTGGCGGAGAACAGCGCCTCGTCGTACGCGCCGTCCTCGAGGATGCTCTTCACCACCGCGAACTGCTCCTGCGCGTCGAAGATGACGAAGTTGGGGCGGTAGCCGAGCAGGGTGATGTGCTCCCGCAGCAGGCGCGCGCCAAAGGCGTGGAACGTGCTAATGAGGGGTCCGCCCCGTGCCCCGCCCTCCGTCCCCTTGACCTGCCCCGCCACGCGCTCGGCCATCTCGCGGGCGGCCTTGTTGGTGAAGGTCACGGCGAGAACGGCCGGGGCCGGCACGCGCTTGTGCAGGATCAGGTAGGCGATGCGGGTGGTAATGACGCGGGTCTTGCCGCTGCCCGCGCCCGCCAGCACGAGCAGCGGCCCCTCGGTGTGGGTCACCGCCGCCCGCTGCTCGGGATTGAGGCTGTCGAGATCGAGGGCACCGCGGTTCAGGGCCATGCGCTCAGGCATCCTTGCCTTGCGGGGTACGGCGGTCGCGACGGCGCGGCCCCGGGGGGGACCTTGCGCCGCGGCGGAGGTGCGGGCCGGGCTTACGCCTCCGCACCGAGCTTCTCGGCGAGATGCGCGACCAGCTCCTCGATCGGGATGCGCTGCTGGATCATGCTGTCGCGCTCGCGGATCGTCACCGCCCGGTCGTTCAACGACTCGAAGTCGAAGGTGACGCAGTAGGGCGTGCCCGCCTCGTCCTGGCGGCGGTAGCGCCGCCCGATGCTCCCCGCGTCGTCGTAGTCGGTGACGAACCGGGTGCAGACGGCCTCGTACACCTTGTGCGCCGGCTGCTCCAGCTTGCCGGACAGGGGCAGGATCGCCACCTTGACCGGCGCCAGGCGCGGGTGGAAGCCCAGCACCACGCGCTTTTCGCCGCGCACCTCCTCCTCGCGGTAGGC
>JACQKK010000114.1 GCA_016204605.1 Candidatus Lambdaproteobacteria bacterium
GCGAGGCGGGCGCGGGCAAGGATTCGCGGGAACATGGTTCACCTGAGCAATTGGTTCATCTGCAGGAGGGGGAGCAGAATCGAAACGACGATGAAACCGACCACGCCCCCCATCATCAGGATCATCACCGGCTCGAAAAGGGCGGTGGCGGCCTCCATCGTGGCGGTGACCTCCTGGGACAAGCGGTTCGAGACGTTCTCCAGCATGCTGTCCAGCGCGGCGGTCTCCTCGCCGATCGCGATCATCTGCGTGACGTCCTCCGGGACGAGATTCGTGCGCCGCAGCGAAACGGCGAGGGGCAGGCCCTTGCTCTGCACGTCCTCGATCACCTGCCGCATCGCGGCGGCATACACCCGATTCTCCATCACCTCCGCGCCGATCGCCAGAGCCGCCTTCAGATCGACCCCGCTCTGGAGCAGCGTGCCCAGCGTCTGCGTGAAGCGCTGGAGGATGATCTTGCGCTGGAGCAAGTTCCAGACGGGCAGGGCGAGATGGAGCCGGTCGCGCAGGAGCTGGCCGCGCTCGGCGCGCAGGAATCGCGCGCCCCACACGAACGCCGCGACCGCCAGGGCGATCAGCAGCCACCAGTACCCGGTGATCAGGCCGCTCACGGCGATCAGGATCCGCGTCGGGAGCGGCAGCTCCGCGCCGAAGTTCTGCAGCAGCACCGTGATGCGGGGAATGATGTAGGTGACCATGAAGATCACCACGACCAGCCCGAAGAACATCATGAAGATCGGATAGACCAGGGCGGAGGTGATCCGCCCGCGCAGCCGCGCCAGATTCTCGTAGTAGTCGGCGAGGCGGTTCATGATCAGCGTGATGTTCCCGCTGCTCTCGCCGGAGCGCGCCATGCTCACCATCATGTGCGGAAAGTAATGGGGGAAGCGCGCCATGGCATCGGCCAGATAGGCGCCTTCCATCACCTGCCCGCGCACCTCAGCCAGCACCGTCTTGAAGCGCAGGTCGCTGGTCTGCTGGATGATCATGCCGAGCACGGTGTCGTAGGGAATCGTCGCCCGCAGCAGCGTCGCGAACTGGCGCGTGAACGCGGCGAGCTGGCGCGGCGTCGTGCCGCCGCGTTGGGGCCAGAGCGCCTTGATCGCCGCGTCCAGCCGGAAGGGCTGGGAGGCCTTGAGCTCGACCGGATAGACCTGGCGCGCGCGGAGCATGGACTTGGCCTCGCCCTCGGAGCCGGCATTGATCGTGCCCTTCTCCGGATGGCCATCCACCCCAAGCGCGCGGTACGAGTACAGCGCCACGGCGACGTCCCTGCTCAGGACTTGCGTTTCATGTGCGGAAACTTCTGATAAAACCACACGGCCTGGGAATGGGCCTTGTAGCTCTTGGAGAAGTGGTGGGTGCCATCGCCCTTGGCCACGAAGTACAGGTAGTCCGACTGAACCGGCTCGAGCGCGGCGAGCACGCTCTCCAAGCCGGGATTGGCGATCGGGGTGGGGGGCAGCCCGTTCGTCCGATAGGTGTTGTAGGGCGAGTCGGATTCCAGGTTCTTGCGGGTGAGGTTGCCGTCGAAGCGCTCCAGGCCGTAGATCACCGTGGGATCGCTGTACAGGCGCATGCCCTGCTTCAGCCGGTTGTGAAACACGGAAGAGATCAGCCCGCGCTCCTCGGGCGCGCCGGTCTCCTTCTCGATGATCGAGGCCAGCACAAGCGCTTGGTAGGGGTTCAGCCCGGCCGCCGCCGCCTTCTGCCGGAGCAACGGCGCGGCACGTTCGCGGAACGCCTTCACCATGTTCCGCACCAGTTCCGCCTCGCCCGTTCCCGCGGAGAAGTGGTAGGTCTCGGGGAAGATATAGCCCTCGAGTGTGGGCCGCGGCGGCGCGATGGGCAGCTGCAGCCCGGCGATGAAATCCGGATCGCGGGCGAGGCGGAGGAATTTCTCCGCATCGGCCTTGCCCTCGCGCTCGAGCTTGTCGGCGATCTCGCGGAGCGAATAGCCCTCGGGGATCGTGAAGCGCCAGAGGCGGCTGTCGCCGTGCACCAGATCGTCGATCAGCGCGCTCGGCGAAACCCGGCCCTCGACCACGAACTCGCCCGCCTTCACGCGCCTGGAATCGCCGCGCAGCACGGCGAGGAAGCGGAAGTACCGGGGATCTTCCAGCAGCCCCTCCTGGTGCAGGCGGCTGGCGAGGGCGGTCAGCGATTCGCCCCGTCGCACCGTGACCGATTGCGGCCCCTCGGCGCGGATGCTCGTGCCCAACTCCCCGTAGAGGAAGATCGCGAACAGGCCCAGGCACAGCGTCAGCATCAGGCCGAGCACCGCAAGCCATGCACGGCGGCTGTCCATCAGGAACGGCTCCTCGTGTTGCGGAAGAGCGGCCGGGCCGGCGTGCCGCGCAGGACACCCGCGAGCCGGCCGTTGTCGAGCAGGCTTTCCGCCACCGGCGCGAGCGGCCCGAGCTGCTGCACCCATTCGGGCCGGAGGCCCACGTCGATCTGGAGATCGAGGGCCGAAAGCTCGGGGCGCGCGGGGTTCGGCGCCACCGTGCCGCTGAGCGACCCCTGGATGTCGCCCTGCGCGCTCAGGCTCTCCACGCGGAGCTGGGCACCGAATGCGGCCTGGATCTCCACGCTCTCGAGGCGGGTCGCCTCCACGGTCTGGCCGAGCACCTGCATGCCGCCGATCTCCAGACCCTGAATGCGCCCGCGCACGCGGCCCTCGGGCATCTGGCCCGGCCGTACCCGCGCGGTGCCGCTCAGCTCGACCCGGCCCTGGATGCGCTGAGCGGGAAGCTGCGCCAGCGCCGGGATGCCCTCGAGCTTCAGGTCGCGCGCGGAAAAGCTCGCCTCGCCGCGCTTCCAGGGCCAGTAGAGCTCGACAACGCCCGATCCGCCCAGCCCCGTGCGCAGCGAAAGGCCCCCCAGCAAGCCCCAGGATAGCGGAATTTCCGTGTCATTCAAAGCCAGAAGGAACGTCGGCTGGCCCGTCAGATTGCCGTCGACGCGGATCTGCGAGATCAAGAGCCGCGTCCAGCCGAGCTCGGCGGGGGCGATGCGCACGCTGAGGCGCGGGTCCCGGTTCGCCACGCCCTCCAGGTAGCGGGAGAGCGCCGCGCCGGGGAAATGGGAGACGAGCCCGGCCCAGAAGCTGACCGCGAACAAGAACAGGGCGGCCAGGATCCAAAGCAGCGTGCGCATGGGGCCTCCTAGTAGTGGACCACTGCTTGGGATTCGGATAACCTGATTTTGCCGACACGGATGTCGGTCTTGTCAGGGAGTCCCCAGGATGCCCAAGAAAATCTATGTGGTAAAGCTCAGCGCCGAGGAACGGGCGGAGCTGGATGGGGTGGTCAGGAAGGGCAAGGCGGCGGGGTGGAAGATTCAGCGAGCGCAGGTGTTGCTGAAGTGCGACCAGGGAAGTGGTGGGGCGGGTTGGATTGACCAACGCATCGCCGACGCGTTTGGGTGTACGTCTCGCAGTGTGGAAAATTGGCGCAAGCAAGCGGTGGAGGAAGGACCGCTGTCGCTGCTGGAGCGCAAAGCGCGTGAGACTCCGCCGACCCCGCGCAAGCTGGACGGCGAGCAGGAAGCCCAACTGGTGAAGCTGGCTTGCTCGCAGCCTCCGGAGGGTCGCACTCGTTGGACCATGCAGTTGCTCGCCGAGCGATTGGTGCAGTTGGAGGTCGTAGACGAGATCAGTCATGAGACGGTGCGGCGGACGTTAAAAAAAACGAACTCAAGCCGTGGCGCAAGGTGATGTGGTGCATTCCGCCGCGGCAGGACGCGGCCTTCGCCGCCCACATGGAGCAGGTGCTTGAGGTCTACAAGCGTCCCTACGACGCCAAGCATCC
>JACQKK010000105.1 GCA_016204605.1 Candidatus Lambdaproteobacteria bacterium
TCATGCCGTCTGTGGGCGTCAGGGTCGCGGCGATGGCCTGCGGAGCGCTGCCCGGCGCCCTCCGGCCTCCCTCCCCGGAGTGGATCGCTGTGGCGTCGGGCCGGCAACCCCACCCCGGCCTTCGGCCACCCCTCCCCGCAAGGGCGGGGAGGGGCCGGGGGAGAGGTTTTGCAGGGCAATCGCACTCTTGACCTGCCGCGCAATCCCGGACGGAAGCGGCGACTTTGGACTTGCCCTGCGCTGTCGGCAGGGCAAGTGCATACTCCTCTCGACGGCCCATCGACACGCCGCCGCTCGATGGCCGAGCGGGCCATGGCTCGGCTTCGCCGCGGCGCAGCGCCGCAGCGCCTTCGGGCAGGGCCTCCCGGCGGGAGCCATGGCGTTGACCGCCAGAGTGTTAGCCTGCTACAACCCAGCAGATATGCGGGGGTTCTGGACTGGGAGCCATCCGGCGCGTGCCGGGGTCGCTCCATCGAGTGGCGAGGCGGCGCATGAAGACCTTCCAGTTCGACCCGAGCCAGACCTTCGTGGAGGTGCGCCACCTGATGGCGACCCTCAACCATGCGGAGCATGAGCGCCATGTCGCCAAGCTGACCTGGCTGGAGGGGAACCAGATCGGCCAGACGTTGACTTACCGCTACGACAAGCTGGCGGAACGCTTCGGCCACGAGATCGACAAGGAAGGGATCAACGTCGAGATTGTGAGCAGCCTCCTCAGCAACATCCCGGTGCGCGTGGACGTGGAGGAGGAGAAGCCGCGCCGCAAGCGCTGAGGGCTACCTGCCGCGGCACGCGAACGCCCCCGCGCCGGTGCCGGGTGCGGGCCGGCGCACGCGCGCAGGCCGGCGCCGGCCGCGCGGGCTTGCCGACCCCCCTCGAGACGTGCCCATGTGGTGGATGCTCGGAATCGGCGGTTTCCTGCTGGCGGTGGTGCTGCACGATGTCATCCAGCGGCGCCACGCCATCCTGCGCAATTTCCCGATCATCGGCCACTTCCGCTACTGGATCGAGGCGGTGGGCCCGGAGCTGCGGCAATACATCGTCGCGAACAACGACGAGGAGCGGCCGTTCAGCCGCGACCAGCGACGCTGGATCTACACCTCCTCCAAGCAGGCGAACAACTACTTCGGCTTCGGCACCGACAACGACCTGGACCTGGCGCCGAACTACCTCATCATCAAGCACGCGATGTTTCCCCTGGCCGAGCCGGTGCCGGGCGACCCGCACTACGACCACGCCTACACGCTGCCCTGCGCCAAGGTGTTGGGGGCGGCGCGCGGACGGGCCAAGGCCTTCCGCCCGAACTCCGTCGTCAACGTCTCGGCGATGAGCTACGGCTCGCTGAGCCCCACGGCGGTGGAGGCGATCAACCGCGGCGCCAGGCTGGCGGGGTGCTGGCAGAACACGGGCGAAGGCGGAGTGGCCCCCCACCACCGCCACGGGGGCGACGTGGTGTGGCAGCTCGGCACCGCGTACTTCGGCGCGCGCGATGAGCAGGGCCGCTTCGCCATGAGCCGGCTCAAGGACGAGCTCGCCCGCACCCCCACCATCCGCGCCATCGAGATCAAGCTCAGCCAGGGGGCCAAGCCCTCGAAAGGGGGCATCCTGCCCGCGGCGAAGATCACGCCGGAGATCGCCCGCATCCGGGGCGTCCCGATGGGCAAGGACTGCATCAGCCCCGCGGGTCACCGCGAGTTTCACGATGCCGACAGCCTGCTCGATTTCGTCGAGCGCCTCGCGGCGGAGACCGGCCTGCCGGTCGGGATCAAATCGGCGGTGGGCGAACTGGCCTTCTGGCACGACCTCGCGCGCCTGATGGAGACCACCGGGCGCGGGGTGGACTTCGTTACCATCGACGGCGGCGAAGGCGGCACCGGGGCCGCGCCCCTGGTGTTCGCCGACCACGTGGCGCTGCCCTTCAAGGTCGGCTTCGCCCGCGTGTTTCCAATCTTCGCGCGGAGCGGGCTGGACCGACGGGTGGCGTTCATCGGCTCGGGGCGGCTGGGCTTTCCGGCCGAGGCCCTGCTCGCCTTCGCGCTCGGCTGCGACATGATCAACGTCGCCCGCGAGGCGATGCTCTCGATCGGCTGCGTCCAGGCCCAGCGCTGCCATACGGGCAACTGCCCCACGGGCGTCGCCACCTCGAACCGCTGGCTGATGCGCGGGCTGGACCCCACGCTCAAATCGGCGCGACTGGCCAGCTACGTCACGGCGCTGCGGAAGGAGGTGCTGAACTTGTGCTGGGCCTGCGGGGTGCCCCATCCGGCATTCATCACGGGCGATCTGCTGGAGGTGCTCGATGGCCGGCTCCACGGCACCGCGGTGCGCGAGTTCTACGGCTATGCCGAGGACTGGGGTCGCCCCGGCGCCGACCTGGCGAGCGAGCTGCTGGTGCTGATGAAGCGGACTGCCCCCGTGCGTCGCCCGGCCTGAACGCCCGTCGGGCGCGGGGCGGGGCGGCCCCCCCGCCCGCCCGCCAGGGCGGCGGCGTGATGCCGAGGGCTCGGGTCGGTACGTCGAGTCCCGCTGGCTTTCAGCGCAAGGGACGCACCGGTGCAGGCGGCAGGGCGGGTGACATCCGCCCCCCGATGGCGTTAGATTCGGTCCGGGCGGCGGGCGCGGTCGCGCCGGCGGAACGAGGAGCGTTTCCGCCAGGGCTGAGGCGCGGCGCGCCAGGGAAGCCATCCGCCGCTCGCTCCAGCCCACCGCAGCATGCACACGGAGGTGCCGCCATGCTCAATCCGTTAGCCGCAATCTTCAAGCCCCGGCGGGCCGCCCGGCTCGTCGATGAGCTCGGCCGGGAAGGTCTCCTGCCGGTCGCCGCCATCCGCGAGGCGATCACCCATTGGGACGAGGTCGCCCCACGCTTGCTGGAGGTGCTGGAGGACTATGTCCGGGAGCCGCAGCGGATCGAGGAGATGCCCTGCCCGATCCTGCTGATCGCGCACCTGTTCGCCCAGCAGCGCGATGCGCGCGCCTGCCGGCCGCTGCTGGCGCTGGTGTGTCTGCCCGGGGATGCGGCCGAAATGGCGCTGGGCGATGCCGTCACCGAGACGCTGGGCCGCGTCATGGCCAGCGTGTTCG
Source organism: Candidatus Lambdaproteobacteria bacterium (assembly GCA_016204605.1). GTDB lineage: Bacteria > SAR324 > SAR324 > SAR324 > JACQKK01 > JACQKK01. The sequence continues at coordinate 3,085 of JACQKK010000105.1, forward strand.
ATGGCGATCCCGAGCCGCTCGAGCGGGCGATTCTCGATGCGCAGGTGGACGAGTACGTGCGCGCCCAACTGTTCGGCACGCTGGCGTTCCTGACCGGCGAAGACCGCATTCCCCGCCCGCGCACCCGGTTCTTCCTGGAGCGCTGCTACCGCCAGCTGGTCGAGAGCGGTGACGAGGGGAATGACATGCCGTGGGTAGGGTGGCTGCGCGCGGTGTCCTATCTCGGCCTCGCCGAGTATGCCGACCTGGCGCGCGCTGCCTTCCGTGACGGCCGCATCGATGATTTCTTGACGAACGAACGCGAGTTCGAAGCTGCGCTCGGCGACGCGACCGAGGCGTGGCGCCGCGGGGTGGCGCCCCAGGAGGAAAGTTGCGGCTACTTCGGCGACGTGATCGCGGAGTTCTCACGCTGGGCCTGCTTCACCGAGGAGGGCCCGCGCGAGCGTGAGCGGGCGGAGCGGGCGCAGTCGGGTCTGCTGCCCGAATGGTATCCGTGGGCGGCGCAGGCCCTGTTGGCCGACCTGGATTCCGGGCAAGACGGCGAGGCCGGCGAAGACCTGCGCGGGGTGGTAGACCCCATCACGCCCCACCTCAACCCCATGCGCCACGTGGGGCGCAACGATCCCTGCCCCTGCGGCAGCGGCAGGAAGTACAAGAAGTGCTGCCTGAAGAGCTGATCGGCGGGCGCCGGCGGCTCCACCACCTCACCCCCAGCCCCCTCCCCAGGAATTGGAGTGGGGGAGACGCGGCCATGGACGCGAAGCGACTGGCGGGGCTCCCCCCTCGCCTCCGGGAGAGGGAGGGTCCGGAACGGTGAGGTCGCCCGCCGCGTCCCCACCCCTGCCCCTTCCCACCAGGTGGGGAGGGGGAAGCGCGCTCATCCGCGCCGGCGGCTGATGCGACGCTCCCTCCCGCTCCAAGTGTTGGAGCGGGAGGGTCGGGGTGGATGAGGTCGCGGCGGGCAGCTCGCGCCTACTGGTCCAGCCACACCTCCTGCATGCGGCCGTAGCTGTAGTGGGTCTGGTGGGGCACGTAGTTCTTCACGTGGGGCCAGGCGGCGTTGAAGTTGATGCGCGCCCCGAACACCACCCGGGCCACGTCGGTGACCAGCCGCTTGTCGATTTCGCGCACCAGCTTCAGCCGCTCGACGTTGTCGGTCATCTCCGACTGCCGGTCGAACAGGGCCTGCACCTCCTGCACGCAGTAATCCGAGTAGTTGCGCTGGGAGCCGCAGCCGTAGTGCTCGTAGAAGTTCACGTCGGGATCGTCGACGTGCCCGCCGGCTGAGAAGAATGAGAGGATGTACTGGCGCCGCGCCAGCATGCCGGCGGCCACCCCCGTCTCCTCCTGCTGCAGTTCGGCTTCGATCCAGACGGGCTTGAGCGCGCTGGCGATCCACACCGAGGAATCGACGAAGAAGGTGAGCGTGCGGGTGAGGAACTTCACCTTGAGCGGCTTGCTCTCGCTGTAGCCCAGCTCCGTCATAATCCTGCGCGCCTCGGCCCGGCTCTGCTCGATGTCGCCGTAGCCGGGCAGGCTGGCGAGCTCGCTGGCCGGCAGGCCCCAGGCCCCCGCGGGCGGCGGCAGGTTGATGCCGCCCTGCACCATGCCGCCCTTGAACACGCTCTTGTCGTAGGCCACGCGGTCGAGCGCCAGGCTCACCACCTGCCGCAGGCGGGCGTCGTTGAACGGCGGCTTGTTCGTGTTGAACACGACGTGCGGGTATGCCGTGCGCGGCGTCTCCTGGAACGTCAGCGCGGGCTGGGCCTTCTTGTACGCCTCCATCATGGGCCTGGTCGTATCGGCCGGGGGCTCGATATAGACCTGCTTCTGCGCGAAGGCTGCGATGCGGGCCGCCCGCTCGGGGATGACGTGGTAGCGGATCGCATCGAGGTACGGCCGCCCCTGCACCCAGTAGCCGAGGTTCTTCTCCAGCAGCAGGTACTGGTCGCGCTTGAAGTCCTTCAGCACGAACGGCCCCGTGCCGATGGCCTTCGTGCGCCAGTCGGCCGGCGGCAGGTGCGCCGGGTACACCGCCGAGAACCCCGCCGCCAGCATCGCCAGCAGCGAGGGCTGGGGCCGCTTGAGCGTGAAGGTGAGCTCGCGGTCGCCGTTGGTCGTGATGTCCTTCACATTGAACCACCACGCCTTGCGCGGGTTGAGCTTGGTGCGCTTGGTCGAGGCCCCCCGCGCGATGTCGTACGTGCTCTTGGCGTCCGCGCTGGTGAAAGGCCGGCCGTCGTGAAACGTCACGCCGCCGCGCAGCGTGAAGGTGAGCCGGGTGCGCTCGGCGTTCCACTGCCAGCGCTCGGCGAGCTCGGGGATGATGGTCTCGAGGCTTTCGCGGCCCTGCAGCGGGTCGTAGTAGACCAGGTTGTTGTAGACGGGCTGCATCACGAACCCCGTCAGGAACGTGGTCTCGTCGTGCAGCGAAAGGCTGGGCGGGTTCGCCGTCTGGAGCGCTTGCAGCGTGCCCCCGTACTTCTGCGCCGGGGCAGTCCCGGCAGCGAGGGTGAACAGCAGCCCCAGCAGGGCGGCGGAGACGGGCATCGGTGCGCGCATGAGGAACCTCCCGAGGGACGGATGGCCTGCGGTTCGGTACAGGCGGATGGCTCTCTCTATCCCGATCGCCGGCTGGCCGCAAATCCGGCGCGGACCTCACCCCCTCGCCCCCCCAGGAATTGGAGAGGGGAAGATCGGCTGTGGACAAGGGGTAACGGTAGGGGTCCCTCCCGCTCCGAGTGTTGGAGCGGGAGGGTCGGGGTGGGTGAGGTCGCGGCGGGCAGCTCGCGCCTACTGGTCCAGCCATACCTCCTGCATGCGACCGTAGCTGTAGTGCGCTTGGTGCGGGACGTAATTCTTCACGAAGGGCCAGCGCGCGTTCCAGTTGATGCGCGCCCCGAACACCACCCGCGCCACATCGGTGACCAGCCGCTTGTCGATCTCGCGCACCAGCTTCAGCCGCTCGGCGTTGTCAGTCATCTCCGACTGCCGGTCGAACAGCGCCTGCACCTCCTGCACGCAGTAGTCCGAGTAGTTGCGCTGCGAGTTGCAGCCGTACTGCTCGTAGAAGTTGACGTCGGGGTCGTCGGCCGCCCCGCCGGACGAGAAGAAAGCGATGGTGAAGCCCCGCCGCGCGAAGATGCCGGCGGCCACCCCCGTTTCCTCCGCCTGAATCTCGATGTCGATCCAGACCGGCTTGAGGGCGCTGGCGATCCACGTCGCCGAACTCACCCAGAAGTTGAGCGTGCGCGAGAGGAACTTCGTCTTGAGCGGCTTGGCCTCGCTGTAGCCCAGCTCGGTCATGATGCGGCGCGCCTCGACCCGGGCCTGGTCGATGTTGCCGTAGCCGGGCAGGGTGGCCAGCTCGTCGGCCGGCAGGCCCCAGGCCCCCGCGGGGGGCGGCAGCATGACCCCGCCCTGCACCATGCCACCCCTGAATACGCTCTTGTCGTAGGCGACGCGGTCCAGCGCCAGGCTCACCACCTGCCGCAGGCGCGCATCGTTGAACGGCGGCTTGTTCGTGTTGAAGACCACCGAAGGAAACGCCGTGCGGGGCGTCTCCAGGAACGTGAGCGCAGGCTGGGCCACTTTGTACGCCTCCATCAAGGGCCTGGTCGTTTCGGACATGTTCTCGATGTACACCTGCTTCGTCGCGAAGGCGGCGATTTTGGCCGCCCGCTCGGAGATGATGCTGAAGCGGATGCCGTCGAGGTACGGCCGCCCCTTTACCCAATAGGCGGGGTTCTTCTCCAGCAGCAGGTGCTGGTCGCGCTTGAAGTCCTTCAGCACGAACGGCCCCGTGCCGTTGGCCTTGATGCGCCAGTCTGCCGGCGGCGCGTGCGCCGGGTATACCGCCGAGAAGCCGGCCGCCAGCATCGCCATCAGCGAGGGCTGCGGCCGCTTGAGCGTGATGGCGATCTCGAAGTCGCCGTTGGTCGCGATGTCTTTGACGTTGAACCACCACGCCTTGCGCGGGTTGAGCTTGGTGCGCTTGGTCGAGGCCCCCCGCGCGATGTCGTAGGTGGTCTTGGCGTCGGCGCTGGTGAAGGGCCGGCCATCGTGAAAGGTCACGCCGCGGCGCAAGGCGAAGGTCACCCGGGTGCGCTCCGCGTTCCACTGCCAGCTCTCGGCCAGCTCCGGAATGATGGTCTCCAGGCTCTCGCGGGGTTGCAGCGGGTCGTAGTAGACGAGGTTGTTGTAGACGGGCTGCATCACGAACGAGGTCAAGACCGTGGTCTCGTCGTACAGCGAGAGGCTGGGCGGGTTGGCAGCCTGCATCGCGTGCAGCGTGCCCCCGTATTTCTGCGCCGAGGCAGCCCCGGCGGCGAGGGTGAGCAGCAGCCCCAGCAGGGCGGCGGAGATGGGCATCGGTGCGCGCATAGGGAACCTCCCGAGGGACGGATGGCCTGCGGTTCGGTACGGGCGGATGGCTCTCTCTATCCCGATACGGGGGCTGGCCGCAAATCCGGCGCGGACCTCACCCCCCTGGCCCCCGCTCCAAGTGCCGAGACCTATTCATGACTGCGAAAGCGGGGCGGTGTCCCGGCGGCGGCCTCACCCCCGCCGGCTGGCGCCGGCGCGCCCCTCTCCAGGGGGAGAGGGGCTCGCAAGGGCCATGCTTTCCGGTTTGCGTCGCCCTCCCTCTCCCCCTGGCGCGGGAGGGCCAGGGAGGGTGAGGCCGCCGGCAGAGCCGACCGTTTACAAACCGACCCACCGCGCGCGCCCGTTGCCGCGCTGCCCGATGCCGCGCGCGCCCGTTGCCTGGTCCGGGTGCGATGGTCTAGGCTGACCGCCGAGCCGGTCCCTGACGCGACGTCCTTGCCGTCCCCTGCGCTGGAGAGAGCCCCCATGGCCACACCACCCCTCGACATGCCGCTGTGGAGCCCAAGCCCGGAGCGCGTGCACGGCACGAACCTCTGGCGCTGGATGGAGGCGCTGCGGGCGCGCCACGGCTTCGCCGGCGGGGAGACGCCCACCGCGGCGTTCGCCGCGTTCCACCGCTGGAGCGTCGAGAGCCTCGAAACCTTCTGGGAGGAGGCGTGGCGCGATGCGGCCGTGCGGGTGAGCGCGCCCCACCGGGCGGTGCTCACCGAGCGCCGCATGCCGCTGGTGCGCTTCCCGCCCCATGAGGGCTGGTTCCCCGGCGCGCGCTTCAACTTCGCCGAGCACTATCTGCGCTTCCGCGACGACCGCCCGGCGCTCCTCGCCGAGGACGAGGCGGGCAACCGGCGCACGCTCACCCACCGCCAGCTTTACGCCGAGGTGTGCCGGGCCGCGCGCGGCCTGCGCGCCCTGGGCGTAGGGCCGGGCGACCGCGTGGCGGGGTTCGTCCCCAACACCGTCGAGGCGGTGGTGGGCGTGCTGGCGACCGCCGCGCTGGGGGCGGTGTGGTCCTCGACCTCCCCCGACTTCGGCTTCAAGGGGGTGATGGATCGCTTCGGGCAGATCAACCCCAAGGTGCTGCTGTGCACCGACGGCTACCGCTACGGCGGCACGATGCACCACACGCTGGAGAAGGCGGCCCAGCTCGCCCGCGAGATTCCCTCGATCCGGCACACGGTGCTGATCCCGTTCCTCGGCATCGGCGATGCCAAGGCGGGCGAGGTCGCGGCGCACGCGCGCCAGCTCCCCGGCGGGATGACCTGGGCGGAGCTGCTCTGGCGGGGCGATCCCGGCGACGGCTTCGAGTTCCCCCACTTCCCCTTCGACCACCCGCTCTACGTGCTCTACTCCTCGGGCACCACGGGCGTGCCCAAGTGCATCGTCCACGGCGCGGGCGGCACCCTGCTCAAGCACCACGTCGAGCACAAGTTCCTCGGCGACCTGCGGCGCGAGGACCGGCTGTTCTACTTCACCACCTGCGGCTGGATGATGTTCAACTGGCTGCTCTCCGGCCTCGCCCAGGGCGCGGCGATCGTGCTCTACGACGGCAACCCGGCCTGGCCGGAAGTGGGCCGCCTGTTCCAGCTCGCCGAGGGCACCGGCATCACCGTCTTCGGCACCAGCCCCAAGTACCTGGGCGCCTGCCAGAAGGCGGGACTCCTGCCCGGCCAGCGCTACGACCTCTCCCGCCTGCGCAGCGTGCTCTCGACGGGCTCGCCCCTGGAGCGCAGCCAGTTCCACTGGGTCTACGAGGCCCTCGCGAAGCCGGGGGCGCGCGCCGACCTCCAGCTCGCCTCGATCAGCGGCGGCACCGACGTGATCGGCTGCTTCATGGGCGGCAACCCGCTGCTCCCCGTCTACCCGGGCGAAATCCAGAGCCTCTCGCTGGGTGTCGCCACCGCCGCCTTCGACGAGGGCGGCCACGCCGTCTTCGGCGCGAAGGGCGAGCTGGTCTGCGACAAGCCCTTCCCCTCGATGCCGCTCGGCCTGTGGGGCGACCCCGAGGGCGTCAAGTTCCGCGAGGCGTACTTCGAGATGTACCCCGGCATCTGGCGCCACGGCGACTATATCCAGATCACCCCCCGCGGCGGCGTGGTGGTCTACGGTCGCAGCGACGCGACCCTCAACCCCGGCGGCGTGCGCATCGGCACGGCCGAAATCTACCGCATCGTCGAGGCGCTGCCGGAGATCGCCGACAGCCTCGTCGTCGGCATCGAGCGCGACAACGACGTGCGGGTGATCCTGTTCGTCGTGCCCGCCCCCGGCCAGGCGCTCGACGCCGCCCTCGAGCAGAAGATCCGCCACGCCATCCGCGCCGAGGCCACCCCGCGCCACGTCCCGGCCGCCATCCGCGCCATCCGCGAGGTGCCCGTCACCCTCAACGGCAAGAAGGTTGAGCTCGCCGTCGCCAACGTCCTCCGCGGCGAGGAGGTCAAGAACCGCGACGCCCTGGCCAACCCGGACTCGCTCAAGCAGTTCGAGGGGGTGGAAGTGTGAGAGGAATAGGGATATGATGCCCGCGGTCCCCCCCGTTCTCACAGCCACTCGAATGGGGTCGTGTCGCTCTTTTCTCGAACGGTTAGGTAAGACACGATATTGCACCACGTACGTACCTAATCTACTTTTCTAGCCCACGTCGCTCCGGTCGCAGCGCTACCCAGGTGTGTTAACCGACACGTGACGTATTGCGATGACAAGCCATTCGAGGTTTGGAAAAGCGTCTGTATACGAGGCAGCGAATTCTTTGGAACACATGGGACATTCTGATATCAACAACTTGATGCTACGCTACCAGATATCAGAAGATATAGTTCCACGTGGAGTGAGTCCAAGTATCCGGCACAAGACAAACTTTTTTATCGAGTATGCGTTCAAGCATCCTGAACACGTAACAATAGACGGGCGCAATCTTTGGAATGCCATAGTAGAGGACGTCGTATATTCTGCATTTGAAATAGCCCATGTACCGCCGAAATTGCTACACGCGCTAGATCGAGATGGTTATACTATAGCGGAAAAGAGACGAGATGGGGCTTACTCATTAGAAAGACCACAGATCCTAATCAATCGTAAACTTCCGGACAGTGCTGATCTTCCAAAGATTGATGATGAAGTCCATATCCTACTGAATGAACTGGGACTAACGACAGCAAAGGGTCATTTGGATCAAGCAGTTGACAACCATGGACGAGCAAACTGGGCGGCGGCGAACGGTCAGCTTCGGACTTTCATGGAGGAGCTATTCGATGCAATCGCAAAACGCATCGATCCCGGGAAAGCGAAAAGCTTGCCAACGAGCGAAAACCGTCGTGACCTCCTAGCAACGCATGGCTTTCTTCTTGAGCCACTCGGCGAGTGGGGGAGTCAGGGAAAGAATTTTGTGAATGGACTATTCAAACGACTCCACGGCAGCGGGTCCCATCCAGGCTTATCTGATGAGGACGACGCGACATTTCGATTGCATATATGTCTTATAACAGCAAGGGTATTCCTCAAGCGAGCAAGAACATTCACAGCGAGTACGTAACAGATCGTTCTTATGGTGTTTCTGCCGAGATTGGCGAGTCAGTTTAAGCCCCCCCCTCGGCCGAAGCGAAATCCGGCGGCACCCAGATCGTCTACGTCCCCTTGCTACGGGTAGCGTGAATATGGCACTCAAACCTGCCGACATGATCCTGCGCTGCTACGCGGAGCGCGTGGACGGGCAGTGGCAAGCGTTCTGCCTCGACCTGACCCTGGCCGCGCAGGGGGACGACTTCGCCGCGGCGCGCGCCAAGCTGCACGACATGATCGTCGAGTACGTCACCGATGCCGTGGCGGGGCAGGATCGCGCTTACGCCGGGCCGCTGCTGACGCGCCGGGCGCCGTTCCCGTATTGGGCCAAGTTCTATTGGCTGCTGTTCCTCGACACCTGGGGCGGCTTGGCGGGGGACATGAGGCGATTGTTCACCGAAGTGCTGCCACTGGTGCCGCCGGGTGTCCCGATCGGGCATGCCTGATGTCCGGCCAGTATCGGCCCCTGAGTTATGCGGATGTGGTGCGCGTGCTCAAGCGCCTGAGGTTCGAGCCGCAACCCGGGCTCAGGACTGGGGCGGGCGGTAGAAGCTTTCGAGGATCGTGCGGAGCTGGGCCTCGTCGTCGGCCGTGGCGCAGCCTGAGCGGCGGGTGGCGAGGAGGCACAACTGCTCGAACCAGCGTTCCTCGCGGCCGATCTTGAAGCCGATGGCGTTGACGGTGACGAGCGGATGGCGCCGCTTCGCCTCCTGCACCGATTGGAAGTTCTCGCGGGTCTTGCCGCTGTCCTCGCCGTCGGAGACGATCACGATCACCGGGAAGCGCTGTCCCGAGCGGTAGAGCGCCTCCCGCGCGGGATCGCCGAACTGCCCCAGCACCTTGACCAGCGACTGGTAGAGGTTGGTGCCGCCGCCCGTGGCGATGTTGCGCAGGCTGGCGAGCAGCCGCTGGCGCCGGCCCGGCTCGCTGAGCGCGATGAATTGGTCGCCCGCGGCGCCGCTGACGGCCAGCGGGTGCAGCCGCGTGTCGAAGTTCCACACCTGCACCCGCGCCTCGGCGGGCATCCCGGCGATCACCGTGCGCAGGGCGAGCTTGGCCTCGTCCAGTTGGGTGCGCTCGTTCCCCGGTACCCGGTTCAGCATCGAATCGGAGGTGTCCAGCAGGATCACCACCTCCGGGTAGCGCGGCGGAGGCGCGGGGGACGGTGCGGGCGGCGGTGGGGCCTGCACCGCGGCGGGCGGCGGCACGGTCACCCGCGGCGGCTCCGGGGCACGGGGCGGCTCGGGCGGTCGCGGCGGGGGCACCACGGGCGCCTGCGGCTCGGGCCGCACGAACTCCGTGCCCTGGGTTGAGACGGGTGCATCGTCCACGAGCTGCGCCCGGGCGGTGCCCGCCGTCGCGAGCGCCAGCGCGACCGCCAGCACGAGCCTCAGCCCCGCGCCGGCCGACGCGCGCACCGCCGCCCGCACCGCCGCCCCGCACCACGATCCGGGCCTTTCCGGTCTGCGCATATCCGTTCCCCTCGCTGTGCCGCCCGCGTTCCCGCACGGTGCGCCGGGCAGCCTGCGATCCCTCCCTGCCGCCCCTGCCGGGCCTCCCCAGCCTGCGCCCGCGGGGTGGCGGCCGTCAAGCGGGGCGGAGCCGGCCGCACGCCGCCCTCACGTTCCCCACAGCCCCTGGGGTCGCGCCAGGGCCTGCTCGAACAGCTCGAGGTGGGCGGCCAGGAAGCGCCCGGGCGAGAAGCGATGCTCCGCGACCTCCCGCGCGCCCTGGCCCAGTCGCGCGCGCGCCGCGTCATCGGCGAGGAGGGGTTCCAGCGCGGCGGCCAGGGCGGCGGGGGTGGCCGCATCGGCCAGGGCGCCGCTCCGGCCCGGCTCGATCACCTCGGGCAGGGCGCCGGTCGGGCAGGCCACCACGGGGGTGGCCACCGAGAAGAACTCGACCGTGACCCGGCAGTTGATCTCGGAGGCGATGGAGGGCACCACGCCCAGGTCGACCCACCCCATCAGCCGCCGGATGTCCTCGCGAAAGCCGAGCCAGCGCACGTGCCGTTCCAGCCCCAGGGCGCGCGCCTGCGCCTGGAGCGGGGGCAGCGCCCGCTCCTCGCCGGGGTACGACTTGGCATAGACCAGCAGCAGCAGCGCCGGGTGGCGCGGCACCAGCCGGGCCAGGGCTTCCAGCAGCAGGGCGTGGCCCTTTTCCGGCGCGATGCGCCCGACCACGGCCAGCAGGATGCGCTCTTCCGTCTCCCCCAGCTCGACCAGCAGGCGGCGCCGGCCGTCGGTGCGCCCGTCCGACGCGGGTGGCGGGGTCGCGACCGGATAGTAGATGGTGCGCAGCCGCTCGGGCGCCACCCCCAGCCGCAGCTCCAGCTCGCGCCGGGCCACCTCGGCCGCGGCGACCACGCCATCGCACCAGGCGCCGTAGAGCTTGCGGTTGAGCCAGTGGCCGCGCACGGGCCGCGCGTTGCCCCGCGTGCGGATCACGCGCAGGCCGGGGCGCGCCCGCGCCGCCAGCAGGTGCCAGGGGAGCTCCGCCGCGCGGAACACGTCCACGATCTCGATCCGCTCGCGCGCCTGGAGCGCCGCCAGCCGGCCGAGCGCCGCCGCGCGGCGCCAGGGCTCAGGGGCGTGGAGCGGGATGGCCGTCTCGACGCGCAGGCCCCGTCCGGCGAGCTGGGCGGCGTTGCGCGTGCCGGGCGGCGCGAGCAGGATCACGCGATGGCCCGCGGCCTGGAGCGTCTCGCCCAGCACGGCCGCGTAGGCGGCCTCGGCGTTCCACCAGTGGGTGCAGGAGCTGAGCAGGAGGTTCACTCGCGCAGGCTTTCCGTTTCGGCGGGGCGCTTGACCTCGCCCATGTCGATGGACGAGCCCAGGGTCTCCTGGAGCAGCCGGGTCGCCATCACCAGCGGGTTGTCCACCAGCCGCACCCCATCCACGCCGATGATGACGTTGTGCTTGACGGCGCGGAAGTACTGGTCCCGCAGCGCATCGCTCTCCTGGATGGTGCGGTTGTCGAAGCTGCTCAGGTAGATCATCACCAGTTGCGGCAGCCCGCCGAAGATGGCGTCCTTGGCCAGGATCGTCTCGATGGCGCGGGGCAGCGAGAGCGTCGCCGGCAGCACCAGGTAGGTCACCCGCCGCTCCGGGGCCAGCTCGCGCTGGCGCCCGCAGTAGCGCAGGATCTCTTCCGGCGTGGCCGGCTGGAGCTTCTCCAGCGTCACCTGCTTCTCGTCGATGCCCTTGGTCACGAGGTTCTGCTGCAGGGCGCGCTGGAAGAGATAGAGCGCCCGCGGCACGTTGGTGGTCTTAGCGAACAGGGGCTCCGCGGTATCGAGCCCGTGGTGCACCCCCCGCGTGAACTGCACCGCGTGGAAGCGCCGGAAGATCGCGCGCTCCATGAACTCGCGCTGCAGCTCGCCGAACGAGAGCCGGCCCAGATCGCCCACGAAGGCGCGCGCCCGCTGGAAGTGCTCGATGCGCTTGTGCACCTCGGGGATGAAGTACTGCTCGCACAGCGTGCGGTAGGCCGGAATCATGCGCCGGGCGATCACGTCGCGCAGGTGCGGCTCCTCCTGGCGCAACTGCGCCACGCGCTGGGCGATGCGCCCCAGCGAGAGCTGGTGCAGCATCTTCTCCTTCACCGCCCGCCGGAAGTTGCCGTAGACCCGCTGCAACTGCCCGTAGCGCCCGAGGTGCTCGTGGATCACCAGGAGCTGGCCATCGGTGGCGCTGGAATCGAGCAATTGGCGCTCCAGCGCGGCGATGGTGGCCTGGGTCTCGCGAAGCTGCCGGTCCAGCTCGGCGGGGTCGTCGGTCTCCGGCAGCGCGGGCGGCGCGAACGGGGGCACCTCGATCGGTTTCGTCATCATCTTCTGGAGCGATCCCAGCTTGAGATGCTGCCGCACCAACGCCAGCTCGTTGCCGTTCCGGTAGAGCGCCAGGCTGTTCTCGCGCTTGCGCCGGTAGTGCCCTTCGAAGGCGTCGTGGCGGGCCACCAGCTCCGCCGTCTGGGCCGCGATGGCAGCGATGGCGGCCTGGGTCTGCTGCAGGCGCTGCTCGACCATCTGGAGCAGCTCCGCCGGGCCCGCCTCCGCCCCTTCGGGCTTGAGCGGGCGCGCCAGCGTCGCGGAGAGGTCGTGGATCATCTGGCGCACGCGACCGCCCTGCTCCTGCATGCCGGCGATGCGGCTGTTGAGGCGGAAATCGAGCTCCTGTTTCTCCTCGACGGCGGCGTGGCGCTGCTTGTCGAGCTGCAGCTCCATGGCGCGCGATTCCGCCTCGCCGAGCTGGCGCAGCACGTTCAGGCGCTCGACCAGCGCGGGCAGCGCCTCGGCGTACTCGCGCCGCCAGGCCTCGACGTGCTGGGCGTGCAGGCAGGCGAACAGCGTCTTCTGCAGCCCGTTGAAGCCTGTCAGGTAGGCGTCGAGCGCCGCGACCTTCCCGGCCAGGGTGCGCCCCGCCTCCGCGATGCTGCGGGTGGCGACGTCGCGCAGGTCCCTGAGGGCGGTCACGGCCAGCTTGACCAGCGCGCCGTCGAGCTGGCGGATGTAGTCTTCGCCGCCGAGCAGATCCGCGCCGCCGAGCCCCGCGGCATCGACCAGCGCGGTGACCTCTTTCAGCGCGTCGAAGTAGCGGCGTTCGAGCTCTTCGAGCCGGCGGGCCTCCTGGGTGCCGTCGCGGGAGAACGCCTGCAGGTCGGCCCGGTGCTGCTCGGAAAGCTGGCGCGTGAGCTTCTCGTAGCCCGGGGAGGCTTCCGGCCGCTCGGCCTTGGCGAAGCCGATCAGCTCCGCCAGCTCCTTCTCGCCCTCCGCGATGCGCTCGCCGAAGTAGCGGTCGCCGAACTCGCCGCGATCGGTATCCGCGCCCTCCTGGCTGTACTGGTAGTTGAGCAGGGCCATCTGCTCCTCGAGGAACACGCTGAAGGCGAACTCCTCCGCCTGAAACACGGCCTTGCTCTCGGGGTTCTTCAGCACCTCGCTCCAGGCGAAGCCGGGCAGGAAATACATCTGGTCGTTGCGCGCCGTCTCCTCGCGCGTGCCGAAGAACACGAAATCCGGGAACGCCCCCGGCTGGAAGAAGTGGCCGTAGCGCCCGCCCAGCAGGTTGGCGAGCTGCTTGGCGCGCAGCGCCAGTTGCTGGTACTGCTCCATCTGCTCGAAGTAGCGGTGCTGGACGGGCTCGTCCGGCTTGATGCGCCGGAACTCCCCCTCCGAGAAGCGCTGGAACACCCGCAGCTCCGCATAGACGGAGGCGAGCATGTCGGGCTGGAGGGCCTCGAAGGCGGGCGGCTCGATCTGGGTCCACTCGCGGATCACCGGCATGCGGTGCAGCACCAGCTCCAGCCCCACCGCCTGCCCCTCGCCGGAGAACAGCGCCTTGAGATCGCGCAGCAGCTCCGCATAGCGCTCGCGCAGGCGTCGGGGCATCTCCCCGTACCGGTGCAGCTCCTCGAAGGAGTCGCACAGGTAATAGAGCGTCGCGGCGGGAATGTACTCGCCGAGCCCGAGCGGCTGCAGCAGCTTGAGCGTCTGCGCCGCCAGCGGCCCCAGGCACGCCAGCTTGAGCTGCGAGGCGTACTCGGTGAGCTTCGCCTGGCGGTTGACGCTCTCCTCGAACACCTCCCGCAGGAACTTGAGGCGGATGCCGGCCCGCACGTCGCCGAAGCGCGGGCGACCCTCTTCGGTGACGATCACCGGATCGAACACGACCCCGCGGCCGCTCGCCGCGAGCTCCGCCACGGGCAGCTCGGCCTTGCCCTGGGCCGGCCAGAGCACGTGCAGCCCGCGCAGCTCGTAGAGGGGAATGAACGTGGCCGTGGGTTTCCACAGGAATGAGACGTGGCCGTCGAAGCAGTTCACCCGCAGCGCGCGCACGTTGCCGAGCAGGATCTCCTCCTCCTCCCGGCCCGGCAACTGGCGGTAGATCGCGTCGAGCTTGGCCCAGGGGAGCGCCCGCGTCTCGAGTCCCATCGCGGCGAAGTTCTGGGCGTGCACCTTCTCGCCGAACATGCGCACCGCGCGGAACGTTTCGCCGCGATTCGCCGCGAAGCGCAGGCCTCGGATGGCCGAAGTGGGCAGATCGAGCACGATCAGCCGCTCGCGCAGCTTGCCCGTCACGTCGAGCTCGTCGATGTTGCCCACGCCGTAGAGCCGGTACAGCCGCTTCAGCCCCTCCAGCGTGAAGGTCTCCTCCTGGTCGCCCACCTTGAGTCGCAGGTGCGAAAAGAACGGCACGGGCAAGGTGGGGTAGCGCGGCAGGTGGGCGATCAGCCCGCCCAGGTCGGCCGGCGTGCGCAGCGCCAACCGCTCGGGGTGGTGGTCGAACCGCAGCAGGCACACCGCGCCGGTCCGCCCGATCAGCTCCTCGATCAGGGCGAAGATGCGCACCATGTCGCCATGCAGCATCAGGCGACAGCGCGGATTGCGTTGCACCAGCTCCGGCAGCAACTGCAGGAATCCGCCCAGCGTCGGAAAATCCGAGTGCAGCTCGATCACGATCTGGTACAGCCGCTCCTGGGGATTCTCCTGCACCTGCTCGAGCAGGAGCTGGCCGTTCAGGGGCGTGGAGCCCGAGTAGACCGGCACGAGCATCCGCCGGAGCGGCTTGCGCAGCTCGTCCGGGATGTGGTGGATCGTGTAGCCCTGGTTGGGGTTGACCACGACCACCTTGCCCGCCGCCGACGGGGAGAGCGGCGGCACCTTGCCGCGGCGCGCCAGCGCCTCCGCCCGCTCGGCAGCCCGGCGCCCCAGCTCGGCGCTCAGCGGAATCAGGTCGTAGTCGATTTCCAGCATCGAGACAGCCTGTGGCGGGGGGATGCCCCTGCGCGGACGCCGCGGGGTGGACCCCTGCGGGAACCGGCTGCGGGCGCGTCGCTCACGGTCGCAGTTGGCCGCTGCCCGCCACGAGCCACTTGGTGGTGGTCAGCCCTTCCAGCGCGAACGGGCCGCGCACGTGCAGCTTCTGGGTGCTGATGCCGATCTCCGCGCCCAGCCCGAACTGGTTGCCGTCGGTGAACTGCGTGGAGGCGTTATGCATCACGCAGGCCGCGTCCACCTCGGCCAGGAAGCGGGCCGCGGCAGCGCCATCGGCGGTGAAGATCGCCTCGGTGTGCTTGAGCGAGTGGCGTCGGATGTGGCCGAGCGCCTCATCGAGCGAGTCCACCACCTTGACCGCCAGGATGTAGTCCAGGTACTCCGTGTCGTAGTCGCGCTCCGGCTCCACGGGCCGCACGCGCCCGGCGGGCAGGTGCCGGGCGAACACGGGCAGCGCCCGCCCGTCGGCGCGCACCTCGACCGGCGGGTCGTGGGCGGCGAGCGCGCGCGCCAGGGGCTCGCCCACGGCCTCGAGCGCGGCCCGGTGCACGAGCAGCGTGTCGAGCGCGTTGCAGATGCTGACCCGGCGGCACTTGGAGTTGACGATCAGCGCCACGGCCTGCCCGGCATCCACCTCCGCATCGACGTAGGCGTGCACCACCGAGGCGCCCGTCTCGATCACGGGCACGGTCGCCTGCTGCTGGGCGAAGCGGATCAGCTCGGCCCCGCCGCGCGGCACGATCACGTCGATCAGCCCGCGCATCCGCAGGAACGCACCCGTCACCGCCCGGTCGGCCGAGTCGAGCAGTTGGATCGCCGCGGGCGGCACCCGCGTGCGCTCGACTCCCCGGCGCATCGCCGCGACCAGCGCGCGGCTGGTGGCGAGGGCGTCGGAGCCGCCCTTGAGCACGACCGCGTTGCCGCTCTTGAGGCACAGCGTGGCGGCGTCCACGGTCACGTTGGGCCGCGCCTCGTAGATGATCCCCACCACACCGAAGGGGCAGCGCACGCGGCGGATGTCGAGCCCGTTCGGCCGGGTGCGGCGCTCCAGCACCTGCCCCACCGGGTCTTCGAGCGCCGCCACCTCGCCGATGGCGCGGCACATCTCCGCGAGGCGCGCCGGGTTCAGCAGCAGCCGGTCCAGCTTGCTGCCCAGCTCCGCGCCCCGTCCAGCGCGCTGCCCCGCCTCCATGTCCTCGGCGTTGGCGGCCAGGATCGCCTCCTGCGAGCGCAGCAGCTCCTCGCGCAGCGCTCCGAGCGCGGCGTCCTTCTCGGCGCGGGAAAGCAACGCCAGCGTGCGACCGGCCTCCTGGGCGGCGCGGGCCTTCTCCTCGGCGAAGCGCACGGGATCGCTCGGCGCGGCATCGCTGCGCATGGTGGCGCCGGGCTGGGTGCCGCGGGGCGATGGGGCGCCCGACTGGGTGCCGCGGGGCGATGGGGCGCGGGGTTGGGGCATGGCGGCGCCGGGGCTGACAGGGGGTTCGGGGTCCATATCCAGCGGCGGGTCGATCCCCCGATCGTCCCACCGCCCGCGGGTCAACGCGTTCACATTACAGGAAATTCCGCGCTGCGGCCACGCCAAAAACGGGCGGATCGAAACGCCCGGAGTCGGGAAAGCGACCCTGCGCCCGCCGGCCGGGCGGCTCCCGATCGGGCTGGAAGCGGGGCGCCCGCGAAGCGCCCGTCAGGCCGTGGGCGGGGTTTCGAGGGGAACGCCGCCGGTCGCGCGCTCCGCCGCCATTCGCAGATAGCGCTCCACGTCGCGCAGCACGGCTTCGAGCAGGGGATCGGGGGTGCCCAGCTCGTCCAGGTGGCGCAGCAGGTCGCGCAGGTAGTCGTGGGCCGTGCCGCTCGCGCCGATGCCGGTGCCGATCAGCTCCACGATCCGTGGCCGGCTGAGGTTGGCGGCGTAGGAGGCATGGGCGGGGTCGGGCACGTACACCCACGCCTCGACCGTGCGGCGGCCCGCCTCGCCCTCGGGCTCCAGCCCCACCGCCAGGGCGCGGCGCACGTAGCCCGGCCCCTCGCGGCGATCCAGGTACGCGAGCGCACCCGGCAGCACGGGCTCCGCCACCCGGTAGGCCATGCCCTTGCAGGCGCCGCCCGCAGAGAGCCCGGCCACCATGCCCGGCCGCGCGGGGGTGCCCCGGTGGTGGAAGGAGTAGCGGCAGAAGTCGCGGTGCCAGCCGGCCAGCACCGCCGGGTGGCGCTCGACGAACGCGAAACCCGGCCGCCAGATCAGCGAGCCGTAGCCGAAGATCCAGGGCGTGCGCACGCCCTGCGATGCGGGATGGACGGGCGAGGGCGGGGTCATGCGGCGCCCTGCGGGAGGCACACCCGCTCGATCAGCCGCGCCAGCAGCGGCAGGCCGCGCTGGAGCTGCTCATGGGTGACGTACTCGTCGGGCCGGTGGGCCTGGTCGATATCGCCCGGGCCGCAGAGCACGGTGGGGATGCCCGCCCCCACGTACTCGGCGCCCTCCGAGTAGTAGGGCGCGGCCGTAGCCCGGCGGGCGCCGGTCAACTCCAGCGCCAGCGCCTCGATCTCGCTGCCGGGGGGCAGCAGCATGGGCGCGCCGCGCGTCACCACCTGCAGCTCGATGCGGGCGTCCGGGTGGCGCGCCTGGAACGCGGGCCGCACCCGCTCCTCGATGTACCCCATCACCTGGTTCAGCACGTAGTCGGGGTCTTCCCCCGGCATGGTGCGGTACTCGAACAGCAGCTCCGCGTGGTTGGGGATGATGTTGAGCGCCGTGCCCGCCCGCAGACGGCCCACGCTGACGGTGGTGTAGGGCACCTCGAACTCGCTCTCCATCGAGCGCCGGGCTTCCAGCTCCGCCTCCAGCTCGACCAGCCGGGCCACCACCTGCGCGGCGGGGTAGATGGCGTTGGCCCCCTTGCGCGGCTTGCCGCTATGGCCCTCGACGCCCCTGAAGCGCACCCGCACCCCGGCGATGCCCTTGTGCATGCGGAACACCTGGAAGTTCGAGGGCTCGCCGATCACGGCGCAGCGGGGCAAGACGCGGCCCGCCGCCTTCAGGCGGCGCATCAGGAGCGCGGCGCCCTGGCAGCCCGTCTCCTCGTCGTACGTGAAGGCGAGGTGGAGCGGCAGCTTCAGCCGGCGGTGGCGCACCGCCTCCGCGGCGAGGATGGCCAGCGCGAGGAACCCCTTCATGTCGGCCGTGCCGCGACCGTAGCAGCGCCCCTCCGCCTCCCGCAGCGTGAAGGGGTCGCTGGACCACGCCTGCCCTTCGACCGGCACCACGTCGGTATGGCCGGCCAGCATCAGCCCGCCCACGTCGAGCGGCCCGAGGGTCGCCAGCAGGTTCGCCTTCCGGCCGTCCTCGCTGGCATAGCGCTCGACCTCGAGCCCGGCCGCCCGCAGCCGCTCCTCGACGAACCCGATCAGCGCCAGGTTCGAGAGCACGCTGGTCGTGTCGAACGCGACAAGGCGGGAAAGCAGGGAGACGATGGGCATGGGGGGGCCGTGGGGGTCGGTGCGTTTCCCGAACTGCACACTCAGTTCCAACTCGGCGGTTTGCGGATTGAGGTGCCGGGGATGGGATCGGGCAATTGGCTCGCCTTGATCACACCGGATCGCAGGCGAAGGACGGGTGCGCAGACCAGCAGCAGTTGATTGGCTGGGCGGGTCTTATCACCCGGAACTATCAGACCGACCCTTTTTGTGGCGCGGTGAACATGGATCAGTCGAACGGCCTCCGCAATGTCGCTGTCGTTTGTCACGATGAACGCCGTATCGAACGCGTCGAGCCATGCATCGGTGATCAGATGCGCGGCCAGGTTGACATCCGAACCCTTTTCCTCGGGTATCAGGACTTCAACCTGCTTGTGCGGTGGTATGGCCAGTCTCCGGGTAGCGGGATGGACAAGAAAGTGTCCATAGTAGATGTCGACATTGGAGTTGAACGCCGTCAACGCCTGGAGATAGGCATTCTGCCGGGTTGGAGCGTCCGAATCGAACCGTCCGTTCACCCTGGCCGTGAAATACTTGACCTTGATGATCGAGTGGGTCGGACCCAGGACGGTACTGAATGCCTTGACAAGGTCCAGCCATTTGTAACGAGTATTCTTTACCGCCCTGTAATACAGGTTGAACCCGTCTACGTATACGACGGTTCTATCGGGCTGACGCGCGATCATCGACGTACCCGGAAATGGCAAGGCCCCCGGAATCTCGCGAAACCGAGGGCCTGCGGCCCAGGACCGAAGCCCTGGGTGGGGTACCGTTCTCTATACAGAAAACATACCACACGGCAAGCATTTTTCCAAGCGGCCTTTCCTTGTGCGGCGTGCGGGGGCGGCCTTATACTGGACGAGGCGCCCACCTCGACTCCGCGTCGGCTCAGCATACCCGGCGGCCGGAAACGCTGTCAAATCGAGGCCGTGCGAGGGATCGGGGCGCTCAGCGGCCCTGTTCCGAGATTGTGCCCGGGTCTGCGCCGGACATGGCGCGCCACCCCCTGCCTGGAGGTCCCGCATGCCGTCTTCCACGTCGCAGCCCCTGCTGGCGGTCACGGTGGGCGATCCGCTGGGGATCGGCCCGGAGGTGTTCATCAAGGCGCTGGCGAACGCGGAGGCGGTGCGCGGGGTGCGGCTGCTGGCCCTCGGGCCGGTGGCGGTGCTCGACCGGGAGGCCAAGCGGCTCGGGGCGCGGGTGAAGTTCCGCGCGGTCGAGGGGCCGGCCCAGGCGCGCCACGCCCCGGGCACGGTGGACGTGATCGAGCTGGGCTTCGTCGGGCTCGACCAGCTCCCGCAGGGGATCGTCCACGCCACCGCCGGCAAGGCCTCGGTCGAGTATGTGATCCGCGCGGCGGAGCTGGCGCTCGAGGGGGCGGTGGATGCGGTGGTGACCGGGCCGATCCACAAGGAGGCCGTGCGGGCGGGCGGCTTCCACCAGTACATCGGCAACACGGAGATCTTCGAGGACGTCTGCACGCGCCGCACGGGGCAGGACTTCCGCGGCAAGTGCATGACCATGCTCATCAGCAAGAACCTGCGCGTGGCCCACGTCACCCGCCACATCCCCTTCAAGGACATCTCCGCCAAGCTGACGCGGGAGAGCGTGGCCGAGACCATCCGCCTGACGGCGCACGGGATGGCCTCGCTCGGGGTGGCGGAGCCGCGGGTAGGCGTAGCCGGCCTGAACCCGCACAACGGCGAGCACGGCCTGATGGGGCGCGAGGAGCTGGACGTGATCGGCCCCGCCTGCGACCAGGCGCGCGCCGAGGGGCTCCCCGTCGAGGGGCCGATCCCGGCCGACTCGATCTTCTTCAAGGCCATCGGCGGCGGCTTCGATGCGGTGGTGGCCATGTACCACGACCAGGGCCACATCGCCGTCAAGACCTACGGCTTCGAGGAGAGCATCACCGTGAGCCTGGGGCTGCCCGTCATCCGCACCTCGGTCGATCACGGCACCGCGTTCGACATCGCCGGCAAGGGGCTCGCCGCCGAGGCCAGCATGGTCGAGGCGCTCAAGCTCGCCCGCCAGATCGTCCAGGCCGGCAGGTGGGACCAGGGCGTGGCCGCCACGGCCACCGCCCAGCGCACCCCCGTGGCGTAACACGCCGCAAGGCCCCACGCCCCCCCAGAGAGAGGGAGGGAGCTTCGCATCAGCCACCAGGGCGGTCTGCAGGCACGGCCTCCCCCCTCTCCAATTCTTGGAGAGGGGGCCAGGGGGTGAGGTCCCGCCGGAATCCGCCGGGCGCTACATGCTGAACTGCTCGCCCAGGTAGATGCGGCGCGCGACCTCGTTGTGCACGAGCTGCTCCGGCACGCCCTGCACCAGCACCTCGCCGGCGTTGATGATGTAGGCGCGGTCCGTGATGCCCAGGGTCTCGCGGACGTTGTGGTCGGTGATCAGCACGCCGATGCCCTTGCCGCGGATCAGGCGGATCACCTCCTGGATATCGAGCACGGCGATGGGGTCCACGCCGGCGAACGGCTCGTCGAGCAGGATGAAGGCGGGTTCCATCATCAGCGCCCGCGCGATCTCCACCCGCCGCATCTCGCCCCCGGAGAGCTGATAGCCCATCGAGCGGCGGATCTGGGTGATGCCGAGGTCTGCGAGCCCCCGCTCCGTGCGCTCGCGCCTTGCGGCCTTGGGCAGGTCCGTCAGCTCGAGCACCGCCATCAGGTTGTCCTCGACGGAGAGCCGGCGGAAGACGGAATGCTCCTGCGGCAGGTAGCCCAGGCCGCGCTTGGCGCGCCGGTGGATGGGCAGCCTGGTGACGTTCTCGCCGCACAGGAAGATGTTCCCGCTTTCCGGGCGCACCACGCCGGCGATCATGTAGAAGACCGTGGTCTTGCCCGCGCCGTTGGGGCCGAGCAGCCCCACGATCTCGCCGGGGCTCACCTCGAGGTTGACGTCACGCACCACCGTGCGCCGGCCGAAGGACTTGTGGAGGCCGACCGCCGCCAACGAATCCTTGCCCGGCACGATCGGCGCCACGTTCCGGGTGGGCTGGGGGATTTCGGTCACTGGGCCTGGGAGAGGATTCGTTCCTGGTAGGCATCGAGCTCAGTGCGGGTCAGCACACCGCCCAAGGCGACGAGGAAGGCATCGCGGTTGCCGTACGCGCGCCCCTGCAGGGGCACGAGCTTGTCGAGCGTCTCGCGGGGCACGCCCTGGCCGGCCAGGATCGACCACTTGCTGCGATCCAGCCGGTAGCTCGATTTGGCTGCGGGCAGGTTCAGCGAGAGCCGCATCGGCTTCTGCCGGTCCTGCGTCTGCACCACGCCCTTGTCCGCCTCGCTGTAGATTTCGATGCGGTCCGAGGAGAGATCGAACTGCCCCTGCTGCTGGAGCTTGGCGCGACCCACCAGCAGGATCGTCCTGTTGTCGTTCTGCGAGAAGGCGAGATCGGCCGTCGCCATGCGCCCCGGCTGGTCGATGCGCACGCCCCCCTCGGCCCGGAAGCCGGCCAGCTTGCGCTCCTCCGTGAAGCGCAGGTTCACCGTGCGCGCGTTGAGGCGCCACTCCCGCTCCACCCGCTCCACGTACACGGCCCCGGTGAGCTGGGCCTGCAGGGTCTTCTGCTCCAGCACCACCTCGTTGGCGCGGGCCAGCAGCGTGTCGGTGGGCGGCTCCCCCGACTTCTGCGCGGGGCCGGGGGCGGGGGGCTTGGTGTCCGGTTGCGCCGCACGGGGCTCGGGCGGGGCGACGAAGCGCATGCGGACCTGCTGCTGCGGGGAGCCCTTCAGCTCGGTGCGCTGGCGGTCGCGCAGGATCAGCACCTCCTGGGCATCGGCCTGCGCGCCGTGCTCGGTGAGCTTGACGTTGCCCATCAGCAGGATCGTCTCCTGCTCGAGGATGCCGTGCTCCGCGGCAGCGGTGCGCCCGGGCTGGTCCAGTTTGACCTCGCGGTCCAGCACCAGCCGCACCCACTCGTCGCGCTCGTTGCGGTAGGCGCGCAACACCTGGCTCTGGAACGTCAGCTCCTGGGTCTTGAGGAAGCCCGTGACGTTGCCTTCCATGAAGGCGACGCCTGATTTCAGGTCGATGCCGCCCGTGCGCTCGGCCTGCAGGCAGACCTGCCGGAAGTCCGGGCAGGGCGGCGCCTCGCTGGCCGCCCGCGCGACGCCCCCGGCTGCCGGCAGCGCCAGCGCCAGCGCCGCCGCCACGCGGCACAGCGCAGCCCCGCTGCCGCGAAACGGCGCGGGCGGGGCCCATCGGCTCAGCCGCTCAGGCGATCTCTCGACGCGTGACCTGCGGTTCGACATGGATTTTGGCCTGCGCCAAGGCGGCCCCGATGAAGGCCCGGAACAGCGGATGGGGATCGAACGGCTTCGATTTGAACTCGGGGTGGAACTGGCAGCCCACGAACCACGGATGCTCCGGCAGCTCGATCGTTTCCGCCAGGTTCCCCTCGCCGAACCAGCCGGAGACCACCAGGCCCGCCTTTTCGAGTTGGGGGACGAACGCGTTGTTGACTTCGAACCGATGGCGGTGGCGCTCGCTGATCTTGAGCGTGCCGTAAGCCTCGGCCACCTTGCTCCCTTCCCGCAGCGTGGCCGGATAGGCCCCCAGGCGCATGGTGCCGCCCTTGCGGATGACGCTCTTCTGCTCGGGCATCAGATCGATCACGTTGTGCAGGTTGCCCGGCGCGAACTCCGCCGAGTTGGCGTCGGGGATGGCGGCGACGTTGCGGGCGAACTCGATCATCGCCACCTGCATGCCCAGGCAGATGCCGAAGAAGGGGATGCGGTTCTCGCGCGCGTAGCGGATGGCCTTGATCTTGCCTTCGATGCCGCGCGAGCCGAACCCGCCCGGCACCAGCACGGCATCCATCCCCGCCAGGTGCCCCTCGACGCCCTCCTGCTCCAGCACCTCGGAGTTGACGTGGTGCAGCTCCACGGCCACCTGATGGGCCAGCCCGCCATGCACCAGCGCCTCGTTGAGGCTCTCGTAGGATTCCTTCACGCTGACGTACTTGCCGACCACGGCGATCCTGACCCGGCCGCGCGGGTTGGCGAAGCGGTCGTTGATATCGGCCCACTGCTGCAGGCTCGGGCGGCGGGTCCACATCTCCAGCCGCTCGACGAGCTGCTCGTCGAGCCCCTCCTGGTGGAAGCGCAGCGGCACCTCGTACACGCTCTTCACGTCCTCGCCCGGGATCACGCACTCGAGGTCCACGTTGGTGAACATGGCGATCTTGCGGCGAATCTCGGTGGTCAGCGGCCGCGAGGTGCGGCAGATCAGGATATCGGGCTGGATGCCGATCTCGCGCAGCTTGTTGACGCTGTGCTGGGCGGGCTTGGTCTTGAGCTCGTTGGCCGATTCGATCAGGGGCACCAGCACCAGGTGCACGTAGAGCACATCGCGCCGGCCGAAATCGTAGCGGAACTGGCGGATCGCCTCGAGGAACGGCAGCGACTCGATATCGCCCACCGTGCCGCCGATCTCGACCAGGGCGATATCCACGTCTTCGGCCGCCTTGAGCACCTTGGCCTTGATCTCGTCGGTGATGTGGGGAATCACCTGCACCGTGGTGCCCAGGAAATCCCCGCGCCGCTCGCGCTGGATGATGGTGTCGTAGATCTGGCCGGTGGTGAAGTTGTTGGCGCGCGTCAGCGTGGCGTTGGTGAAACGCTCGTAGTGGCCCAGGTCCAGGTCGGTCTCCGCCCCGTCGTCGGTGACGAACACCTCGCCGTGCTGGAACGGGCTCATCGTGCCCGGGTCCACGTTGATGTACGGATCCAGCTTGCTGACGCTGATCCGCAGCCCCCGGTTCTCCAGCAGCGCACCGATCGAGGCGGTGGCGATGCCCTTGCCCAGCCCCGAGACCACGCCCCCGGTGATGAAGATGAACTTGGTGCGCATCGTCGCCTCTGGAGGGGTGCGGACGCTCGGATGGGACGGCTCCCGGCCCGGGCGCCCGGCGCGCCTGCGGCCGGAGCGAGGCCGCTGCGGGTTTCGTCCCGACCCTATCGGCCCGGAGCCCGATTGTCAATCGGCCAACCGGCGGCACTCCCGCGGGGACATCCCGCGGAAATCCGCATGGCTCTAAGGTTCGCGCGTGGAGCCCGCTTCCGGGCGGCCTCTGACTGTCGCATAAATGCCCCGAGGATTCCGCCCAGCCCACGCCCCGCCGGCGGCCCGGCGGAGCCGGGCGGGCCAGCCCAGGCGGGGGTCACGACGGCGGGGATCACCCCAGCGACAGCAGCTCGCGCTCGACCAGGCTCGCGTCGCCCAGGTTGAGCTCGAGCAGGCGCCGCAGGTGCACCATGCTGTCGAGATCGATCGACACGCAGCGCAGCCCCAGCCGGTCGCCGGCGCGGTGGGCGCACTCGACGGCCATGGTGATGGCCAGCTCGGTGGGCCCGAGCCGGATCTCCAGCGTGCCGCGTGCGCCCACGCCCGGCTGATACGCCGTGGGGGCTTCGACGAGCGCCCCCTTCAGCGAGACGTCGGCGAGGTGGCAGGCCGTGGCGGCGCCGCCCAGCACCAGCCGGGAGTCCGTCAGGAACGGCACCCGCGAGAATCTACGGTAGTCGGCCATCGGCTCGCCTTCGTGTCGGCCTGTGAGCCTCGTGGCTCCCGGCGCCTGGGCGCCGCGGCTTGATGGGGAGGGGCGAGGCGCCCGGCTCCGGGTGTCCGCCCCCAAGCGGGGTGCCTCGACCGTGCGGAGGCCCGCGCATTGACCGGCGCGCCCGCATTGTCCAGAATGGGGCGGTAGCTCCCACCCCGACCCGAGCGCCCGCGCCGCATCGGCGCCGGGGCCGCGTCCGTGCAGGCGGCACGCGCCCTCCACCGTCACCCGAATCGCGATGAAATCGCCCCGTCCGCGTTCTCGTCCCGGCAGCCTGGGTCACGGCCTGGTGTTCGTTTCAGCCTGGCTGCTGGCGGCGCTGGGCTCGCTGCTGCTGGGCGTGATCGCGGGCTTCTACCTGTGGGCGCCCGGCGTGGTGCGCCATTTCAACGCGGCACTCGCGCTCAGCGACAACAATACCATAATTTACGACAAGGACGACAATGTGCTGGCCACCATCGAGGGCCTGGAGGACCGGCACTACGTGCCGGTCACGCGCATCCATCCCTACCTGCAGAAGGCGGTGGTGGCCGTGGAGGATCGGCGCTTCTTCGCCCACCGCGGGATGGACCCCGTGCGCCTGCTGCGGGCGATCTGGGTGGACCTGCGGACGCTCGATTACCAGCAGGGCGCCAGCACCATCACCCAGCAGCTCGTCAAGCTGACCTTGCTCTCCTCCGAGCGCACGCTGCTGCGGAAAGTCAAGGAGGTGTTCATGGCCCTCGCGGTCGAGCGCGAGTACACCAAGCTCAAGGTGCTCGAGTTCTACCTGAACCGCGTCTACCTGGGCTCGGGCGTGTACGGCGTCGAGAAGGCCGCCCGCGCCTATTTCCACCGCTCCGCAGCCGAGGTGACGCTCGGGCAGGCCGCGCTCTTGGCCGCGCTCATCAAGAAGCCCGAGGGGTTTCTCGAACCCGCCGAGGGGCCCGCCGCGCGCCAGCCCGGCGAGACGTTGCCGCTGGACCGCCTCCAGCCGCTGATGGAGCGCCAGTTGGTGGTGTTGCAGCTCGTGCTGCGCCAGGGCTGGATCACGCAGCAGGAGTTCGAGGCGGCGCTGCGCGAGCCGCTGCGCGTGTTCCGCCCGGAGCCCGAGCGCGTCAACGCCCCCTATTTCGTGCAGCAGGTGCAGCGCGATATCCGGCAACTGCTCGGCGTGCCGCGGGTCTCCGGGCGCGGCTTCCGCGTCTACACCACGCTGGACCGCGACCCGCAGGCCGTGGCCGAGCGGCTGCTGGAGGAGCTGCGCGTGAAGAAGCCGGGCCACTACCAGGCGGCGCTGGTGGCGCTCGATCCGGCCACCGGGTTCGTGCGGGCGCTGGTGGGGGGCGTGGCGTTCGGCGAGTCCCAGTTCAACCGCGCCACCCAGGCCGAGCGCCAGCCCGGCTCCGCGTTCAAGCCCATCCTCTTCGCGGCCGCGCTCGATGCGGGCATCGCCCCCAACGAGGTGTTCGTCGACGAGCCCGTGCGCTACGCCTGGGGCGAGCAAGGTCCGCAGCCGACAGCCCCCGCGCCGCCGCACGAGGCGGGCGTCCCCGCGGACGGCGCCGTCCGCACGTTCTACGAGCCGCGCAACTTCAACGACCGCTACGGCGCTCTGCGCACGGAGCCCTGGGGCACGGTGCCGGTCGAGCGGCGCATCACGCTGGCCCGGGCGCTCGAGCTCTCCAGCAACGTGGTGGCCGTGCAACTGCTGGTGCGGGTGGGCATCCCCGCGGTGACCCGGGTGGCCACGCGCCTCGGCATCGGGGTGCGGCAGGAGCAGGGGCTCTGCATCGCGCTCGGCTGCTCGGAGGTCACGCTGCTGGACCTGACTGCCGCCTACGCGGCGTTCGCCAACGGCGGGCTCCACGTGAAGCCCGTCCTGGTGCGGCGGGTGCTGGCCGCCGACGGCACGGTGCTGCACGAGCAGGCCGTGCAGTCGCCCGAGCAGGCCATCTCGCCCTGGACGGCGTTCCGCATGAGCCATCTGCTGCAGGGGGTGATCGACCGCGGCACCGGTCGCCGCGCCAGGCTCGAACGGCCGGCCGCCGGCAAGACCGGCACCAACGAGGGTCCCCGCGACGCCTGGTTCATCGGCTTCACCCCGGAGCTGGTCGCCGGCGTGTGGATGGGCGACGACAAGAACCGCATCATGCCGGCCGAGACCGGCGGCGGCACCACCGCCGACCTGTGGCGCGACTTCATGGCGGCCATCCTGCCGCCCTACCGCGGCCAGAGCTTCGCCGAGCCCCCCGGCGCGTACGTGGCCGTCCGCACCTGCGTCGTCTCGGGCCAGGTCGCCACCGAGTGGTGCCCGCTGGCCACGGTGCAGTTCTACCGCGAGGCGGAGGTGCCCCGGCAGGGTTGCAGTGTCCACGCGGCGCCGGGCGCCCTGCCCCCGGAGGCCCTCGCCGGGGTGGGGCCCAACGGCATGAAGACGCCCGCCGGCGGCGACCCCGATGGCCAGGTGCGCTTCTACCGCGAGATCACGGAGGCGTTCGCCTCGCCCCGCCCGATCCCGGTCGCCGGCGCCGCCATCGCCCCGCAGGTTACAGCTCCGCGGGCCACCGGCCGCGACCTGGCCGAGCCGAGTGACGGCGAGTGAGGGCGGACCGCTGCGACGCCAATGCCCGGGCCGCATGCGCGGGCGCCCTCGAGTAGTTGGTGAATTCGGTGGATGCGGGCGGGCAGGCGCCGTAGCCTCACCCCCGCCGCTGCCGCGGCTGCCCCCTCCCCTCGCTGCGGTCGGGGCGGGCTTCCTTGGGAGAGGGGGGCATTCATCAGTCCTCGCCGGTGGCTGGTTCGGGGCTCCTCCCTCGCTGCCAAGAGCGGGAGGGCCGGGGTGGGTGAGGCCGCCCGCAGGAGCGCTTGCTTTCAGACGGACGCACCGCCCGCCGGCGACCGGGTTCGCCCTGCGCCCGGCGCCGGAACGCCTGCGGGTCACGCCCACTGTCCCACCGGCCTGGGAGCCTGGCGCACGGCGAACCTAGGCGATTGATCCGTTTTGACAAATCGATTCGGGCGGCATACGGTGACGGGCCACGCGCTCGGGCGACCGTAGCGCCCACCCCCGTCGCTTCACCCCCAAGGCGAACCGGAACCCATGGCCGACGACCACAAGTTCAGCTTCAACACGCTGGCGCTGCACGCGGGCCAGCGGCCCGACCCCACCACCGGCGCGCGCGCCGCGCCCATCTACCAGACCACCAGTTTCGTCTTCGACGACACGGAGGATGCCGCCGCGCTGTTCGCGCTGCAGAAGTTCGGCAACATCTACACCCGCATCATGAACCCCACCAACGCGGTGTTCGAGGAGCGCATGGCCACGCTGGAAGGGGGGATCGGCGCTTTGGCGATGGCCTCGGGGCAGGCGGCGCAGGCCATGGCCATCTTCAACCTGCTGGGCAGCGGGGACCACATCGTCTCCGCCTCGACCCTGTACGGCGGCACCTACACCCAGTTCGACGTCACCTTCCGCAAGCTGGGCATCCAGACCACGTTCGTGGATCCGGACGACCCGGAGAACTTCCGCAAGGCCATCACCCCCAAGACCAAGCTGCTGTATGGGGAGACCATCGGCAACCCGCGCATCAACATCCTCGACCTCGAGGCGGTGGCGAAGATCGCCCACGACCACGGGCTGCCGCTGATGATCGACAACACCTTCGCCACGCCCTACCTGTGCCGGCCCTTCGAGCACGGCACGGACATCGTGGTGCACTCGGCCACCAAGTTCATCGGCGGCCATGGCACCTCGATCGGCGGGGTGATCGTGGATTCGGGCAAGTTCCCCTGGGCCAACGGCAAGTTCCCCGAGTTCACCGAGCCCTCCCCCGGCTACCACGGCATGCGCTACCACGAGACCTTCGGCGACATGGCCTACATCCTCAAGGCGCGCGTCGAGGCCCTGCGCGACCTGGGGCCGGCCATGAGCCCCTTCAACGCCTTCCTGTTCCTGCAAGGGCTGGAGACGCTGCACGTGCGGATGGAGCGCCACGTCCAGAACACGGAGCAGGTGGCCGCCTTCCTCGCCGAGCATCCGCGGGTGAGCTGGGTCAACTACCCCACCGTGAAGAACAGCCCCTACAAGAAGCTGGCGCAGAAGTACCTGCCCAAGGGCTCGGGCGCCATCCTCACCTTCGGCATCAAGGGCGGGCTCGAAGCCGGCAAGACGTTCATCAACGCCACCCGGCTGCTCTCGCACCTGGCCAACGTGGGCGATGCCAAAAGCCTGGTGATCCACCCCGCCTCGACGACCCACTCGCAGCTCAAGCCCGACGAGCTGAAGGCCAGCGGCACCACCCCGGACATGGTACGGTTGTCCGTGGGGCTGGAGGACATCGACGACATCCGCTGGGACCTCGATCAGGCCCTGGAGGCGAGCGGGCGCTGAGCGGAGCGCGGACGGGCGGCCCTGGAGCTGCGTGTGGGTCGGATCAGGACGTCGGCCGGGATGCCGAGCCGGTCATGGAGGCGCCGGATCATGGCGATCGACAGGTTGCGTTTGCGGTTCAGCACCTCCGAGACGCGCGTGCGGGTGCCGATGAGCGGCACCAGCGCCTTGCGGGTGAGTCCCTGCTGCTCCACGCGGAACAGGATCGCCTCGATGGGGTCAGGCGGGTCCATCGGATAGTGGGTCGCCTCGTACGCATCGATCAGGGTGGCCAGGATATCGAGCCGGTCGCCATCCGCTGTGCCGCTCTTCGCGCCCCACAGCCGTTCGACCTCCGCAAGCGCCTTTCGGTGATCTGCCTTGGTGCGGATCGGCTTCAGCTCAGCGGACATGCTCCACCTCCCTCACGACGATACGGTCGTATTCCCGGTGCGTCCCGATCCATTTGATCCAGACGATACCCTTCTCGAAGTCCACAGAGACCACCAGCCGGTACGCGTTCCCTTTGATGTTGAAAACGATGCGCGCCGAGGTGACAATGCTCGCCGACGCGTAGGCGCGTTTCACGTCGGCGGTGCTGCGCCACCGCGCTTTGCTCGCCTCAGCGAACCATGCGTCGAGCGCCGCCTTGACCGCCGAGCGATCCTTCTTCCCGGCAAGCGACGCCACGAACCCGTGCAACGTGCTGCGGGCGATGATGCGCATGGCTTCACGCTACCATGTACCCATTTTGGGCGCAAGGACTGCGGGGCAGCCCGGCGGCACGATGGGGCGGCAGCCCCTCATCCGCAGATCGAGAGCCGCACATGGACGTAACCCACCCCGGCAGCACGCCCATTCCCGGGCAGACCTTCGCGCTGATCCAGGGCATCCTGGCGCGCTACCGGCGGGTGGCGATGGTGGGGCTTTCGGCCAACCCCAACCGGCCGAGCTTCTTCGCGGCCACCTACCTGCGTGACTACGGCTACGAGATCCTGCCCGTCAATCCCGCCTACTCGGAGGTGATGGGGCTACGCTGCTACCCTAGCCTCGCCGACGTGCCGCCGCCGCTCGAGGTGGTGGATATCTTCCGGCGGGCCGAGGAGGTGCCGGCGCTCGTCGAGGAGGCGATCCGCCTGGGCGCCAAGGTGATCTGGATGCAGCTCGGCGTGGTGCACGTCGAGGCGGCCGAGCGGGCCAAGGCGGCCGGGCTCGAGGTGGTGATGGACCGCTGCATGAAGATCGAGCATGCCCGCTACCAGGGCGGGCTCGGCTTCTCCGGCATCCGCACCGGCCTCATCTCCTCCAAGAAGCCCAAGGTGAAGCTGAAGCTCTAGCGCGCAAGACGCTGCGCCGCGGGCACAGGGCGGGAGCCGCCAGGATGGCCGTACAGGCCGTCCGCTCCGTGTCATTCCGAGCCTCTCGGCCCCGCGCCGGCCGAGCATAGCGGGGAGCTTCGGCGCGCTGTACCATCGAGATTCCCCGGCCCGCGGCGCGCGCCTCGGCATGACACCGTGACGAGCGCGGACGCGGAATGCCCGGCTCGGGACACGGCATGATCCGGCCCCCAGCCCGCCTGGCGCGGCGCCCCAGGAGACGCACGGCATGGTCGTTCACCGCATTCCCCACTTGCTGCGAAAGGTTCCCTTCAAGGTGAATTCGGCATTCTTCGTCATCTCGATCCTGGCGCTGATCCTGACGGCCTGGGCCTACTGGAAGAGCCCGGAGCTGGCCCTGCGCGGCTTCCGCTCCGGCGGCACGCTGTTCATCGAGCTGCTGCCCAACCTCGCGATGGGGTTCCTGATGGCGGGGATGATCCAGGTGCTGCTGCCGAAGGAGCTGGTCGCCGCCTGGGCCGGCGAAGGCTCGGGGCTGCGCGGCCTGCTGGTGGGCACGCTGGCGGGGGCGGCCACCCCCGGCGGCCCGTTCTTCCAGTTCCCCGTCGTGGCCGCCATGTGGAAGGCGGGGGCGGGCGTCGGCCCGATGACGGCCTACCTCACCGCCTGGGCGCTGCTCGGCTTCCAGCGGGTCATCATCTGGGAGATTCCCGTGCTGGGCTGGCACTTCGCCCTGGCGCGCTGGGGCTTGGCCGCCGCCGTGCCGGTGATCCTCGGCTGGATCATGTCCCTCGTGTACCACCGCCCGCCCGGGGTGTGACGGCGTATCCGTGGCTGCCCTGCCCGCCCCCAGGGGCACCCTTCCCCACCCGGTGGGGAGGGGCAGTGGTAGGGACGCACCCCGCGGCACGCTTCGCCGCGCCCCTTCCCGGCGCGGGCCGCTGTGGTACCCTGGGGCCGATCCGGCGCCCCGGTGGCGCGCCACCCTTCTCCCGAGCCGAGCGTCCAGATGGCCGGTGCGCTGATCCGCTACGACCTGAGCCTGCCCACCTTCTTCACCTACGCGCCCGCGCCGCTGGTGGCCACGCGCACCATGATCCCGCGCCAGGAGCGGCGCCAGATCTACATCCGCGGCGAATACGGCACGAAGCCCGACGGCGGGATGCGGCCCCTCTCGGCGCACGCGACGACCCACCTCGACGCGCCCCACCACTTCCTCGCCGACGGGGCCGACGTGGCGGCGCTGCTGAACCGCCCCGAAACCCCGGCCGACCGCCCGGCGCTGGCGCGGATCGTCCACCTGCACGGCCGGCCCCACCTGCCCGCCGCGCGCACCCGCGAGGGCATCGCCTACTGCGAGGCCGTCTCGGCCGACCTGCTCCCGCCCGCGCGCGTGCTGCGCCGCTACGAGGCGCTGGTGGTGCTGACCGGCTTCGGGAGCGTGATGGCCAGGGAGCGCGAGGGGCAGCTCGCCCCCGATGCCGACGGCGCCAACCACCTGCCCTACTTCACCGCCGATGCCGTGGCCCACATCCTGGCGAGCGGCCTCAGGCTGGTGGCGCTCGATTCGACCACCGTCGAGCCGCAGACCTCGCTCGCTCCGCTGCGCTACGGCAGCGACGTGCACTTCGACCTGCTCGGGGCCGAGCCGCCCGTGCTGATCGTCGAGGGCATCGGGGGGGGCGACCTGGTGACGCAGACCGGGCTCACCCCCGCGGAGGCGCTGCTCCACGTGGTCCCCCGGCGCGCCAACGCCCGCGGCGCCGACGCCGCCCCGAGCCGCGTGTTCCTCTACTTCTACCGCGACGACCCCGCCGGGCGCGCCCTGCGGCGGCTGGCGCGGGCGCTCACCCCGGAGGAGCTCTATGGCTGAGCCCGCCGCGCCCTGCGATTTGCCCGGCGCCTCTCCCGGCGCCTCCCCCCGCGCCACGGCCGACGCCCCGCCCGGCGCGCTGCCGCGCACGCCGATCCGCGCCCTGCTGCGCGAGGGCAAGGCCGGCGAGCGCGCCCGCATCGAGGGCTGGGTGCGCACCCGGCGCGAGAGCAAGGAGGTGGCGTTCATCGAGGTCAACGACGGCTCGGCGCTGGCCAGCCTCCAGGTGGTGGTGGAGCGGGCCGGGCCGCTCGCCGTCGCAGCCGACCGCGCCGCCACCGGCTCGAGCCTCGTCGCCGAGGGCACGCTGGTGCCGTCGCCCGGCAAGGGCCAGGCGGTCGAGCTGCGCGCCGAGGCGCTCACGCTGGTGCAGGCCGCCCCGGCCGATTTCCCGCTCCAGAAGAAGCGCCACAGCTTCGAGTACCTGCGCACCATCGCCCACCTGCGCGTGCGCTCGAACACCTTCGGCGCGCTGGCCCGGGTGCGCAACGCCGTGTTCGCCGCCGTGCATGCCTTCTTCCAGCGGCGGGGCTTCCTGTTCCTGCCCGCCCCGATCATCACCGCCAGCGATGCCGAGGGCGCGGGCGCCATGTTCCGCGTGACCACGCTCGATCCCGCCCACCCGCCGCTGGCCGGGGAGCTGGTGGACTGGAGCCGCGACTTCTTCGGGCAGAAGGCCAACCTCACCGTCTCCGGCCAGCTCGAGGCGGAGGTGTTCGCGCTGGCCTTCCACGATGTCTACACGTTCGGCCCCACCTTCCGCGCGGAGCACAGCAACACCGCCCGCCACGCCGCCGAGTTCTGGATGATCGAGCCCGAGATGGCCTTCGCCGACCTGGCCGCCAACATCCGGCTGGCCGAGGCCTTCATCCGCCACGTCATCGAGGCGGCCCGCGCGGCCTGTCCGGAGGACTTCGCCTTCTTCGACCGGTGGGTCGAGCAGGGGCTGCTGGCCCGGCTCGACCACGTGCTCGACTCGCGCTTCGAGGTGATCCCCTACGGCGAGGCGATCCGCCTGCTGGAAGTCTCCGGCCAGCCCTTCGAGTACCCGGTGAGCTGGGGACTCGACCTCCAGTCGGAGCACGAGCGCTACCTGACCGAGCAGGCCATCGGCCGCCCCGTGTTCGTCACCGACTACCCCCGCTCCATCAAGGCCTTCTACATGCGCGAGAACGCCGACGGCCGCACCGTCGCCGCCATGGACCTGCTCGTGCCCGGCGTGGGCGAGATCATCGGCGGCTCCCAGCGCGAGGAGCGGCTGGAGAAGCTCGCAGCGCGCATGGCCGAGGCCGGCATCCCCGCCGCCCCCTACGACTGGTACCTGGACCTGCGCCGCCACGGCTCCGTGGCCCACGCCGGCTTCGGCGTCGGCTTCGAGCGCCTGCTCATGTACCTGACCGGCCTGCAGAACATCCGCGACGTGATCCCCTTCCCCCGCACCCCGGGGAATGTGGCGTTCTGAGGGGGGGGTGCTACGGTTCCTGACCTTCCGGCGGCCCGGCGCGGGCGGTTGCCCTTGCACACGTCCACCGCCATGGCTACCATTCGCCCACGACCCTCTTGCCGCTGCACCGGTCCATGCGCCGCGGAGACCAGGAGCGCCCGCCATGCACGCCTTCGTTCAGGAACGGTTGCCGGAAGTGTTCGACCTCTGTCGCCAGTATCGCGTCCGGCGACTGGAACTGTTCGGCTCTGCGACGGGCGAGCGCTTCGATCCGGCGCGCAGCGACCTGGATTTTCTCGTGGAGTACTTCCCGGAGCCCGAACGGGACCCGCTCGACGAATTCTTCGGCTTCAAGTCCGCGCTGGAGCAGGTGTTCGGCCGGAAGGTGGACCTCGTGGAGCCTGCCGGAATCCGGAATCGCCATTTCCGGGACGAGGTGGCGCAGACCAAGGTGCCGATCTATGCGGCGTAAGGTGGTCATACCAAAATGCGTTCAAGTTGGAGCGAATATCCGTGCGCCTGAGGAGCCCTGCGCGGCAGGGCGTCTCGAAGGCCACGGCCCGCCCCGCGCCCTTCGAGACGCGCTCCGCTTTGCTCCGCGCTCCTCAGGGACGCGGAGCATTGATCTCATTCAGAACGCAAAATGGTATGAACCGTATTGCCCCCGCGCGAAAAACCACGGCGGCGCGCGCGCGTCGAGTCGGGTGAGGCCCTCCTGGCGGGCGATCTCGCGGGCGTGCTCGCACTCGTCGGGATCGAGGCGGCGGGCGATCTCGGAATAGCGGAGGGCGCGGAAGGCGGGGCGGTACTGGTCCATCAGGTTCGCGTAAGTAGCGGGCGAGAGCTCGGCGGCGATCCAGTGCAGGATGGCCCGGGTCTCGGCGAGATACCCCGGCATCGCCAGGTGCCGCAGCAGCACGCCGCGCTCGGCCAGCCCGTCGGGCGCGAACCGGAGCGGGCCCACCTGGCGGTGCATCTCCGCGATGGCGACCCGCGCCACCTCGCCTTCGAGCAACCGGTCGCGATGCGTGGTGAACCCGGTCGCGTCCCGGACCGGATCGTCCATGCCGAGTCCGACGAACCACCGGAACGCCAGGTCGAACTGAAGCCGCTCCATCATCGGACGGCGTGGTCTCAGGGCGCGCTGAGGCGCACCCGGAACGTCTGCTCCCGCCCATCGCGCAGGGTCTTCACCGCCACCACGTCGCCCGGCTTGTAGAGCTCGAGGGCGGTGAGCAGGTCGTCGGTGTTGCGCACGGGAGCGCGCTCGACCCCCACGATCACGTCGCCCAGGGCCACCCGGCCGTCGCTGGTGCGGCGCAGGCCGACCAGGCCCGCCTCGGCCGCGCCGCCGCCGCGCTGCACATCCTGGACGATCACACCCCGCAGGCCGAGGTTGGCGGCGATGGAATCGTCCACCAGCCCCACCCCCAGCACCGGGCGCATCAGCCGGCCGTGCGCGATCAGCTCCGGCACGACCTTGCGCACGGTGTTGACGGGCACGGCGAAGCCGATGCCGGCGCTGCCGCCGCCCGGGCCGATGATGGCGGTGTTCACGCCGACCAGCCGGCCCGAGGAATCGAGCAGCGGCCCGCCCGAGTTGCCCGGGTTGATCGCGGCGTCGGTCTGGATCACCCCGCGGATGGCGCGGCCCGTGGGCGAGACGATCTCGCGGCCGAGCGCGCTCACGATGCCGGTGGTCAGGGTGTTGTCCAGCCCGAACGGGTTGCCGATCGCGAGCACCTTGCGCCCCACCCGGAGCTGATCCGAATCGCCGAAGGGCAGCGGGGTCAGCTTCTCGCGGGGGGCGGCGATGCGCAGCACGGCGATATCCTTGTCGGGCGCCACGCCCACCAGCTGGGCCTCCCAGCTGCTCTGGTCCGCCAGCCGCACCACCACGCTGGAGGCCCCCTCGAGCACGTGGGCGTTGGTGACGACGATGCCATCCCTGTTCCAGATGAACCCCGAGCCGGTGCCCTGGGGAATCTCGAACACGTTCAGATTGAACAGGTCCCGCCGCAGCCCCTTGTTGGTGATGTAGACCGTCGAGGGTGCGGCGCGCCGGAAGATCTCGACGTTGTTCTCCTCATCCGAGGAGGTGATCTTGGGGATCACCAGCGGCGCGTCGACGGGCGCGGAACCGGCCTGCCGCTCGCACCCCGCGGCCACCGCGAGCGCCGCCAACAGGGTCAGGGCGGCGAGCGCCGCGGATCCCCGCGGGCCGGGCGAACGATGGGGCAGCATGGGGCGGGGCGGGCGGGCCATGGTCTGGGTCGGCGTTGGGGTGATGGCAGCGGCGATGGCTCCACGGCGACGTGGCACCCCTCGGCACGCTGCCGACAGGATGCCGGCAGGGTGCGCCTTATCCCTGCACACCGCCGCGCGGGCCGCCGGAAACACGGTCCAGCATGGCACATCCCTCCGCCTTTGTCAGACGATGGAAGCGCGGGCTTGGGGCAGGCGCAGCATCGCCTTGTGCCTCACGCTGCGTGCACGAAACGTCGGCGCCCCGACGAGTGCCGGAATGGCGCCTGGAACGTCTCGGACCCTGATGCGGCCCTGCCTTCAGCGAGGTTCGCGGTGTCGTGCCGGGCGACCTCCCCCCGGCCTGCGGACACCCCTCCCCACCTGGCGGGGAGGGGTGGGGACGCGCAGGCGGATTGCGCCTTCGCGCTTGCGCGGCAGGGTGCCGCGCACGGCGATTCGATGGCGGCGCAAAGCGACGCGCGAGCCCTGAAGGGCTGGACTTGCCTGACGTACCGGGGGAGGGGGTGCTGCTCGGACGATCGTGTAGGTCCTGGATCGCTTGGGGGAAGGGGGGGATCGACCCAAGACCTACACGACGTACCTGGCGTGACTCTGAGAAGACTCCGTGGTCACTGATCTCATCCGCGCCTCACCGGCGCCGTCCATCGCTCAGCACCACAATCAAAATATTAGCCCGTGATTTTCACGTTTGCAAGCCCTTCTGAGAACAAAATAAATTACACGTGTGATAACAATCGTCATAGTGCCGCAGAGCGTCTACAAGAGTAGACTGTTTTTTGCACGGCGAGTCTCGGTTTGGAAATTTCCGGGCTGCCGGCGAGGTCTGGCGAGGCGTTGCGCGCATGCCCGGGGGCGCAGCAGCGGCAGCGGCTCCGCGGCTCTGTGGGGCCTCCAGAGCGCCGCGCAGCCGGATGGCAGCGGAACCGCCCGCTGGCCGAAGCGGTGCGGCGGCGGAGCCATCGGCCGCAGCATGGCCGCCGGCGGGCATCTGCCGGCCACGCTCTCCGGACGTGGACGGTGCTCATTCGGCGGCGGCCCAGTCCTGCGGCGGGAGGAACTCGCGCGTGAGGCGCTCCTCCGGGCTGCCGGGCTCCGGCCGCCAGTCGTAGCGCCACTCGACCTGCGGCGGCAGCGAGACCAGGATCGATTCCGCGCGCCCGCCGGATTGCAGGCCGAACAGCGTGCCCTGGTCGTAGAGCAGGTTGAACTCGACGTAGCGGCCGCGGCGGTAGCATTGGAAGGCCCGCTCGCGCTCGCCGTAGGGCTCGCCGCGGCGCCGCTCCGCGATGGGGACGTACGCCTCCAGGAACGCCGCGCCCAGCGCCAGGATGTAGGCCAGCGTGCGCTCGCGGTCGTCCTTCAGCGTGTTGAAGAAGATGCCGCCGATGCCGCGCGGCTCCCGGCGATGGCGCAGGTAGAAGTAGCGGTCGCAGGCGGCCTTGAAGCGCGGATAGTACGCGGGGTCGAAGCGGTCGCAGCAGGCCTTGAGCGTGCGGTGGAAGTGGATGCAGTCCTCCCGGCGCGGGTAGTACGGCGTGAGGTCCATCCCCCCGCCGAACCAGAACGTGCCGCCCGCCTCGAAGTAGCGCACGTTGAAGTGCACCGTCGGCACATGCGGACTGCGCGGATGGAGGATCAGCGACACGCCCGTGGCGAAGTACGTCTCCCGGCCCGAGAGCTCGGGGTTCTCGCGCAGCGCCACCTCGGGCAACGGCGCGCCGTTGATGGCCGAGTACATCACGCCGCCTTTCTCGAACAGCGGACCGCCGGCGAGCGTGCGCGCCACGCCGCCCCCGCCCTGCTCCCGCAGCCAGAGGTCGCTGCCGAAGGGCGTGCCGTCGAGCGCGCCCAGCGCATCGCACAGCCGCTCCTGCAGGGCGCGCAGCTCCGTGGCGACCCTGTTTCCGAAATCGGTGGCGCTCCAGCGCAGCTCCATCGTGGTTCCTTGGCGTGTGCCGTGGCATACACCGCCGCGGTCGAGCGGCCTCCCCGCGGGGCCGCGGCCCTGGCCCCGTGCCCTGGACCATCGCCCCGGCGCACCACGGTAGCGCCATTTCCGGCATGCGGCAAACGGCCGCGGGAGCTTGCGGCAGGGGGGTGGACCCCGTATGCTCGAACGGGCGTGGGGGAGGCCAGGGCGGCCGCGCATGGCCTCCCGACCACGCCCATCCAGGCCGGGAACCCCGTTGCCGCACATGCACACACCGCCCGCAGCGTCGCAGCGTAGATCGCCGGAGCCACCGCGCGATCAATTGCCCGCCGGTGGGCACCCGATCGCCGGGGAGCCCCGGCCGGCGTTCGTCCACGCGCCGGTGCTGCTGGAAGAGGTGCTGGCCTTCGTGCCGGCAGACGCGCGCATGGCCGTGGATGCCACGCTCGGGGGCGGCGGTCATGCCGAGGCGCTGCTGCGCCGCTTCCCGGCCGTCGAGCTGTTCGGCTGCGACCGCGATCCCGAGGCGGTCGAGGCGGCGCGGGCGCGGCTGGAGCCCTTCGCCGGCCGCGTGCTGGTGCGCCGGCTCCGCTTTTCGGAATTGCCGCACCACGTGCTGGCGGAGTCGGTGGATTTCCTGCTGGCCGACCTGGGGGTCTCCTCGCCCCAGCTCGACCGGCCGGAGCGCGGCTTCTCGTTCAGCCAGGAAGGGGCGCTCGACATGCGCATGGATGCGAGCCGCCCCGGGCAGAGCGCCGCCGATCTCGTGAACCGCGCCTCGGGCGAGCGCCTGCGGGCGCTGTTCGAGCGGCTCGGCGAGGAGCCGTTCGCCGCGCGCATGGCCGAGGCCATCGTCGAGGCGCGTCGGCGGGCGCCCATCGCCAGCACCACCCAGCTGGCGGCGCTGCTCGCGGCCGTCGTGCCGGCCCGTGCCCGGCGGCGGGGCTTCCATCCCGCCACGCGCGCCTTCCAGGCCCTGCGCATGGCGGTCAACGACGAGCCGGCGGAGCTGGAGCGGCTGCTCGATGGGGCGCCGGGGCTGCTGCGAGCGGGAGGCCGGCTGGCCGTGATCTCCTTCCACTCGCTCGAGGACCGGCCGGTCAAGCTACGCTTCCGGACCTGGGAGGCGCCCTGCGAGTGCCCGCCGGAGCTGCCCCGCTGCATCTGCGGCAAGCAGCCGCTCGGGCGGCGGGTGACCCGCAGGCCCGTGACGGCCGGCGCCGAGGAGGCCGCCCGCAACCCCCGCAGCCGCAGCGCCAAGCTGCGCGTGTTCGAGAAGCGATGAGCGCCGCCGGCCCCCCCTCCCGCCCGCCCCCGGGGCTGCGCCCGGCCGCCTACCTGACGCTGGCCGTGCTGTGCGCCGCCGTGCTGACGTTCGGCGCGCTGTTCTACATGTGGCAGCGCTACCAGTTCATCCGGCTGGGCTACGAGGTGACCGGCCTGCGCGAGCGCAAGGCCGCGCTCGAAGACAGCCTGGAGCCGCTCCAGGTGGAGGCCGATTACCTTTCCCGGCTGGAGCGCCTGGACGCCCTCGCCCGGCAGGGGCTGGGCATGCGGCCGCCCCAGCCCGCGCAGGTCATCGTGGTCGAAGATCATGCCGAGCCTGCGTCTGCGCCTCAATAATCCGCTGCCGCCGCGCTTCCGGGGGTTCCGCCCGCGGGTGCTGCTGGTGGTGCTGGGGCTGGCGTTCGCCGGCGTGGTGCTGGCCGGTCGGGCGTTCGACCTGCAGGTGCTGCAGCGCGCCACCCTCAACGATCTCGCCCGGCGGCAGTCGCAGCGCACCATCCAGGTCAAGGGCAAGCGCGGCCCGATCCTCGACCGCTTCGGCGGGCGGCTGGCATACTCCGTCAAGGCCGAGTCGGTCTATGCCCGGCCCGGCCAGATCGAGCAGCCCTCGCTGGCCGCGTTCCGGCTGGCGCGGGCGCTGGGCCTGCCGCGGGAGGATTTGCAGGCGCAGCTCGGCTCGGGCCGCGCCTTCGTGTGGATCAAGCGCCAGGTCACGCCGGCGGAAGCAGCGGCGGTGCGCGCGCTGGAGATCAAGGGCGTGCAGTCCCTGCCCGAGTACCGGCGGGTGTATCCGCAGCGCGCCTTCGCCGCGGCGCTGCTCGGCTTCACCGGGGTCGACGGCCAGGGGCTCGAAGGGCTCGAGTACGCCTACGATTCCACGCTGCGCGGCGCCCAGGGCGAGCGCGTGATCGACAAGGACGCCCTCGGGCGCGAGCTGGTGCGCTCCGAGCAGGGCTTTCTCTCGGCGGGCGGCAGCGTGACGCTCACGCTCCATCCGGCCATCCAGCACGTCGCCGAGGAGGAGCTGGCCCGGGCGATCGAGCTCAGCGAGGCACGCCAGGGCGTGGCCATCGTGATGGCCGCGACGTCCGGGCAGATCCTCGCGCTGGCGCAGGCGCCCGGCTACAACCCCAACGCCTACCTGGAATACGACAAGGAGACGTACTTCAACCGCGCCATCACCAACGGCTACGAGCCGGGCTCCACCTTCAAGCTGATCACCGTCGCCGCGGCGCTGGAGGAGGGGCTGGCCAAGCCCGACACGCTGTTCTTCTGCGAGAACGGCGAGTTCCGCCACTACGACAGCGTGATCCACGACACGGAGCCGCACGGCTGGCTGCCGCTCAGCAAGGTGATCGCCCTCTCCTCGAACATCTGCGCGGCCAAGCTCGGCCTGCTGGTGCCCGCGCCGGTGTTCCACGCGCACATCGCACGCTTCGGGTTCGGCGAGCGCATGGGGGTGTTCACCTCGCCCGAGGGCAGGCGGCTGGCCGGCGAGGCGGAAGGGCGCGTGCTGCCGCCCAGGGAGTGGACGCCCGTGGATCACGCCGCCATCTCCTTCGGCCACGGCGTGCTGGTCTCCCCGCTGCAGCTCACCGCCGCGGTGAACGCCATCGCCACCGGCGGCGAGCTGCTCAAGCCGTACCTGGTGCAGGAGCTGCGTGACCCCGCCGGCGCCGTGATCCAACGCGGCGCGCGCACGGTGGTGCGGCGCGCCATCTCCAAGCAGACGGCCGCCACGCTCAAGCAACTGATGCAGGGGGTGGTGGCGAAGGACGGCACGGGCGCCCGCGCCGCCATCCCGGGCTACACCGTGGCCGGCAAGACCGGCACCACGGAGAAGTACGACTTCCAGGCGCGCGGCTACTCGAAGACCCGGCAGATCGCGAGCTTCGTGGGCTTCGTCCCGGCGGAGAGCCCCGCCCTGACCATCCTGGTGCAGGTCGAGGAACCCCGGCGCGCGCACTTCGGCGGCTCCGTCTCCGCGCCCGCCATGGGGCGCATCGCCCAGCGCGCCCTGCCGCTGCTCGGCGTCTGGCCCCGCGAGGGCGTGCGCCGCGTCCCCCTGCCGAAGGCCAAGGGCGGGTGAGCGGCCTGCGGGAAACATGAAGAGCCGGAACGACATCGGGTGCCTAGGCGCCGTCTGGCGCGTAACACGCTGCTTTTCGGCAATCTCCCTTGAAATTTTCCCAGATTACCCATCGTGCCTCCCCCTACTTTTCAACTGGCATAGTCGGTTTATCAGCCGCAAACGTGCGCGGGGCAATTGGCCATGAACTCTTATACGTTATGAAAATCCGTTCTTCGCGGATTCCTACTAATTTCTCGCTTGTTAGGAAAAAGAACTTCTGCGTTGCTTCTCCCCCCGTAGATACAAAATCGAATTTTCGTGTAGTTGGTTTGTCTATCTGACCAG
The DNA here is from genome assembly GCA_016204605.1 of Candidatus Lambdaproteobacteria bacterium. GTDB lineage: Bacteria > SAR324 > SAR324 > SAR324 > JACQKK01 > JACQKK01. The sequence goes on from JACQKK010000105.1 coordinate 44,752, forward strand.
ATGCAGTTATAACCTTGAAGCTATATTCTTTCAAGTCTATTAGATTCTTGCTTGACTTTTCCGTGTAGCCAATTCGTGTTAGCGGTACGGCAATCCAAACGTTCTTGTCAACGTCATACGCCTCCACTAAGTGTTGTTCGGGCAAACCTGTGTAGGTCGATGATACGCTGGCATCTGTAAATTTCACAAGCGCCGCTAATCCATATACAGAACCCTTACTCCTCGAAAGTGTTGAGATGTTCTTCCACTCTGAAGCATCAATAGTGTCTACGTCATACCCGTACATCAAGAGACGATCAACTGCTGCTTTCGGCTTCGTGAAAATGTCCTTGACCCAGAAAATGGTCTCTGGAATGTTCAATGGCTTCAGCGGAACAGGAGCGCTATATGCGCCCTTGACTCCTGACGAACTGAAATCGTGATATGGCAACACTATCGGCACTTCTGGCTCATTTGCATGCAGAATATGTATCGACGCGACGAAAATTGAAAGACAAAAAATTGCGATAAATTTTTGTCTGATCACCTTGGCACCTCGTAATTTCAACTTAGAAATTTCAGAACGACGGACACGACTGCGCTAACTAAGATGTGTGCAATTGGGGACCCATAGGGAAGCGCACAGGCAGTGAGAGTACCTAACACGACTGCCCAGACAATCCATATCCCGCATATGATGACAGAAATCATGGGAAATCCGGCAATTACTGGCAATGTGCTCGAAATCCCAAGTGCGCCCCATACGTCGGTTGCCATTGCCGTTCTTGCAAGAAATGCAGCCGTGACGATCAATGAACCTATGCAGCCAAACAAGAATCGTAGAAACCAATGATGTTTCTTCGTACTGTCCCACAAGAGGCGAATCAGCAGATGATAGACGTTCTGCAACACTGTCGCTTCCGAGGGCTGGCGGCGACCCGCGTCACTCTGGTGGCGGTCAATTTCACGATCAGGCGGGATGTCTGCTTGGCTTGGCATGGTCGTAAAGTAGACACCTCGTTAGTGCCTTGGAACGTGGGAGGAATCATGAGGTCTTTGAATGCTCTTAGCACCGGTCTTTATAAAACGCAAACCGTCATATTGCGGCCAGCAATCGCAAAACGAGCTAGTATCGCGCCCCGTAGATAAATGGCGTTGATGCCGACGGAAAACGATAATCCAATCAGCACTCTCGTGCGCTGATAACAGCCCCATCGCTACGGGGATGCCAAACCAGCGCCGGGTGCCACTTATGTGAATCCTGTGGCCCACCAACGAGCATCCAACTTGGTCGGTCGACTCATCATCCTGTTTACTCCCCCAGGAACAGGTGCACGTCCATCAGGTTGTTGCGGGTGGGGGGGGTGCGGATGAGGGCGCCGCAGCGCTCGAGCAGGGCATAGCTGTCGTTGTCGGCGAGCAGGGCCGCATAGGGGATTCGCTCGCGTTGCACGCGCGCCCAGGTCTCGGCATCGACCACGCCGCCGGCCGCGTCGGTGGGGCCGTCGTTCCCGTCGGAGCCTGCCGCCAGGAACGCCGTGTGGCCGTCGAGGCGGGGCATGGCGAGCGCGGCCAGCTCCTGGCAGCGGCCGCCCGTGCCGCCGCCCGTCACCTCGACCAGCGTCTCTCCGCCCGAGACCAGGCACAGCCGCCCCGCCGGCCGCTCGCGGCGCAGGTCTTCCCGGCGCCAGGCCTCCCAGCGGCCGAGCAGGATCGGCAGCGCCTCGGCGTTGAGGCCGGTGGTCGGCTCCTCCACGACGCGCGTCGCGCAGCCCACCTCCCGGGCCGCCTCCGCGATGGCGTGCAGCAGGTGGCGGTTCGCGCCGATCAGGCCGTTGACGGGAGGATGCTCAGGCGGCGGGGGCGAAGGATGCGCCCCGCCTTGGGCGGCGCAGGCGCGTTCCAGCGCTCCCCGGATCGACGCGGGCGCCGCGTCCCAGAGTCCCCGCTCCCGGAGCACGGCGATGGCGCCGGCCGGGTCCACGGGCTCGGGCACCGTGGGGCCGGAGCCGATGCTGGCCAGCACGTCGCCCGGCACGTCGGAGAGGTAGAGGCCCACCGTTCGCGCCGCGCCCGCCAGCCGGGCCAGCCCGCCGGCCTTGAAGCGCGAAAGCGCCTTGCGCACCCGGTTGATCTCGTGGATGTCCATGCGCGCCCGCAGCATGGCCGTGGCCAGCGCCTGCTGCTCCGCCAGCGACACGCCGGGCAGGGGCGCGGGCAGCAGCGCGGAGGCGCCGCCCGAGACCAGCACCAGCAGCACGTCGGCGGGCGCGAGCCCCGCGACCAGGCGCTCGACCTCCGCGGCCGCCGCCAAGCCGGCCGCATCGGGCACGGGATGGCCGGCCTCGCGCTGGGGGAACGGCGCCCCGCCCAGTGCGAAGTCCAGTGCGAAGCCGCGCTTGGTGACGATCAGCCCCCCCGCGAGCCGCTCCGGCGGGAGGGCGCCGGCGAGCACGCGCGCCGCCTCCGCGGCGCAGGGCGCGGCGGCCTTGCCCACGGCCAGCACGAACACCCGCGCCCCCGGCGCGAGCGGTACCCGCTCGCTGCGGTCGAGGAAGGTGAGGAGCAGGGCGTCGGACTGGGCCTGCAGGGCGCGGCGTACCAGCCGCTCGGGGGTGACCCGCGCCAGCCCCTCCCGGTAGAGCGCCACCGCCTGCTCGCGCAGCGCCAGGCTCATGGCAACGGGCTCATGGCAACGGGCTCATGGCGCGCTCACGGCGTGTGGGCGGACTCGACCTGGGCCGCCTCCTGGCGCAGGTCGCGCCAGTGGCCCCCGAGCAGCATCAGATACGCCGCCCCCGTGGCGGTGGTGGGAATCCACTGCGCGACCATCGAGAACAGGCTGGCGGCGATGGCATTCTCGCGGCTGATGCCGAACGGCACCAGCGCGAAGACATAGGCGGCCTGGAACGCGCCCAGGAAGCCAGGCGCCGTGGGCAGGGTCACGGCGAGAGCGGTGGTGGCGATGACGATCATCCCGATGCCGAGCGAGATGCGATCGCCGAAGGCCAGCAGGGCGGCCCAGACCATGCCGCCGGCGCAGACCCACTTCACCAGCGAGTACCCCAGCATCAGCAGCACCAGCCAGACCGACTTCAGCGAGGACAGCCCGCCGGCGATGTTCTGCAGGATGGCGTGACCCCGTGTCTGGAGCCGCACGGGCAGCCAGCGCGTCCAGCGATCCCACAGGGCGAGGAAGAACGCCGGATAGCCGAGGAACAGCGCGATCGCCGCGCAGAGGGAAAGCACCACCGCCGCGACCACGTTCGAGCCGAGCCGGATCGACTCGGGAAACGGGTCGATCGTCAGCACCGCCGCGAAGTAGAAGACCAGGATCGCGAACACGTCCAGCAGCCGTTCCAGCAGGAGGGTCGCCAGCACGGCGCTGCGCGACTGGCGGTACTGGCGGGCGAACACCACCGCCCGCACCACCTCCCCGAGCCGGGCCGGCAGGACGTTGTTGCCGGCGAAGCCGATCATCATCGCCGGGCTGACCTGGGCCAGGGAGTAGCGACCCAGAGGGCGCAGGATGGCCTGCCAGCGCACGCCCGTGAAGGCGTAGAACACGATCAGGAACAGCGTGTGGGGCACCACCAGCAGGTAGTCTCCGCTCGCCAGTAGCGCCAGCAGGCGGAGCACATCGACATCCCAGAAGGCATACGCCAGCGCCGCCCCGGTGATGAGCAGCGTCGCCAGGAGCGTGGTGAGCTTTCGCACGGCGCGTGGCCTCGCAGGATCGGTACGCTCGGGCGGCCTATTCGGCCCCCATCAGGTACTGCCCGACGCAGCGGGCCGCCTCGCGGCCTTCCCAGATCGCCCATACCACGAGCGAGGCCCCGCGGCCCATATCCCCCGCCACGAACACCTTGGGGATGCTGGTGCGGTATTGCGCATCGCGGTCCACGTTGCTGCGCTCGTCGAGCTTGACGCCCAGCTCCTGGAGCAGCCCCTCGCGCACGGGGCCGAGGAAGCCCATCGCCAGCAGCACCAGCTCGACGCGCTCGGAGAACGCGGTGCCGGGCACCTCGCGCATCAGAGGGCGGCCGCCCGGCTGCTCCGGCGGGAGCCATTCCACCTCGCAGCCGTACAGCTCCTCGACGTGGCCGTTGCTGCCGCGGAAGCCCTTGGTGAGCACGTTCCACCGGCGCAGGCCCCCCTCCTCGTGGGAGGAGGAGCTCTTGAGCGGGTCGGGTCTGGGGAGGATCTCGTACTGGAGCACCTCGCGGGCGCGCTGGCGGTGGGAGGTGCCCAGGCAGTCCGAGCCCGTGTCGCCGCCGCCCAGGATCACCACCCGCTTGCCCGTGGCCAGGATCGCCTGCTGGGGCGGCACGGTCTCGCCGAAGTTGCGGCGGTTCTGCTGGGGCAGGAAGTCCATCGCGTAGTGGATGCCCTCGAGCTGGCGCCCCTCCACGTTGGCTTCGAGCGCGCGGGCCTGCATGGCGCCCCCGGCCAGCACGATCGCATCGTAGCCCGCCAGCAGCTCGGCGGCGGTGATGTCGCGCCCGACGCAGGTGTTGGCCTTGAACTGGACGCCCTCGCCGCGCATCTGCTCGACGCGCCGCTCGACGATGTGCTTCTCCATCTTGAAATTGGGGATGCCGTAGGTGAGCAGGCCACCGAAGCGGTCCGCCTGCTCGAACACGACCACATCGTGGCCCTGGCGGCCGAGCTGCTGCGCGGCGGCCAGCCCCGCGGGTCCCGACCCCACCACGGCCACCCGCTTGCCGGTGCGGCGGGGCGCCGGCGCAGCCACCACCCAGCCCTCCTGGAAGGCCCGGTCGACGATCGACTTCTCGATCTTCTTGATGGTGACGGGATCGCTGTTGATGCCGAGGATGCAGGCGGCCTCGCAGGGCGCCGGGCAGACGCGCCCCGTCACCTCGGGGAAGTTGTTGGTGCGGTGCAGCTCGCGGATCGCCCCCTCCCAGTCGCCCCGGAAGACGAGGTCGTTCCAGTCGGGGATCAGGTTGCCCAGGGGGCAGCCGTGACCGTAGGCGTGGCAGGTGGGCACCGCGCAGTCCATGCAGCGCGCCCCCTGCTGCGCCAGCAGCTCATTGGGCCATTTGAGCTCGAACTCGCCATAGTCCTTGAGCCGCTCCTCGACCGGTCGGTAAGCCGGCAGCGCGCGCTTGAACTCCAGAAAACCCGTCGGCTTGCCCATTTATGCGATCTCGCGTTGCTCCGTCTTCCGTTCGTTGAGAATGCGCTTGTAATCCACCGGCATCACCTTGACGAACCGGCGGGCGGTCTGCGCCCAGGCGTCGAGCAGGCGCTTGGCCTTGGGGCTGCCGGTGTAGCGGAGATGGTTCGAGAGCAGCGTGTGGATCAGATCGAGATCCGGCTGCTCGAGGGGGTCGAAATCGACCATCGCCGTGTTGCAGAGGCTGGCGAACCTGCCCTCGGGATCGAGCACGTAGGCGATGCCGCCCGACATGCCCGCGGCGAAGTTGCGGCCGGTCTCGCCGATCACCACCACCCGGCCGCCCGTCATGTACTCGCAGCCGTGGTCGCCCACGCCCTCCACCACGGCATGGGCGCCGCTGTTGCGCACGCAGCAGCGCTCGCCGGCCATGCCGTTGATGTAGGCCTCGCCGGCGGTGGCGCCGTAGAGCACGACGTTGCCGACGATGATGTTCTCCTCCGGCTTGAAGGTGGCTTGCCGGGGCGGGTGCACGATCAGCTTGCCGCCGGAGAGCCCCTTGCCGGTGTAGTCGTTGGCGTCGCCCTCGAGGGTCAGGGTGAGGCCCTTGGGGATGAAGGCCGCGAAGCTCTGGCCGGCCGAGCCGGTGAACTTGAGGCGGATGGTGTCCTCCGGCAGCCCCGCCGCGCCGTAGCGCCGGCTGACCACGCTCCCCAGCATGGTGCCGGTGGCGAGGTTGCGGTTGCGGATGGGCAGCTCGATCTGCACCGGCTGGCCGTGGTCGAGGGCCGCGCGGCTGAGCTCGATCAGCTGGTGATCGAGCACGTCGGCGATGCCGTGCTCCTGCCGCTCGACGCAGCTCGTGGCGGCGCCGGGCGCCGCCTGCGGCCGGTGCAGCACCTTCGCGAAATCGAGCCCGTGGGCCTTCCAGTGGTCGATGGCCTTGCGGGGCTTGATGACATCCACGCGCCCGACCATCTCCTTGAGCGTGCGGAAGCCCAGCTCCGCCATCAGGCGCCGCGCCTCCTCGGCGACGAAGTGGAAGTAGCGCTCGACGTGCTCGGGCTTGCCGGTGAACATCTTGCGCAGCCGCGGGTCCTGGGTGGCGATGCCGACGGGGCAGGTGTTGAGGTGGCACACGCGCATCATGATGCAGCCCAGCGCCACCAGGGGCGAGGTGGAGAACCCGAACTCCTCCGCGCCCAACAGGGCGCCCACCACCACGTCGCGGCCGGTCTTGAGCTGGCCATCCACCTGCACCCGGATACGGCTGCGCAGGTTGTTCAACACGAGCGTCTGCTGCGTCTCCGCCAGCCCCAGCTCCCAGGGGGTGCCGGCGTGCTGGATCGAGCTCTGGGGCGAGGCGCCGGTGCCGCCGTCGTGGCCGGAGATCAGCACCTGGTCGGCCTTGGCCTTGGCCACGCCTGCCGCCACCGTGCCCACGCCCGTCTCCGAGACCAGCTTCACCGAGACGTCGGCGTCGGGGCTGCTGTTCTTCAGGTCGAAGATGAGCTGCTTCAGGTCCTCGATCGAGTAGATGTCGTGGTGGGGCGGGGGCGAGATCAGCGGCACGCCCGGGGTGGTGAAGCGGATGCTGCCGATGTAACGGTCGATCTTGTGGCCGGGCAACTGGCCGCCCTCGCCGGGCTTGGCGCCCTGGGCGATCTTGATCTGCAGCTCGCGGGCGTTGACGAGGTACCAGCTGTTGACGCCGAAGCGGCCCGAGGCCACCTGCTTGATGGCGCTGTTGCGGCTGTCGCCGCTGGCGTCGGGGGTGAAGCGTTCGGGATCCTCGCCGCCCTCGCCAGTGTTGCTCCGGCCCCCCAGGCGGTTCATGGCGATGGCCAGGGTCTCGTGGGCCTCGCGGCTGATGGAGCCGAGCGACATGGCGCCGGTGCAGAAGCGCTTGACGATCTCCGCCGCGGGCTCCACCTCCGCCAGCGGGATCGGGTTGGGGGTGAGCTCGAACAGGCCGCGCAGGGTGCCCAGCCGCCGGCTCTGGTCGTTCACGAGCAGGGCATAGCGGTCGTACGCCTCCTGGCTGTTCTGCCGCACCGCACGCTGCAGCCAGATCACCGTATCCGGGTTGACGGTGTGGTACTCGCCGTCGCGGCGGAACTGGTACACGCCGCCCACGTCGAGATAGGGGTTCTTGCGCCCGCTGCGCGGGAACGCGAAGGCGTGGCGCTTGTAGACCTCCTGCGCGATCTCCCGCAACCCCGCCCCGCCGATGCGCGAGGCGGTGTTGGTGAAGTAGCGGTCGATCAGCTCCTGGTTGATGCCGAGGGCCTCGAAGATCTGCGCGCCGTGGTAGCTCTGGATGGTCGAGATGCCCATCTTCGAGAACACCTTGAGCAGCCCCTTGCCGAGCGCCTTGGTGTAGTTCTTGACGGCTTTCGGCATCTCCTCGTGGGCCA